>NZ_JBVITE010000074.1:0-37709 GCF_055575155.1 Kitasatospora sp. NPDC034533
ACGCGGGCCCGGCCGCTACGAGATCCTGGAACCGAGTCCGTGCCGCGCCATTGGAAGCCGGACAGTTGGGGGGATTCCCCTATCGAACGCCCTCTGAGAGGACAACACCGTGTCCCAGGCCATGCTCGCTTCACTGACCACCCTTCGGCTCGGCGGGCCCGCCGGGACCGTCCTGCACCTCACCGACCCCGGCGACTGGCACCATGCCGCTCACGCGATCGACACCCGGGAGCAGCGCGGACTCGTCGTCCTGGGGCACGGCAGCAACGTGATCGGGGCGGACGCCGGCCACCCAGGCACCGTCCTGGTCATGAACACCCGTGGCATCACGACGACGAAGCTCGACGACGTCACGGTGGCCGTCACCGCGCAGGCCGGCCATCCGCTCGCCGACCTCGTCCAGTGGGCCGGCGCCGAGCAGCTGGCGGGAATCGAATGCCTGGCTGGTATACCGGGCACGGTCGGCGCGGCCCCGGTCCAGAACGCCGGTGCGTACGGCCAGCAGGTATCCGACACGCTCGCGAGCGTCTTGGTCTGGGATTGGGGGGTGGCCTGCCTGCGGACCGTCTCGGCGCAGGACTGCCTCCTGCGGCACCGGAGCAGCCTTTTCAAGGAGACCCCCGGCCGTTGGACCATTCTCACTGTCACATTCCGCCTGACCCGCTCAACGGCTGCGCCGATCTCCTACCGGCCGCTCGCGGCTGAACTGGGAGCCTCGATCGGCGCGCGTCCACCGGTACCGGAGGTCACTGCCGCCGTGCTCGCCAACCGGAGCCGGCGCGGCCTGCTCCTCGACTCGAAGGGCCCGGATGCCCGGCAGGTCGGTTCCGTCTTCCTCAACCCGCGCGTCACGGACGGCCAGGCCGCGCGCTGGTCCACCCTCGGATGCCCGGTCCACCGGGACAGCGACGGCGAACTCCGGGCCAGCGCCGGATGGCTCCTGGAGTTCGCCGGCTGCTGTCCCGGGCAGCCGATAGCCGATGGGGTGCGCTGTTCGGAACGCCGGACCCTCACAGTCACGGCCCACGGAGGAGTTACATCCGCCGAGTTCGATCAGGCGCTGGCCGGACTGGCCGTCCGAGTCGAAAGCGTGACTGGTATCACGCTTCAACTCGAGCCGACGCGAGTCGGCCGGTGGCCCCTCCCCACCTACCCGTGATCGGCGGCCGAGGCCGGCTGGTCTGTGAGACGCGTCGCTCGTGGCGGAACCGGGGATTCACCCCACGGGGGAGGGGTGCCGGTCGGCGGAGGCGCGTCGGTCGGCGCCGTCGCCCGCTGGACGCGGTAGTTCCAGCGGGCGAGCGACCGGACGACGCTCGCGGCGCCGACGGGGTTGGCGCTGTGGACGAAGACCGTTCCGATCCGGAAGGGCCGCCCGTCGAAGGAGGCCTGCTCCAGGAGGGTCACCACCGGCATGACGGTGTCGTCGCCGCCGAGGTCGTGGTCCAGCCACAGCTCGTCGATGAAGCCGTCGCGGTGCTCCTCCAGGAGCCGGACGCCCTCGCGGCTCGTGCGGGCGATCCGCGTGGCCCGGGGAAGCGGCCGGAGGTCGTCGATGCCGAGGACGACGGGCGTCGGCGTGGTGTCGGCTCTCGTCACCGGATCATTGTCGTCGTCGGCGCGTGGGGTGACCACGGGTTATTGCGGCTGCCCAGCCGGAAGCCGCCGTCGCCCGCTGCCGGCCGTCAGCCGATCGGTCCGAGCAGGAAGTTGCCCGGCGCGGCGGGGTCGTCGCTGAGGTAGAACTCGATGATCGCCTCGCGGAACTCGTCGAGGCTGATCACCCCGTTCCCGTCCCGGTCCAGCCGTGGGAACGCCTGCTCGGAGTGCGCGCGGGGCACGCCCAGCTGCTCGTACATGTGGACGTACTCCTCCTTGCTGAGGACACCGTCGCCGTTGGTGTCGTAGGCGTTCAACAGGGCGTCGGCGATCGCCAGCACCGTGCTCTCGAAGTGGGCGGGCGTGGTCACGTCGGCCTTCATGACGGTGAGGAACTCCTGGCGCGAGACCTGTCCGTCGCCGTCGGTGTCCCCGTGCTCCACCAGGACGTCCCACCAGCGCGCGAAGGCGTCGTGGAGGGCCTGGACGGTGGCTTGGTCGTCCCTGGTCGCGGTCCGGGCGAACACCTCGGCCGTGCCGCGCAGGTCTTCCTGCGACAGCTGTCCGTCCCCGTTCAGGTCGAACCAGTCGAACAGGGCGTTGAACTTCTGGCTCTTCACAGCCGACGTCATGTGATCCTCGATTCCTTGGCCGCGCGGACGGCGTGCGGCGACATGCGGCGAACGGTAGAAGCGGCGGTGCGCGGGACGCCCCCGCACCGCCGGGAGGCCACCGCCGCGGGTGACGGCGGGAGGGCGGCGGTGCTCCGGGTGGCTCAGCCGGGCCCGGTGAGGGCGTGGAGGGGGACCTCGATGCGCTGGTCGTGCTTGTCGAGGAGCCAGCGGTCGATGTCCAGCAGCCACCAGCGGTCGATCTCGACGGTGTAGAAGCGGCGGGGCCCCGGGCCCCGGAAGTCGGATGCGGGCAGGAGCCATTGGCTCCGTACGGCGGGGTCGGGAAAGTTCAACTCGTAGTAGAGACGGTGGTGTTCGGTCACGCCCCGGTCGCCGATGGCGTGGCAGGTGCCGGTGAACTGCGCCCCGTCCAGGCCGAGTCCGGGCAGGCCGGTCAGGTAGAGCGAGCCCGCGACGCGGGGGTGGTGGTCGATGTTGCGGGAGTGCAGGGCGGTGCGCAGCGAGTAGTAGAGCAGCCGCAAGGGGGAGCCGGGGGCGCGCAGCGGCACGAAGTTGACGGTGGAGGCCCACGGTTCGGCGCCGTCGGTGGTGGCCAGGGTCATGAACCGGGCGTGGGCGAGCAGGTGCCCGCTGCGGCGGAGGAGTTCGTCGGGGCCGGTCACGGGGTGCGTCCCGGTGCGGGGGTGCGGTCGAAGCCGAGGGGGACCGGGGGGTCGCTGAGCAGGGTGGCGTCCAGCAGGGTCCACCAGTGGGTCTGCTCGGTGCGGCGGCGTTCCCAGACGGGGTCGCGGCCGCGTTCGGCGACCTGGCGGCGGTAGCGGCCCCAGTCGGCTTCGTCGGCGAAGCTGACGGTGTGTTCGATGGTGTGGACGTGGGTGCCGACGGTGCGTACCGCCCACCGGGTGCGCAGGACGGTGTCGAGTCCGTCGTAGTACCAGGACTCGCGGGCGCGGACCCAGTCCCAGAAGGCGTGGGGGTCCGCTTCCGCGGCCGGCGTGGGCTGGATCAGGTAGACCAGGTGCAGCACGGCGGGTCTCCTTCCGGCGTCGGCGGTGGTCAGCCGGGCGCGGGAGCGTCGGGGCCGTCCTGGGCCCAGTCGTTCCACTCGGGTGTCAGGGCCCAGGGGCGGGAGGCGCACCGGCGGGTCCAGAGCCGGGCGGTCCGGGCGTTGTGCCGGGCCGCCGTCGGCCGGTCGCAGAGCCGCCCGTGCAGGGGCAGGACGACGGCGGCCAGCGGGGAGAGCACGGCGCCTTGCCGGATCTTGATCTGCCAGGCGGAGACGGCCAGGCGGTAGCGGCGGAAGCCGCCGGCGGCCGCGTAGTCGACGGGGGCCTGGTAGCAGAGCACGAAGTACTCGCCCTGGGGCTGGGCGGCGCGGTAGTCGAAGCCGAAGTAGCGGGCGTAGAGCCGGTCCTGGTGGGCGTAGCAGACGGTGACGGCGACGGGGCGGCCGTCACGGACGGCGAAGCAGCCGACGGCCCGGTCCAGCACTCCCGTCGTGGCCTGGGCCGCGAAGGAGCGGAGCATCCAGGCGGGGTCGGCGGTGCCGCCGTACCGGGCGCGGGTCTGCGTCACCAGGGCCGCGGCCTGCCGGGCCACGTCCCCGTGGGCCAGGGGCCGCCACACGACGGCCGTTCCGCCGCGCTCGCAGGCGCGCCGTTCGGCCCGGCGGCGGGTGCGGTCGGGCTGGCTCATCCGCGCCAGGTGCTCGTGCCAGCCGCCGGCCGGGACGGCGACGTTGGCGTCCGCGTCGTGCAGCAGGACGCTGGCACGGGGGTGCCTGCGGGCGATCTCCCGGGCATCGTCGGCGCTCAGGTACGGCGTGACGACGCCGGCGAGGCCGCGGTCGCGTGCCAGCCGCAGTGCCGCTTCCAGCAGGACCTCCAGGGTGCGGTCGCGTTCCTCGCCGCGGGTGCAGACCAGTTCGTTGTACGTCGAGCGCCGGGCTCCCAGCCACAGCCATCGCGCGGACCGGGCGGCCGCCAGGTCCGGGAGCAGCGTGGGCAGGTGGAACAGCCCGGGTTCGTCGTTCTCACCGGGCCAGACGGACAGGGCGCCCAGCAGCCGGCTGCCGGACGCGGCGGTGACCGCGCCGGTGTCGCCGTGGGCCAGTTCCAGCGCGCGCACCCAGGCGTGGCTGTTGTAGAAGTTGTCCGGGCCGATCAGCAGGTCCCACTGCGCGGGGTCGACCTGCGCGGGGGACGACGGGACGTCCGCCTCGATCGGCCCGGGGCGGCGGTGGACCCGTGGTGTGGTCGCCATGGTGGTGCCTCTGGGGTCGGGGTCGGGCTCGTGAGCCGGGCTCCGGGATACCCCGGCTCGGGGTGGTGTCCGGTTCGGGGGTCAGGCTCGGGTGCAGGTGATGAGTGCCGCATGCGGGCAGGCGAGGTACGGCTTCCAGAAGTCCTCGCCGTGGCGGGCCGTTCCTTCCTCGGAGACCCGGAAGGCGGGCCAGGAGAGCGAGGCGAAGCCCGCCTCCCGCAGGGCCCGTTCCAGGGTGGCCCGGCTCCAGTACCGTGCGGTGACCCGTTCGTCGTAGCGGCCGAAGCACAGTTCCAGGGTCACCCGTGAGGCATCGTGGCGCGACTCGGTCTCCACCAGGCGCAGGCCGTAGCGCTCGTAGTAGGCGCGGTCGCCGTGGAAGTCCGGGTTCACCGGCAGGGTGACGAACCGGCCTCCCCGGCGCAGGGCCCGTGAGGCCAGGGCGCACAGGGACAGCAGTGCTCCGTAGTCCTCCGCGTACGGCAGGACGTACACGGCCACGCACGCGTCGAAGGCACCGTCGTCCAGGAGGTCGCTCCGCTCGGTGTACTCGATGCCCAGCGGCTCGGTGCGTTCGGCGTGCCGCGCGATGTCGAGCATGCCGCCCGAGACGTCGTACCCGACCACCCGCGCCGCGCCGCGCCGCTTGAGCTCCCGGCTGTACAGGCCCGTCCCGCACCCGATGTCCAGGACACTCCGGCCGGCGACCGCTCCCAGCGCGGCGAACACGCTGAACGACTCCAGGTGCCTGCGCCACGGCAGGAGGAACATCTCCTCGTACATGTCACCGAGGGTGTCGAACTGGTCGTCTCCGCCCATGCCGTCGATTGTCCGCCCGATCTCCCGGGCGCGCCCGGCCCGGAGGGGGCGGCCGCACCGGGCGCGCGTCCTGGCTCCCTGACCGCCGCCGGCCCCGCTACCGTCCGCTTCCGGCCGTCGCCCGCCCGCGCAGGGAGACGCCGAAGCGCGTCCGGAGCCGGTGCACCTCCCACCACGACACGGCGGTCACCGTCGCGGGGCCGCCGACCACCGCACCCAGTTGGACGGGCAGCGGACCGGGCGGCAGGCCGCCGAACAGCAGTCCGGTCGCGGCGAGTTCCCAGACCAGGACGCCGGTCAGGATGGGCGGGAACACCGGGTGCACCCGGTCCATGGTGAAGGCGGTGCGCACCACTGTCGGCGAGGCGAAGGCCACGAACAGCAGCACCCAGATCGGCAACGCCAGGACCAGCAGGTCGAACAGCGGCCCGAGGAAGAGCCTCTGGACCGAGCCCCGCGCCTGACTGGCGAGCCACAGCAGCACCGGCACCGCCGTGCACGCGCCCAGGTACTGCAGGGCCATCAGGACCGCCGGCCGCACCTGCGCCCGCATGGCCGGGCGCGCGGCCGGCCCGGCGAGCCGGAACAGGACCCCGACCACCACCGGCGCGGTCACCAGCACCAGCAGCGGCGTGACCGTCAGCCGGGTCTCGAACTGGTCGTCGAGCTGGTCCCAGTCGTCCGCCGTTCCGTACACGACCAGCACCACGGCCGCCGCCCCGAGCGCCAGCCACCCCCGTATCCGCTGCACCCGCAGCACCACCTCGTCGGTGATCCCCTGGGGCCCGGGCACGATGAACACCCGTCGTGCCAGCCGCCGTGCCGATCTGGCCATCGGATAGAGCCCCAGGAGGATCAGGAACGGCCACAGGCAGAACAGCAGCGGCACCAGGGCCCACCAGCGGACCACCCCCCGCGCGGGCGCCAGCAACTCCCGCAGGGTCGGCCACTCCTCGCCCTGGAAGCGCTGCCACAGCGGCACTGCGGCCGGTCGCGGCCGCTGGAAGGGGCCCTGCTGGAAGGGGGCCTGCGGGAAAGAGCTTTGGTCTCCGTACGTCACGCCGGGTTCCTCGCGCCTCTCTGTCCTTCTGCCGACACTCGGTCAACCTGTCAGCGCCGCACCCTACTGCCCTCCGCTCACACCCCGCCCACCCCCGGCCGTTTCTCGGTTCGCACCCGGACCACGCCCGGTGGATGCGGGTGGGCCCGGTGGGCGACCAGGCCGGTCATCCCGGTTGCGGGAGGGCCTCGCCGTCCTCGTGGATGGCGGTCGGATCGGGTGCGTGGGAGCGGGAGCGGTTGCTCTCTGGCAGCGGCAGAGCGACCGTGGCTCAGCCCGGGCGGACCGCTCCCGGGGCCGGGTCGGTGAGGCGCTGGAGGAGGGCGGCCGCGATGTAGCGCATCCGGCCGGTGGTCGTGCGCGGGTCGTAGCCGAGGTCGCGCGTCAGCGCCTCGTGCCGGGCCTGGAGGGTGGAGTGGTGCATGCCGAGTTCCGCGGCGGCGGCGCGGAGGCTGTCGGATTCCACGAGCACGCGCAGGACCGTGGCCGAGCGGTCGTCCAGGCGCATCAGGGCCCGGACGTCGTCGTGCGGGGCGTGGGGGTCGTGGGCCTGGGCGAGCATGAGCATGGCGCCGAGGTCCGTCGCGTCGACGACGGGGGTGGCGGGCGCGGTCAGCCGCAGGGCGATCACGGCGCCGTCCCACGACGCCGGGGCCCGGTCGGCCCGTACCCACGGGCCCAGGCCGGCCCGGCCCGTGAGCGGCACCTTGCCCGTCGTGTCGAGGGCCGCGCGCAGGATCCCGTAGCGGGTCGGCAGGACGGCGGTGGGCCTGTCGGGGACCTTTTCGTCGACGGTGGTCGCGATCAGCCGGATCCGGGTGTCCGGAGCGAGGCGCAGCCGGGCCAGGGCCGTCGTGCGGTCGTCGAGCGTGCGGGCCGCGTCGATGCCGATCTCCAGGGCGCTGCCCGGGTCGCGGCGCCGTTCGAGGAGTTCGACCGCGAAGGCGAGGCGCTCGACGATGATCGCGTCGTCGGCGTGCGCGGGCCCGTCCCGTTCCAGCCAGACGCTGCCGCTCGCGCACGGGCGGACGGGGGAGCGGGGCTCCCGGCCGGTGGTGCCGTCCAGGAGCCGGCCGTCCGGGTCGCGCCGGCTGGTGCGGCCGTGCCGTTCGGCCCCGGCGACGGTGCCGGACAGGGCGGCGGCCCCGCGCAGGAGCCCGTCCAGGCCGACGTCGGCGGTGATCAGCGTGTCGAAGTAGGAGACCACCTTGAGGGCCTCGGCCGCTCGTGGGTCCAGCGTGCCGATCCGGCCGATGAGTTCGTGCATCTTCGCTCCCTCAGGTACGCCGCGACCCTACCGCCGAGTCCGCCGAAGACCGGGGAGTGCGCCGGGGAGGTGGGTGCGCGGGCGCGCGGATGGCGGGCGGGGCCGTCGGAATCCGCCGCGTTCGGCGGTGGTCCGCGGCCTGCGGGCCCGACGACGATGGGACGGACAGCGCGACCGCGTGTGGCGCGGGACGAGGGCACTTCGACGCCCGGCGTCCCGGCGCGCCGCCGTCCGGCCCCGAGGGCGGAGCGGCTGACGGTCGACGGCCGGCGATCCCGGCCGGCTCGGAAAGTCCAGGAAAGGCGAAGCATGAAGGCAGCACGGTTCCACGGCAGGGAAGACGTCCGCGTCGAGGAGGTCCCGGAGCCCAGCCCCGGTCCCGGGCAGGTGAAGCTGCGCAACGCGTTCGCCGGCATCTGCGGCTCCGACCTCCACTTCTTCTTCCACCCCGAGTCGCTGCCGTTCGACCTGAACCAGCCGCACCCCCTGACCGGTGCCACCCTGCCGCAGATCCTCGGCCACGAGTTCTCCGGCACCGTCGTCGAGGTCGGCGAGGGCGTGACGGACGTGAAGGTCGGCGACCGCGGCGCCGTCTACCCGCTGGCGGTCTCCTGCGGGGAGTGCGCGGCGTGCCGCAGGGGCCTGCCCTTCTCCTGCCGGCTGATGGGGTCGCTCGGGTCGAACATGGAGGGCGGCGGCCTGGCCGAGTTCTCCACGTTCGACGCGTCGCTGCTGCACGTGCTGCCGGAGGGCGTGGACCTGCGGCTGGGCGCGCTCGTCGAGCCGATGGCGGTGGGCTGGCACGCCGTCGCGCGCAGCGGCGTCGAGGCGGGCGGTACGGCGCTGATCGCGGGGGCCGGACCGATCGGGATCGGCGCCTGGTTCGCGCTCAGGGCCCGCGGGGTGGAGCGGGTGCTGGTGTCGGAGCCGAGCGCGGACCGCCGGGCGATCATCGCGGGCCTGGGCGCGCGGGTCGTCGACCCGGTGAACGAGGACCTCGCCGGTGCCGTCGCCTCGCTCACCGACGGCCGGGGCGTGGACGTCGCGGTGGACGCCGCGGGCGCGGGAGCGGCGGTCACCTCCGCCCTGGCGTCCCTCGTCCCCGGCGGGCGGCTGGTGGTGCCCGCGCTGCACGAGCAGCCGATGCAGTTCCAGCCCACGCAGCTGATGATGGCCGAGACGGAGATCGTCGGCGCGGTCGGATACCGGCCCGAGGAGTTCGACGCCGTCATCGCGGCCATGGCCGACGGGGTCTACGACACCACCGGCTGGGTGCAGGAGGCGTCGGTGGACGGCGTCGTCGACGCGCTCCGTTCGCTGCGCGCCGGCATCGGCGCGAAGGTCCTCCTGCGGGTCGGCTGAGCGCCTTCGCACGCTCCGGTGCGGGCGCCTCGCGGCGTCCGCACCGGGCGGCGGTCGACGGCACCCGCGGGGTGTCGCGGGGGTCCCCGGCCCCCGGTCCGTGAGGGCCGGTCAGAAGCGGCGCAGCGCCCGCTTGGCGGCGCGTCGCAGCACCCGGTCCGGGGACTTCTCGGCGTCGACCAGCGCGAGTGCGATCGCCACCTGGAGCGGCCGGCGGCCGGCGAGCGCCGCGTTCACCAGCTTGTCCGCGGCGGTGGCCGGCTCGGCCCGCAGCGAGTGCGCCAGCTCCTGGGCGGCCACCAGCGGTCCCGGGCCGCCGTCCTCGACGCACGCCTGGGCGAACCGGATACCGGCCCGGACGCTGGAGTCGGGCAGCTCCCGTCGCAGGGCGGCCAGCCACAGCTCCCGGGCCCGGTCGTGCTCGCGCCGCTCCCAGTGCGTCAGCCCCAGCAGCAGCTCCGCCTTGGCCAGCACCGCCGGGTAGCCGGAGGCGCGGGCCTGCTCCAGCAGCGACACCACCCGCTCGCGGTCGGCGGCGGGCAGCGGCACCGGGGCCGTCTCCAGCACCTGTTCGGCCAGCTCCACGGCGGCCCGCGCCGCGAGGTAGCCGAAGCCGCTCGCGAGGGCCGCCTCCAGCAGTCGCAGGCCCTCGGCCCGCCCCGCCGCGGTGCGCACCAGCAGGAAGCCGAGTTCCAGGCTCGCGTCGGCCGCCACCCGAGGACGTGGCGACGCCAGGCAGGGCCGCAGCAGGGCCGAGGACCGCGCCACGTCGCCCGCCAGGGCCAGGAACACCGCCTGGGCGAACCGCACCTCCTCCGCCACGTCCCCATCGCCGCAGGCCTGCGCCCTGCGCAGCGCGGCCCGGGCCCGGCGCTCCCCGCCCCGCATCAGCTCCCGCCAGGCCACGCCGACCTGGCCCGCCCCTCGCACGGCGGGGTCCCCGTCGGCCGCGGCCGTCGCGAGCACTCGGTCCGCCGCATCGAACTGCCGCAGCTGCAACAGGTGTTGCACCAGGAGGACGGCCCCGTCCACGTCCAGTCGCTGCCCGCCGCCGACGGCCGCGGCCACGAGCGCCTCGGGAGGGCTGTCCCGGATGAGCTGCTCCCAGTACCGGTCGGTGCGGTCCTCGATGGTCACGGCGGCCCTCCCCTGCCCTGCTGTCGGGTATCCGTCAACCTATCGGAACCCGTTGACGGGGCACAGGCCGCTGCGGCCACGACCGCGAGTGCGGCCCCCGCCCTGCCGGGCGCACCTCGCCGTACCGCCGGCGGCGGATTCTCGGCCCTGTGGTCCCCCTCCGCGTGACCCCGCCCCGTCCACCGGCCGCCACTCGGCAGCGGAGGAGGAGGAACCACGCCTCCCGTCGGCAGCCCCGGCACCGAGCCGGCGCATGACGGGCGACACGGCCCTGGCGGCGTCCTCCGCTCCGCCCGGGGCGGCGGCCCCCGAACTGCTCCCGGCCGTATGCGGATTCGTGCGCGAGGAGCGCCTTCGGCCCGGGTTCGGCGGCAGCCGGGGGCGCGGAAGGCAGCGCCAACTCCCCAGGGGGACAGGATGATTGGGCCGCGCACCGCCCTCCGCCTCGCCGCCGTGACCGCCGTGGCCGCAGGCGTCCTGGGCCGCGTCGGCGCCCGGCTCCGGTCTCGGGGCGCGCCGGTGCGGCCCAAGACACTGGAGCGCATCCCCGCCGCCACCGGTGGAGCTTCCGCACTCGGCGCGAGGCCCGTGCCGTCCGGAGACCACCCGCCCGGACGGCGCCGGCCTCAGTAGTAGTGGTGGTCCGGCTTGCGCATCCACGCCTTGTACGCGCGCAGGCCGAGCTTGCGGTGGAGCTGCTTGATGAGGATCCGTCGATCCCCGTAGGGCTTCTCGAAGTCCTCGTACTGGAAGGAGTCGTCGAACCCGATCCCGCGGGTGTCCTCCAGGGAGCAGCAGAAGTAGACGCTGTCGATCCGGGCCCAGTAGATGGCGCTCATGCACATGGGGCACGGTGCGCCGCTGACGTAGATGGAGCACCCTTTGAGCATCCGGGCGCGCTCCGGCACCGGGTCGCAGGATCCGGGGTCCCGTGGGACGTACTGGAGGGTCGACTCGTTCTGGCGGTCCTCGGAAATGGAGGGTGACTCCGGGTTGAGGATCTGGCTCGCCTTGCGGATGGCCTCCACCTCGGCGTGCGCGGTGGGGTCTCCGGTGAGCAGCACCCGGTTCTGGCCGAGCGCGACGATCTTCCCCTCCCGGGTGAGCACGGCACCGAAGGGACCGCCCCAGCCGTTCTCGACGGATTCGTGGGCCAGCCGTACGGCTTCCTTCAGGAAGGCCTTGTGCTGGTCCGGGAAAGCCTCACATCTGTCCATGACCGACCTCTCAGCGGCCCGGTGCGGGCTGGATGTCACGGGCGAGCGAACGTCAGGTCGTGTCCGACCGATCCTGTCGCACCAGCGTAGTTCGGGGGAGGACTTCCGCAAGCCGAGGGGCCGGCAGTGCCACCGCGATCCGCTTCCGGAAGCGGCGCACTGCCGTTCGGCCGCTTCATGCGGCCGAACGGGAGGACGGGCGGCGCCTGCCGAGCAGGGCGCGGCGCTCGTCCTCGGTCAGGCCGCCCCACACGCCGTAGGGCTCGCGGGCCGCGATGGCGTACCGGCGGCACTCCAGCAGGACCGGGCACTGGGCGCACACCGCCTTCGCCGCCCGCTCGCGCTGCGCCGCCTGGACGCCGCGCTCGTTGGTCGGGTGGAAGAAGACGCTGCTGTCGACGGTCCGGCAGGCACCCCTCAGCTGCCAGGACCAGTGGTGTTCGGACGCTCCGGGCAGGCGCTTGACGTCGGTCACGGACGGCTCCCTTCGATGGGCGATCGGTTCCCGCCCGCTCGTGTGTCCCGATCCGCGGGACGCATGCCTGTCCGGTGCCGGCCGGGCGTCGGGCGCACCGTGGGAGGCGGCGGGCCGGCGGGTGCGCTGTCCCGTCCCGGCGTTCCAGGGCGCGTCGAACGCGCAGGTCAGAGGGGGCGCGGCCGTTCCGGCGTTCCGGATCGCCCGGTGGTGGCGGCGGACGGGACGGATCGTGGGGCAGTGTTCGGTCCGGCGGCGACCGGCACCGAGCCGGGGCCGCCCGGCCGGCGGGCCGTGGCCACCGCGGCCACCTGCGGCCGACGCCCTGTCCCGCACCACCCGACCCAGAGGAATCCCTGCCATGCGCCTTTCGAACCGACGCCCGATCGCCGTCCTGCTGGCGGCCGCCGGCCTGCTGGCCGCCGGAGCCGCCCCGGCCGCCGCCGTCCACGGCGGGTCGGACACCACGACCCGCTCCCACCCGTTCGTCGTGGCCCTGGAGACCGCCGAGGGCGAGCAGTGGTGCACCGGCGCGCTGATCGCGCCGACCAAGGTGCTCACCGCGGGCCACTGCGTGGCGGAGTCGGGCGACCCGGGCTCCCTGCGGGTGATCGCCGGCCGGACCGACCTGACCGGTTCCGGCGGGCAGGTGCGCCGGGTGAAGGCCTACCGGGTCGACCCGCGCTACACCGCCGGCCTGGAGCACGACTCCGCCGTCCTCACCCTGGACCGTCCGCTGCCGCAGACACCGGTGCGGGTGGCGCGCCGGGGGGACGCGGCGCTCTACGGCTACGGCCGCACGGCCACGCTGCTGGGGTTCGGGCGCACCGGCCCGGACGGGCCCGGCACCCGCCTCAAGCAGGCCCAGCTGACGCTGGCTCCGCCGGCCTCCTGCGACCCGTACACGTCGCCCGGGGACTCCCCGCTGCTCAAGGTCTGCGCTCTGCCCAGGGCCGGTACGACCGACAGCGTCTGCAAGGGGGACTCGGGCGGGCCGCTGGTGGTCGGCGGTGTGGTGATCGGCGTGGTCTCCACCGGCAACAAGTACTGCGACACCCAGCACCCGGTGTCGGTGTTCACCCGGGCCACCGACGTCCCCGCGCAGCTGCTGTCCTGACCGTCGCCGGTATGGTTGCGGGAAGCCGGCCGCGTCGACGCGCGCCCGGGTGCGGGTAAAAGGGGCGGAGCGGACGAACCACGCGCTTGCGTGTGCATGTCATCAAA
Organism: Kitasatospora sp. NPDC034533; assembly: GCF_055575155.1. Lineage (NCBI taxonomy): Bacteria > Bacillati > Actinomycetota > Actinomycetes > Kitasatosporales > Streptomycetaceae > Kitasatospora > Kitasatospora sp. NPDC034533. The sequence continues at coordinate 13,058 of NZ_JBVITE010000074.1, forward strand.
CACCCTTTACCATTCATCAGATAGGAATCCCTGACATTCGCTCATATGATCGCTCCGGCTCTGCATAATTCCGGTGGAGGACTCGTGGAGGCCTTCACAGAAAGCAGAGGGGGTTCCGTGATCTCACCCGATCGGACCGGAGAACTCGTCGAGGCCACCTACAGCTGGGCGCGGTCCCTGGAGACCGCCTTCGGCGCGCCGGAGGCGCGCAAACCGGGGGCCTGCGACGACGCGGCTCCCCAGCAGGTGACCGCGGCCCGGCAGGTGACCGCGGCCGTGCTGCGGGCCCGGCAGCGGGTGCTGCTGGCGGAGCCGGCGGACAGCGAGCCAGGTCGGCGCTGCTGGCTGGGGCTGCTGGCCGGAGTGCTCGCCGACAGCGCGCGGCGGGGCAGGGACGTGCGGCTGCTGCTCGGGGGCAAGCGGCCGTGGCGGCCGGAGGGGGCCGCGGAGTGGGCCGCGCTGGACGGCCTCCAGCGGGCGGGCGTGGCGCTGCGGGCGGTGTCGGGCCCGGTGCAGCCGATGCTGCTGACGGACGCCGCCGTGCTGCTGGGCGCGGCGGGGGAGGCCTCGGCCGGCCCGGACGACGTGCTGGAGGTGACGGAGCGCTCGACCGCGCAGATCGTCCACCACCTGGCCGCGATGCTCTGGGAGAGCGGCGAGCCGCTGTGAGCCGCCGGGCGGGCCGGCCGTCGAGCCGGTCGGCCCGCCCCGGCGTCAGGCCGGGCATGCCCTGACGTCAGACCAGGACCAGGCATGGCCCGGCGTCAGATCCGGCGGATGTCACGGCGCAGCCGCCACACCGCGAGCGCCCCGAACAGGACCGTCCAGACGGCCAGGCCGACCACCGGCACCAGCACCTCGCCGCCGGACACCGCCGCCCGGGCGAGCGCGCCCGAGCCGTACGCCGGGGTGAACGGGGCCAGGTCGCGCAGCATCCGGGGCAGCACGTCGAGCGGGATGAACAGGCCGCCGAAGACGGCGAGCAGGGCGAGGCCGGGACCGGCCAGCTGCATCACGTTCTCGGAGGGCAGCAGCAGCCCGCAGAGCAGCCCGAGGACGGCGAACAGCAGCGCGGGCAGCCAGGCCGCGGCGGCGGCGAGCAGCCACCGGCCCCAGCCGAGCCGGACGCCGAAGGCCGCGCCGAGCGCGAACTCGGCGGCCACGGACAGGAGTCCGAGCACCATCGCGGTGACCGCCTTGACGGCGACCTGGCCGAGCGGGCGCATCGGGGTGAGCCGCAGCTGGCGCTGCCAGCCCGCGGCGCGCTCCACCGCGATGCCGGCGCCGCAGCCGGCCGCGCCGACCATCGCGCCGTACGCGGCCATGCTGACCATCACCTGGGCCAGCGGCCGCCCGCCCGACGCCCGGCTGGGCAGTCCGTAGAGCAGGAAGAAGGACGTCGGCATCGCGACCACCAGCACCACGGTGCGCACGTTGCGCAGCACCCGGCGGACCTCCAGGGCGAGCACGGTCCGGTTGCAGCCGCGCAGCGGTGATCCGGCGGAAAGCGGCAGGGACACGGGTGCCTCTCAGTCCTGGGTACGGGCCGGCGGGGGGACGGCCGCGGCGAGGGCGAGGAACGCCTCCTCCAGGCCGGAGGAGGTCACCTCGATCTCGCGGGCGGCCGTGGTGGCGAGGTGACGCACCACCAGGTCGGAGTCCTGGGTGCGGACGGTGACGGTCGGGCCGTGCTGCTCGACCCGGCCGACGGCGGGCAGCGCGCGCAGCGCGTCCAGGTCGGCGTCCGGCCAGTGGGCGCGGACCACCCGGCCCGCGGCGTGGCCGCGGATCTCGGCGGGGGTGCCGTCGGCGGCGATCCGGCCGCGGGCCATCACGACCACGCGCTCGGCGTACTGTTCGGCCTCGTCGAGCTGGTGGGTGGCGAACAGGACGGTGGGGCGGCCGGGGATCCGGGCGACGGCGTCCCAGAACTGGCGGCGGCCGGTGACGTCCAGGCCCGCGGTGGGCTCGTCGAGGACCAGCAGGCGGGGGCGGCCGAGCAGGGCCAGCGCGAAGTGCAGCCGCCGGCGCTCGCCGCCGGAGCAGGCCCCGACCCGGCGCCGGGCGACCGCCTGGAGGCCGGCCAGTTCGAGCGCTTCGGCGAGCGGCAGCGGGGCCCGGTGCAGCGAGGAGACGTAACGCAGCGTCTCCGTCACGGTGAGGTCGTGGAGCAGGCCGCCGTCCTGGAGGACCGCGCCGACCTCGCCGCGGGCGGCGGCCTCGGCCGGGGTGCCGCCGAGGACGGTGACGGTGCCCCGGTCGGGGCTCTGCAGGCCGAGGAGCAGGTCCATGACGGTGGTCTTGCCCGCGCCGTTGGGGCCGAGCAGGGCGGTGAGGCGGCCGGGCCGCAGGTCGAGGCTGATCCCGTCCACGGCGCGGACCTCGCCGAACGCCTTCTCGACCCGCTCCAGGCGGACGCCGCCGGGCTCGGCTCCGCTCACCACGCCACCACCCGGGTGTCCTGGCCGATCCGGAAGCCGGCCTGGAAGCGGCTGACCGCGTCGGTGGCGCTCATGATGTCGGCGATGTGGCGGCGACAGGTGCGCAGGGACACGTTGAGGCTGCGGGCGATGGTCTCGTCCTTCTCGCCGCCGGCCAGCCTGCGGATGATCTCGCGTTTCAGGTTGCTCTCCAGCATCTCGTCGATCGGGTTGGCGGGCCGCAGGCAGCGGGCGGAGCGCCAGACCAGGTCGAAGGCGGCGGCCACCGCCTCGGCGACCCCGGTGTCCCCGATCACCAGGGTGGGCGGCTCGCTCTCGGCGGCCCGGGGCAACAGCGCGGCGACCCGGCGGTCCACCACCAGGACGGCGTCGAGCTGCCGGTCGAGTTCGCCGCCGGCCTCGGCGACCCGGACGTGTTCTGCGAGCGGGTGCCCGGTCAGCTGCTCGCGGCAGCTGTCCAGGGACTGCGGGTCGAACAGGGCGCGGCGGTCGAGGTCGTGCCAGGCGAGCGTGAAGTCCCACAGGTCGAGGGCGCTCTCGCCGGGGCCGCGCTGCCAGATCACCGCCGTGCGGGCGCCGCGCAGCAGGTCGGCCAGGGTGGCGCCGACCGCGCGTCTTCCGGTGGCGCTCTCGTACCGGGGGGACCGGTCCGCCGCCGCGCGGCCCGGCGTGGAGGTTCGGGCAGTCGTGGACTGCGCCGGCTGCACGACTCCACTGGAGGACAGGGTCATGTGACACCTTTCTGCCTCGTGAGCGCTCGGTGCTCACGTGCTGCTGCGCAGGCGGAGAACGGGCCTCTGAGTCGGGGGGCCGGCACCGGACGTCTCCGGGTTCGGCGGGCCCAGTCTAGGTTCGCCCGGTGGCGACCGGCAGTCCTGACGCATGGTCAATAACGGCCAGGCGCAGTAGGATTCCGGCCAGCTGGGACTCCGCGGCGAGGCCGAGGCCGAGCCGGTTGTGGGCCATGTGCAGGTGGGAGGCGAGGATCTGCCGGGCGCGGCCGGGGCCGAGTTCCCCGCTGAGGGCGGCGGTGGCGGCGGCGAGCCGGCGGGTGAGCGGGGACCAGCGGTTGGCCTCGCCGGCGGCGAGCCGCCGCAGGGCGGACGCGCAGGGCCGCAGCGCCTCGGCCTTGGCGTCGAGGGTGGCCGGATCGGGCGGCGGGGTGTCCAGCAGGGCCCGCCAGCCCGCCGTGTTGGCGTGCAGGAACTCCTCGCGGTCGGGCCAGGCGGGCAGGGCGGCGGCGAGCAGTTCGAGGCCGTCCAGCAGGGTCCGGGCGCGGCCGGAGCGCCCGGCCCGGGCGGCGCAGGCGCGCAGGCAGACCACGCTGGAGACGTGGAACAGCTGCTCGGCGGCGGCCATCGCGTCCGGGCCGCCGTAGCGGTCCACCTCGGGCCGGTAGTCGGCCCGGTGGACGCCGGGGGCGAGCAGTTCACCGGCCGGCAGGCTGGTGCCGTACTCGCCGAGGGCGGCGAGCGGGGCGGCGAGCTCCGCGTAGCGGGCGGGGGTGAGGCGGCCGTCGGCGGGCAGCGCGGCCTCGATCTCCGCGAGGCCGCGCGCCAGTTCGGCCTCCACCTGCGCTGCCCGCTGCTCGGTCAGGTCGGCGACGCGCAGCCGCAGGTGCGGTCCGTGCTGCCAGTAGCGGAGGTAGAACCAGGGGCGCGGCGTGCCGTCGGCGGCCGGTCCGGCGAGGCGCAGCGCGCCGGGCACGCACGTCAGCAGGACCTGTTCGACCGCCGCCGGGTCCGCGGTGGGGACGTGCAGGTGCCAGCTGTGCCAGCGCTGTTCGCCGGTCATCCGCGCAGGTCCCAGAGCGGCCCGGTGTACCGGGGGGTGCCGCAGACAGTCATGAAGACCGGGACCTCCTTGCGGTCGAGCCCCAGCAGGGGCTGTAGGTGGTGTTCGTCGTAGGAGCGGGCCGGCCGGGCGATCAGTCCGTGGGCGGCGGCGGCCAGGCACAGGCCGTGCGCGGCCCAGCCGCACCACTGGGCGGCGAGGGCGAGCGCGGCGGGGCCGAACTCCTCGATCAGCGCGCCGGTTTCGGCACTGTGGACGTACAGGACGCAGGCGTGCCGCAGGGCGATGCCGGTGTCCGGGGCGTCGGGCCGTGCGAAGCCGGGTTCGAGGCGGGCGGGCAGGCCGGGGCCGGGCCGGTGCGCGGTGAGCCGGCCGCCGGTGAGGCGGTAGGCGCCGTCGGGCAGGCCGGCGACGCCCTGGAGGACCACGGTGCGGCGGATCCGTTCGGCGACGCGGGCCGTCACGGCGTCGGGCGGCGGGACGGCGGCCCAGGCCAGCAGGTCGCGCAGGGCGCGTTCGGCGACGGGCGCCGGGCGCAGGGCGAAGCCGTACCGGCGGCCGGGCACCCGGCCGGCCGAGCGCCGCCACAGGACGTCGGCCCAGCTGGGGCCGGGCGTGTCGGCGAAGGCCGGGAGGCCGGTCAGCGGGCCGGCCGGGGTGCTGGTGCGGCAGCGGCTGAGGGCCCGGCAGTCCTCGGCGTCGGGGTCGGCGGCGGTGAAGCGGGCGCGGTCGGCGGGGGCGGGGGCGCAGCCGGGCAGCGGCCGGCCGGGGCCGGGTCGGTGGGCGGTCAGCGCGACGGACAGCGGGGCGCTCCAGCGGCCGGGGCCGGCGGCGGCGAGCAGCCGCTCGGCGGGCGCGTGATCGGCCTCCAGGCGGCCGGGCACGCCGAAGGCCTGCGCGGTGACGGCCCAGGCCCGCAGGTTGACGCCGAGTTCGGCCTCGCAGACCGCGAAGCGCAGGCTGCCGTAGGCGGCGGGCAGGTCGGAGTAGCGGGCGGCGAGCACCAGCCGGGTGCGGTCGTCGGCCTCCTCGCCGGCCGGTGGGGAGGTGAGGTCGACCAGGGCCCGCCGGTAGGGGTCGAGGTAGCGGCGGGTGCCCGGGCCGCCGAGCAGGGCGTGCACCGGGTGGCGGGCCCGGCCGGAGGCGGTGCCCCGGTGGTCGGGGAACTGGTGGTCGGGCTCGCGCCGTTGCAGGCCGAAGGCGGTGGCCAGGGCCGCGCCGAGCGGGTCGGCGCCGTGGTGCAGCGGGCCGGGGAAGGCGGATTCGGCGAGCAGGTCGTACAGGTCGCCGGGCAGCGGGGTGCCGGTGGCGCCGAGGGCGTGCGGGGGCGGCAGGTGGGCGGTGGTCGGGGCGGTGTCGTCGATGGCCCGCTGTTCGCCGAGCAGGCGTTTGCCGGGGCCCTGCCGGTAACCGAAGGCGAGTGCCTCGGCCGGGCCGGGTGCGGGGCTGGCGCCGGATGCGAGGCGGGCGCGGGGTGCCGGGTGGGCGACGGGCGCCGGGCGGGCGGTCACGGGAACGGGTGGGGGTCGAAGGGCAGGTCGCGTTCGTCGGCGTGCAGGGTGGCGAGTAGTCGGGGCAGTCCGGCCAGCCGTTGCTGGGCGTGGCCGAAGCACATCGGGACGATGCCGGGCACCACGGCCTTGACGGCGGTCATGCCGTGCGCGGTGTGCTCGGGGGTGGACTGGTCGACGATCAGGATGCGCCGCAGACCGGCCGCCTCGTACAGCCCGGCGACGTGGTCGAGGGCGCCGCGGACGTCGCCGCGGGCGGCCCGTACCAGGCGGTGCGGCCAGTCGGGGAAGGCCTCGGCGGCGGTGGTGAGCGGCCCGCCGAGGACGCGCTCCACCCGGGGCAGCAGCTCCGGGAAGGTGTAGCGCCGCCAGTGCTCGGCGATGGTCTGGATCGACCAGGGGTCGTCGACGGTGTGCTCGTACGCGGCAGGGTCCCAGGCCAGGCCGCCGCTGACCATCTGGGTGAGCTCCCACAGCGCGGCGCGGACGGCCTGTTCCGGGTCCGGGTGGCAGCCGGCGGTGCTGAAGCTGGCGGGCAGGGCGCGGCGGCGGTGGACGGCCAGGGCCCACACGGTGGGCAGTTCGAGCTGGTCGGTGATGACCAGCAGGTGCACCTCGTAGCCGTGCTCGTCGGCGAGGCGCAGCATCATCCGGGCGGCGGGGTCGCGGATCGTGCCCGGGTCGAGCCGGGGCAGTGGCCGGGCGCGGTGCCAGGCCAGCAGGAACGCGTCGCGCTCGGCGAGTTCGAGCAGGGCGTGCAGGGCGGCCTCCTCGTACCCGGAGCCGAGGGCGCTGCCGCTGGAGGACTCCAGGAAGCAGTTGCGTCCGGCCTCGGGGCCTTCGCCGTACGGGCGCAGGTCGTAGCGGTAGCGGAAGAAGCCGATCTCGGCGGGGACGAGCCGGGGCGGGCCGCCGTCCAGCGGGTGGGACCAGACCCAGTCCAGCCGGGTGTCCGGGGTGTAGCGGCGCAACCGGCTGTGTGGGGAGGCGAGTTGGGCCTCGGTGTGGTGGCCGAGGGTCATCGGGTCGAGGGCCGCGTCCCCGAGTTCGCGGTGGGTGGCGCCGGGGAGGATCGGCGCGTGGTGCGGGTAGCCGGCGGTGCGTTCGTACGCCTCCAGGACGGAGACGGCCTCGGCCTCGCGGAAGGACGCGGCGCGGCCCATTCCGGCGGGGGTGCCGGCGAGCAGTTCGGTCTCGGTGATCGGGAAGGTGCCGGCGGCGTGCCGGGTGGTGCGGGTGATCGGGCCGAAGCGGGGGTCGGCGAGGGCGGCGCGCATCCGGGCCGGGTCGAGGCCGAAGGGGGCGGCGGGGCCGCGCAGCGGCAGCGCGGCGGGGGTGGGCCGGGGTGCGGTGGGGCGGGCGGGCGGCGGCGCCGGGTCGGTGAGCAGCGCGGGGGCGGGGTCGCCGCAGACGGGGCAGCCGTGGTCGCGGGCGACCCGGTGGCGGCTGATCCGGCCCTGCGCGGTGACGGCGGTGGTCCCGCCGGGCGCGGCGGGGCGGGCGGCGAGGTTGGCCAGCAGGGCGTCGACGGCCGTGGCCAGCCAGGGCGGCGGGGCCCCGGCCCCGCGGCCGGCGGTGGGCCGGGGCGGGGGCGTCTCGCGTTCGGCGCGGCGGCGGACGAAGCGCTGTTCGGGGTCCAGGGCGCGGGCCCGGTCGGCGCGTTCGGCGCAGCCGGCGCAGCCGCGCCCGCCGGCCGGGGTCCACAATGGGCCGATGAGGACCTCGTGGGCGGTGAGCCGCACGGACAGCAGGGCGCGGTCCTCGGCGCGGGCCCGGTCGAGGGCGGCGCGCTCCCAGCCGGCGTTGTGGCCGCGGCGGGCGGCGAGCAGGACGGCGGGGCCGAGGGTGTCGGCCCAGTGCTGCCAGGGCCAGGAGGCGGGCAGTCCGGGGCCGAGCAGCGGGGCCGGGCGCACGGTGGTGGTCACGCGCACCACACCCGTCCGGCGGTGGCGGGCAGCGGGCCGAGCACCGGGTCGTGGCGGCGGGCCACGGCGCGCAGTGTGCCGCCGCGTTCGGCGAGGTGGCCGGCGAGCTGGGTGAGCGCGTCGTCGGCCTGGGCCGCGGTGAGCCGTTCGACGGGGGTGGCCGGTCCGGCGGCGGCGAGCCGGGCCCGGGTGCCGGGGTCGGCCTGGGCCTGGGCGGCGGCCGCGGTGAGGGCGGCCTCTAGCGCGGTGCCGCGGTCCGTTCCCCAGGCGGCGGCGCGCAGGTGCCCGGTGGCGTCGACGGCTTCGGCCAGATGCCAGCCGGTGGTGGCGAGCCGGCGGACGGTCAGGGTGGTGTCCCGGTGGAACCACTCCTCCAGGACGCTCCACATCGAGCGCTGCCGGGCACTGTCCAGGTCCTCCCAGGCGACCGGCACCGGTGCGGCGAGGGCGGGCCGCAGCAGGCGCAGCGCGCCGTCCAGCAGGAAGCGGGTGGGGCTGCTGCCCGCCGCGGGCACGGCGTCGGCGGGGTGCGGCCCGGGCGGGTGGTCCTCGGCGGCGAGGGCGCGCAGGGCGTGCAGGACGGCGTCCAGGACGGCGGCGGCGCGAGTGCGGCCCCAGGCGGCGAGCGGCTCGCCGCCGAGCGGGCGGACGGTGGCGAGGGAGACCGGCAGCTGCGGCAGCGGGCCGTCGTCGCCGGGGACGACCAGCCCGGTCCAGGGGGCGGTGAGCGGGGCGAGCGTGCCGAGGACGGCGGCGGCGTCGGGGACAACGGTGTCGGGGGCGCCGGTGGCCGGGGTGGTGTCCTGCGGCGGCGGGGCCAGGGCCGTCCACTCCGGGGCGGGGTGCTGCGGCGGGCTGGGGAGCCGGCTGGTGGTCAGGTGCGGGCCGTGGATCAGCAGCGGGCCGAGGCGGTCGGGGCCGCCGAGCAGCCGGTCCAGGGCGGCGTGGGCGGCCAGCGACCCCGCGAGGGTGGCGCTGAGCGGGGTGGGGGCCGCCTCGTGCGGCCGGGCGTCCATCCAGGCGGCGATCCGCTCGGTGAGGGCGGCGGGCTCGCCGCCCTCACCGAGCAGGGCGTACCGCTCGTCGGTGTGGACGGTGACCGTGCCGGTGTCCCAGCGCAGGGTGAGGGCGGGCCGCCCGGCGTCCTCGGCGGGCAGGTCGGTGACGCCCGCGCCGCGCAGGGTGCGCACGGCGGTGCGGGCGGCCGGGCCGGTGCCGAGGACGGTGACGGCGGCGGCGCGCAGCGCGGCGAAGTCCCGGTAGGGGTCGGGGCTGCGGCTCTCCAGGTGGGCCAGGACGTCGGCGTACTCGGCGGCGGTCCGCGGGTCGGGGGCGGGGACGGTGAGCGCGTCCAGGTCGAGCAGCACGCCCTGGTGGAGCAGCCGGCCCAGTACGTGGGCGAGGACCGGGCGGGCGGCCGGGTCCCCGGTGGCGGCGGCCAGGTCGTCGAGGTCGGCGCCCTCGGTGAGCGGGCCGAGCAGGCCGTCGATCAGCTCGTGCAGGGCGGGCGGGCCGGCGAGGACGAACTCGCGGCCGCCCTGGGCGACGTACAGGCCCTGCGGGACGGGCGCGTAGTGGGTGTCGGGCCGCAGTTTGACCCTCATCAGCGGTCCGCCTCCCGGTCGACCTCGACCGCCCACTCGAAGGCGTGCGCGCCGTTGCGCACCGCCGGCAGCGCCTCCTCGAAGTAGCCGCGGTGGCGGCGTTCCATCAGCCGGGGCAGCACCCGGACCATCAGGGCGCTGGCCAGGTCCACGTACTGGGGCTTCTCGCGGCGGCGGGCGGCGATGATCTGCTCGATCCTCGGCGCGGCGCTGTCCTCGCCGGGGCGTACGAGTCCGGGCAGGCGCCACAGCGGGGTCTTGACCACGATCTGCTCGGGCACGTCGTGCCGGGCCCGCCACGCGGTGAGGGCGAGCAGGTCGGCGACCTCGTCGACCGGGGAGCACGGTACGGGCAGGTCCTCGCCGGGGTACCAGCGGCGGCGCTGGAGGACGCAGTCGCCGGCCACCAGCCGGGGGAAGTGCGCGGTCGGGGCGGTGCCGCCGGGCGGGCCGGCGGCGCGGTGGGCGCGTTCCACCGGGTCGAAGGCGACCAGGCTGGGCCCGTGCAGCCAGGCGGCGACCAGTAGCGGGGCGGGCTGGGCGTCGATCCACTTCATGCCGAGGGAGAGCACCCGGATCGGCCGGCCGTCGCCGTCCAGCAGGGTCAGCCGGTCGGCGGCGGGGTCGTGGGCGAGCCGGGCCCGGGCCCAGTCCCGCGCGGTGAGGCGGCGCTCCAGCAGCGGCAGCCGGTGGTTGAGGTTGCTGCCGTGCAGGCCGTGGTCCTCGACGGGCTGCTCGCCGTGCGCGCGGTGCAGCCGGTGGAGGCGCTCGCGCAGCCGGTCGCGGAAGACCCCGTCCCGGTCGGCGGTGGCCAGGAAGCGGGTGGTGAGCTGCCCGGAGCCGGGGTAGCAGGCGTTGACCACCAGCCGGCCCGCGCCGGCGGGCTGGATCAGCAGGCCGTACGAGGGGCTGCCGGCGGCGCACTCCTCGGGCAGGCCGTCGGCGAGGGCGGCCAGGTCGGCGGCGGTGCAGCGGGCCTCGGTCAGGCCGTCGGCGCGGGAGCGCTCCAGCAGGTCGGTGAGGGCGGCCTCGGCGTGCGCGCGGGCCCGCTGGAGCCGCGCCAGGACGCCGTCGGCGCCGGCCGGGTCGTTCTCCAACTCCCGCTGCCGGGAGCGGACTTCGGCGACCAGCTCGGGGGCGTGGTCGAGCAGTGGGGCCTGGCCGCCGGCGCCGAAGCGGTCCGTGAAGGCCCGCACCAGCAGGGCGCGCACGTCGTGGTGGCGGTCGAACAGGTGCAGGAAGCGGGCGACGGCGGGCAGTTCGCCGAGCGCCCGTTCGTGGCCGCGGGCGCTGACCCGGGTGGGCGGCAGCAGGTGGTCCTCGTTGACCCGCAGCCGCACCGGGACGGCGCTGAGGGTGTTGAGTTCGCGGCCGCCGCGCTCGATGCGGCTGAGCGCGGCGACCCGTTCGGGCAGCGTGCCGCGGGCGGCGCGGGCGAGGTCGGCGCCGATGCCGTCGAGGAGCGCGGCGGCCCGGCCGTGCCCGGGGGCGAGCGCGGCGGCGGCCTCGGCGAGCAGGGCGGTGCTCTGCTCGTCCAGCAGCGGGGCGGGCACCAGGATCTGCGCCCGGACGGCGGCGGCGACCAGGGTGGCGGCGGCCTCGGCGGGGACGCCCAGGCGCCGGGCGGCGGCCCCGGCCAGCTCCCGCGGCGTCAGCGGGCCCATCTCGGCCAGCCGCAGCAGCACCGTCAGCTCGCGGTTGAGCTCGGCGGCCAGCATCCGGCCCTGGCCGTCGCCGTGGTGGTGGAAGCGGACCCGGTCGCCCTCGACGCGCAGCATCGGGTTGCGGGCCAGCAGCGTCGCGGTGGTCCGCTCGGGGTGCTGGAGGATGCCGTTGACCAGGCCGGACAGCTGCGGCTGGTCGAGCCTCAGCAGGCTGCGGGCGTCCCGCCGGGGGAAGCGGGCCTGGTCGAGCGGGATGCCGTCGTCGGCCCACTCGGCGAAGCCGACGGCGGTGAGGCGGGCCAGCGGGCTGACCCGGACCACGGCGCGGGCGTAGTGCTGGACCAGTCCGCGTTCGGACTTGCGGTCGCGGGCGGAGGCGCGGCCCGCGGCCCTGCGGTAGCGCTGCACGGCGTCCAGGACGTGCGGGGAGTTCAGCGCCAGCGACAGCAGGAACGGCTCGCTGCCGAGGGCCTCGGCGAAGGCGGCGCGCTCCTGGGCGAGGAACGCCGCATGCCCGGCCCGTACGGCGGTGCGGGCGAGCCGGCGCCGGCCGTCGGCGTCCAGCCAGGCGGTGACCGGTGCGGGAAGCGGCTCGGGCCACGGCCCCGGGCCGGGATCGCGGTCGTTGTGGACGGCCCGGCGCAGGTGCAGCAGCCGGTGCCGGTCGGCGCCTCCGGCCTGCGCGATCGCCTCGTACAGGCTGTCGCGGGCGGCGTCGGCGAGCCGGGCGCAGCGCTGCTCGGACTCGGACAGCGCGCTCAGCGCGGTGCGCAGCTCGGGGCCGGCGAGCCGCCGGCCGGGGGTGGGGTTGACGCGCAGCATCACGCTGTCGGCCAGGACCCATCCGTCGGCGGGCGCGGCCGGGCGCGGCGGGGCGGCGGGGGCGGGTACGGCGAAGGTGGGCACGGGGAAGCGGCCTCTCTGGGAACGGGACGCGGCTGCGCGAGGGCGCGCGGCACCGGCCGCGCGGCCGGCGGCCCGGGAGCGGGCCGCACCGGACCGCGGGCGGGCGGGACGAAGGGGGGAGGCTGGCGACCGCCGGAAGCGGGGGGACGGTCAGGACGCGGCGAGCTGGCCGCGCCGGGCCCGCATCCGTTCCACCGACGTGGCCCCGGTGAGCGCGTCCGCGGCCTCGGCGAGGCCGTAGCAGAGGTAGTAGCGCTGCATGGGGGTGATGCCGAAGCAGGTCAGGGTCGGGTACAGGGTGTTGAGCAGCAGCCGGTAGGCGTTCTGCCGGTAGTTCTGCTCGGCGGCCTGCCGGTTCTCCAGGTAGGCGGCGATGAAGTCGCTGCGCACCGGCCTGCCGAGCGGGTACTCCATGGGGCCGACGGCCCGGTGGATGGCGTCCTCGTTCAGGACGCCGTGCGCGCACGCCGCCTCGGCGGTGCCCCAGATACGGGTCAGCGCCCTCTCCCAGCCGCGCAGCAGCGGGCTGTCGACGTCGCGGGTGAGCGCCTCGGTGAAGCGCTCCGCGTCCTGCCGGTAGCGCCGGGCGTAGATCGCGCGCAGGTCGGTGTGGTTCCCGGTGGCGGAGCAGACGCCCTCGACGTGGGAACGCAGGGCCAGGGTGCCGACGGGGTAGCCCTGGGGGTGGGAGCGGGCGACCAGGGCGAGGACGCGGGCGAGCTGCGGCAGCAGGTCCTCGTCGGGCAGGGCGGCGGTGTCCAGGACGCAGTCCAGGTAGGCGTCGGCCATCAGGTCGCGGGTGAGCAGCAACGGGGCGGAGAAGCGGGCCGCGTCCTCGTCGGGTCCGCACTCGACGTGGCCGTGCGGGTGCAGCGGCAGCGGGTCCTCGCGGCGGTTCTCCCAGCGGCCGAGCTGCTCGGCACGGCGCAGGTAGTCGCTCTCGGCGGGGGGCCGCGCGCTGAGGTCGGCGGCGGCCTGGCGGGCCTGCTCGGTGAACTCGGCCAGCACGGGCGGCCGGTGCGGGTAGGAGCGCACCAGCACCCGCAGGTGCGAGCCGTGCAGCCAGCCGCGGCGCAGGTGCACCACGGGGAGCTGCTGCGCGTCCCTGAGCAGCCGCAGTGGCGTGTCCAGGGCGCGCAGCAGGTCCCGCGGCTGCGCCGAGTGGTCGGTGATCCGTACGGCCGTGCCCGGGCCGATGGTTTCCATGGCGTGTCTCCCGGAGGTACGCGAGGCGACCGGTGCGGCTGAGGCCGCGCGGTCGTTCGCAGGTGGCCGATGGGCTGTGCGTGGCGCTGTCCAGGGTCAGTGCGGCGCTCGGGCCGGCTGCCGGGCGGTCAGCGCCTCAGCTGCTGGGCCGGGTCAGCAGCAGGAGGTGGACAGCGAGCCGGAGATGCCGTTCAGGTCGGCCTCGCCGAGGACCTCCTCGCCGTCCGGGGTCACGGTCGGGTAGACGATGATGATGGACGCGCCCATGTCGGGCAGCGCGACGCCGTCGCCGGCCTCCAGGACCTCCAGCTCGGTGACGTCGAAGGCGCCGAAGTCGATGCTCATGCCGATCTCCTCTCGGTTCGTCCGAGGACGCCGGTCGTCCTCGCAACGGCAATCAGCTTCCGGGGCGGCGGTCGCACCGGGCAAGCGCTCGGCGCGGCATCAAGTTGCCGGGCGCCCGCGGGTTTCGGCGGGGGCTTGAGCGGCGTTCGAGGGGCCCTTGAGGCGCCGTGGGCCAGCGGAACGGAGCAAACCGGACCATTTCCCGCTTGCAGTTTGCTGCCAACGGGCCCTTTGGCGCCCCGTCACCCCTGGACGGCACCGGGGCCGACCTCGCAGAGTCGGGGACCGACCTGGCGGCGCACCCGCGGCCGCGGCCCTCCTTCCGCCGATCCGGCCGGGCCTCCTGCTCAGAATCGGAGCCATCGTGATCCAAGCCCAGGCACTGACCCGCAGTTTCCGCACCCGCTCGGGGCCCGTCCAGGCCGTCGCCGGCGTCGACCTGTCGGTCGCCGAGGGCGAGGCCGTCGGCTTCCTCGGCCCCAACGGGGCGGGCAAGACCACCACCGTACGGATGCTGTGCACCCTGCTGCGGCCCACCTCCGGCACCGCCACCGTGGCCGGGATGGACGTGGCGCGCCAGCGCGCCGAGGTCCGCCGCCGGATCGGCTACGTCGGGCAGAGCGGCTCCGGCGGCGACCACCGCGCCGGCGACGAACTGCGCACCCAGGCCCGGCTCCAGGGGATGACGGCGGCGCAGGCCGCCGAGCGGGCCGCCGAGAGCGCCGAGCGCTTCGAGCTGACCGAGCTGCTGGACCGCCCCTGCGGGCGCCTGTCCGGCGGCCAGCGCCGCCGCCTGGACCTCGCCCTCGGCCTGGTGCACCGGCCGCGGGTGCTCTTCCTCGACGAACCGACCGCGGGCCTGGACCCGCAGTCCCGGGCCAACCTCTGGGAGCACCTGCGGGCGCTGCGCGCCGAGCAGAACCTCACCGTCTTCCTCACCACCCACTACCTGGAGGAGGCGGACGGGCTCTGCGACCGGATCCTCGTCATCGACGGCGGCCGGATCGTCGCCGCCGACACCGCCAAGGCGCTGAAGGACCAGATCAGCGGTGACGTGATCATCCTGGAGACCGAGCAGATCGGCGACTGCGCCGCCACCGCCGCCCGGGTGCTGCCCGACTGCCGGCCGGACGTGACCGCCGAGCGGGTCCACCTGCACTGCGCGTCCGCGCAGCGCAGGCTCCCGGAACTGCTGAAGGCGCTGGACGCGGCCGGGGTCGCGCTCAGCTCGGTGGAGGTGAAACGGCCCAGCCTGGAGGACGCCTTCCTGCGGCTCACCGGCCGCTCGCTGCGCGAGGAGAGCCCCGCCGCGGCGTCGGCGGTCGCGGGGGTGGCCCGGTGAGCACCCTGCGCACCAGCCTGATCATCTTCCGCCGCTCGCTGCGGTTCACCCTGCGCAACCCCGCCTGGGTGATCATGAGCCTGGTCCAGCCGCTGCTCTACCTGGTGCTGTTCGGCCCGCTGCTGGCCAAGCTGGCCGCGGTGCCCGGCTTCGGCGACAACCCCTGGCGGGTGTTCGTCCCCGGCCTGCTGGTGCAGCAGAGCGTCTTCGCCTCCGCCTTCGTCGGCTTCGGCGTGATCGCCGAGATCCGCTCCGGCGTGCTGGACCGGATGCGGGTCACCGCCGCCGGGGAACTGGGCCTGCTGCTCGGCCGGGTGATGCGCGACGCCGTGGTGTACGCCGTCCAGGGCGGCCTGCTGGTGCTCGGCGCCGTCGGGCTGGGACTGCGCGCCTCGCTCGCCGGGGTGGTGCTGTCCTTCCTCGTGCTGTGCGTGCTCGGCCTGGCGATGTCCGCCCTGTCGTACGGGCTGGCGCTGCGCATCCCCGCCGAGGACGTCTTCGGGCAGCTGATCAACGCGGTGACCCTGCCGACCCTGCTGCTGTCCGGGGTGCTGCTGCCGATGACGCTCGCGCCGGGCTGGCTCTCCGGGCTCTCCCGGGCCAACCCGCTGACCCACGTGGTGACCGGGGTCCGCGAGCTGTTCGACGGGCGGCTCACCTCCACCGCCACCCTGGCCGGCGCGGCGGTCACGCTCGGCCTGGCCGCCCTGACCGTCTGGTTCGGGCTGCGCTCGGTCCGCTCCACCGACCGCTGACCGCCCCGAGCCGTGTCTGAGAAGGGAACCCCCGTGCCCCTCGGTACCACCGCACCGCCCGCCGCCGGGCGGACGCTGCGCCACCGGCTCGGCAACGGACTCACCGTCGTCCTGCTGCCCGACCTCGAGGTCCCGGCCGTCGCGGTCGCCGTCGCCTACGACGTCGGCTACCGCAGCGAGGCCCGGCCGGGCTTCGCCCACCTCTTCGAGCACCTGATGTTCCAGGGCAGCTCCTCGCTGCCCAAGCTTGGGCACGCCGAGCGGGTGCAGGCCGCCGGCGGCGCCTTCAACGCCGTCACCCAGCGCGACCACACCTGCTACTACCAGGTGGTGCCGGCCGAGGCACTGGAGCTGGTGCTGTTCCTGGAGGCCGACCGGATGCGCGGCCCCCGCATCACCCCGGAGACCATCGCCAACCAGATCGCGGTCGTGGCCGAGGAGATCAACCAGAACTTCCTCGGCCGCCCCTACGGCGGCTTCCCGGCCTTCACCCTGCCGCCGGTGCTGTTCCGCGACGAGGCCAACGCCCACAACGGCTACGGCGACACCCGCTCGCTCAGCGGCGTCACCCCCCAGGAGTGCGAGCGGTTCTTCGCCGACCACTACACCCCCGGCAGCGCCGTCCTGGCGATCAGCGGCGCCTTCGACCCGCGCCACGCCCTCGACCTGGCCGAGAAGCACTTCGGCGCGCTGCCCGCCCGGCCCCGCCCGCCGCGCCGCGACCACGGCGAACCGCCGCCGCGCGAGGGACGCACCCACACCGTCGGCGACCCGCTGGCCCCGGCCGCCGCGGTCGCCGTCGGCTGGCGCTGCCCTGCCCCCGGCACCCCCGAACACCTGGCCGCGCTGCTGGTCGCCGCCCTGCTCGGCGACCCCCAGCACGGCCGGCTGCGCCGCACCCTGGTCCGCGAGGGGCGGGCCACCCAGGCGGCGGTGCTGCCCTCGCTCACCGGCCAGGCCTTCGACGCCCGGGACCCGGAGGCCCTGGTCGCCACCGCCGTCTGCGCACCCGGCCGCACCCCGGGCGAGGTCGCCGCGCTGATCCGCCACCAGCTCACCCTGCTCGCCGGGCCGGGCGGCTTCGACGCGGCCGAACTCGGCCGCGCCGTGCGGCGGTTGAGCGCCACCTGGTACTCCGAGACCGACCCGGTCGCCGCCCGGGCCCGGCGAGCCGCCGCCTTCGAGGTGCTGTACGGCCGGGCCGAACTGGTCACCGAACTGCCCCGGCTGCTGGCCGCCGTCGACACCGGCCGGGTCCGCGCCGCCGCGGCCGCGCTGGCCGCCTGCCCGCCGGCCGTCCTCACCGTCGAACCGGCCGGAGGCCGCCCGTGACCACCGCCCCCGCCACCCCCGCCGCCACCTCCGTCCTCGTGGTGCCGCGCCCGGCCGCCGCCCGCCCGCCCGCGTACCTGGAGCGCACCCTGCCCAACGGCCTGCGGGTGCTCGCCGCCCGCCGCGCCGCCGTCCCCGTCGTCGAACTGCGCCTCGCCCTGCCCTACGGCGGCGAGAGCCCCGAGCACGCCGCCGAGGCCGAACTCCTCGCCGCCGCCCTGACCTGCGGCGCGGCCCGCCGCGACCGCGCCGCGGTGGACGAGGTGCTCGCCGGCTACGGCGGCAGCCTGCGCGTCGAGGCCCGCCCCGAGCGGCTCAAGATCACCGCCCGGCTGCTGAGCGAGGGCCTGCCCACCCTGCTCGACCTGCTCGCCGACCTGCTCACCGGCACCGCCTTCCGGACCGCCGACGTGGAGGCCGAGCGCGCCCGGCTGCTCCAGCGGATCCGGCTCGCCGGCCGGATGCCGCAGTACGCCGGCCGCGCCGCCCTGCTGCGGCACTGCTTCGGCGAACACCCCGCCGCCCGGGAGACCCCGGACGCCGAACTGGTCCGCGCGGTGACCGTGGACACCCTGACCCGCCGCCGCGCCGAGGGGCTCCTTCCCGACGGCTCGACCCTGGTCCTGGTCGGCGACCTGACGCCGGAGCGGGCCCTGGACGCCGCCGCCCTCGCCCTGGCCGACTGGACCGGCCCCGGCCCCGCCCGCGAGATGGCCAGCCCCCCGCAGGTCACCGGCGGCCCGATCGCCGACGTGCCGATGCCCGGCCTGCGCCAGGCCGAGGCCCGGCTCGCCGCGCCCTCACTGCCCCGCACCGACCCCGGCTTCGCCGCCCTGCACCTGGCCGAACTCGTCTTCGCCGGCTACTTCTCCTCCCGGCTGGTCCGCTCCCTGCGCGAGGAGGCCGGCTACGCCTACAGCGCCCGCTGCGCCGCCGTCGAGATCGGCACCACCGCCGTCAACCTCGTCCAGTTCGGCGTCGACCCCCGGCACCGGGACGAGTCGCTGGAGCGCACCTTCGACGTGCTGGCCCGCCTCAGCGGCGACCGGCCGCCCACCCCGGCCGAGGTCGAGGCCGCCGCCGGGTACAGCGCGGGCATCCGGGCGATCTCCCTGGCCACCCAGATCGGCCTGGCCGACGCCCTGCTCGACACCGCCGTGCACGGCCTGCGGCCGGCCTGGCTGTCCGCCTTCCCGGCCTCCCTCGCGCGGGTGACCGCCGACCAGGTCGCCGAGGCGGCCCGCGTCCACCTCGACCCCGGCGCGTTCACCGGCATCGTCCTGCAGCCCTGAATCCCCGCCCCACCGCCCCCGGAGGTACCCCCGTGCGTTTCGGCCTGTCCTTCCTGCCCGACTCCACCCCGGAGACCAAGTCACCCGCCGCGTACTACGACGAGGTGCTGGCGCTGTCCCGCTACGGCGACCAGGCCGGCCTGGACTACGTCAAGATGACCGAGCACTACCTGCACCCCTACGGCGGCTACTGCCCCAGCCCGCTCACCTTCCTCACCGCCGTCGCCGCGCAGACCACCGACATCCGGCTGATCACCGGCTGCGTGCTCCCGGTCTTCCACCACCCCGTGCAACTCGCCTCGCACATCGCCATGGTGGACGCGATCAGCCATGGCCGGCTGGAGGTCGGCTTCGCCCGCGCCTACCTGCCGCACGAGTTCCACGCCTTCGACGTGCCGATGGACGGCAGCCGGGCCCGCTTCGAGGCGGTCGTCGCCGCCGTCGCGCGGATGCTCCGGGAGGAGGGCGTCGACGAGCGGACCCCCTACTTCACCCTGCGCAACGCCACCGTGCTGCCCCGCCCCACCCGGCCGGACGGCCCGCCGCTGTGGATCGCCGCCGTGCAGTCCCCCGAGAGCTTCCGCCGGATCGGCGAACTCGGCCACGGCCTGCTGATCACGCCCACCGGCCGGGAACTCGACAACACCATGGTCGAGCTGTACCGCCGGACCCACAGCGAGCACCACCCCGACTCCGCGCCGCGCGTGATGGCCAGCCTCCCGCTGGTCGTCGCCGAGACCGACCAGGAGGCCCGGGCCCTCGCCGACCCCCACCTCAACCGCTACCTGGAGGTGTGGAGCTCCGCCCTCGACCCGTGGGACGAGACCGTCTCCAAGGACTACCACCAGTACACCGGCCTGGCCGCCTCCATCCGCACCCTCACCGCCAAGGACCTGCGCGCCAACGGCAGCGCCATCGTCGGCTCCCCCGAGCACGTCGCGGAGCAGATCGGCCGCTTCCAGGAACGGATGGACGTCGACGGGCTGCTCTGGCAGGCCGACTTCGGGGACTTCGGCGGCGCGCCCGCGCTGCGCAGCACCGAACTGTTCGTCGAGAAGGTCCGCCCGCAGTTCCCCGGGACCGCCCGGTGACCACCACGACCGCCGACACCGTGGCGCTGAACGCCACCGCCGTGCTCCGCGACGGCCAGGTCCGCTACCAGGTCACCGCACCCGACCGGACCCGCAACCTCGCCGTCACCGCCACCGCCACCGTCCGCACCCTCGTCGCCTTCAGCGCGCTCGGCCCCGCCGGCCGCGACCGGCTCACCGCCGCGCTGGCCCGCCGGCTCGGCCTCGGCCCCGCCGAAGCCGCCGTCACCGCGGGCCTCGGCAGCGGACTGCTGCTCGCCGCCCCCACCGCCGCCGACCCCGTCGCCCCGGACCCCTCGGAGGCGGTGCGCCACGCGCTCGGCGCACCGCCCGAGGGCTACGCCGAGGCGTTCGCCGACCTCGCCGCCCTGCTCCCGCTGCTCGGCCCGCTCGACCGCGGCCACGACATCCGGGCGCTGCTCACCGTGGCCTTCACCGACCGCCACGGCAGCGGCGGCAGCGCCCCGCTGGTGGACTGCGCCGCCGACCTGCTCTCCGTCGTCCACCGCCGCTCCGGCATGCTCGACGCGGGCGGCGCCGAGGAGTTCGGCCCCGCCGACGGCTCGCTCACCGCGCTGCTCGCCGCCCGCGCCGCCGCTGCCGCCGCCCTGGCCGAGCGGCTCAACGGCGCGGGGCCGGGCCCCGCGCCCGAGCTGCCCGCCCGCTTCCGCGAACCGGACGGCGGCTACCAGCTCCTGACCACCCCCCACGACGGCACGCTCGCCCTGCACGGCGCGGGCACCGCCGGCAGGCCGGCCGACCCCGCCCCCTACCCCTGGTACGAGGCCCGGCTCAGCCACCGGCCCGACACCGACACCCTCGCCGTCACCGACCAGGACGGCCGCCCGCTCACCGCCGCCTGCCCGCCCCGGCTCCCCGCCTGGCGGCTGCCCGCCCCCGTCCAGGTCGCCGCCTGGCTCTCCGGCGCCACCCGCCTGCGGATCGACCTGCCTGCCGCGGGCCCCGACCGGCCCCGGATCGGCCGCGTCCTGCTGGGCCCCGGCGCACCGGCCGCCGGACCCTGGCTGATCGACTGCGGAAGCCCGGCCAGGTGACCCGGCTCAAGCTCCGGCCCGGCTGCCACTTCGCCCCCGTCCCGCAGGGCCTGCACTGCTCCTTCCGGGGCACCGCCTTCGTCGTCCGCGGCCCCGCCGCCCTGTTCGAGGCGCTCGACCGCCGGCTCGGCCCGCTCACCGACGGCGCCGACCCGGCCGACCTCGCCGACGGACCGTCCGGCCCGCTGCTCGCCAAGCTGCTCCCGGTGCTCGCCGGCCGAGGGCTCCTGTTCGACCCGGACGCGGCCGGCGGCCCGCCGCCCACCGACCCCCGCCACGAGGAGATCGTCGCCCACCTGGAGGAACACGCCGAGCAGCCGTACGCCCTCTACCACCGCCTGCGCCGCACCACCGCCACCGTCACCGGCACCGGCCCGGCCGCCGACGCCGCGGCCCGCTCCCTCGCCCGCCTCGCTGTGGGCAGCGCCGCACCGCCCGGCGGACCGGCGGAGGTCACCGTGCGGATCCTGCCCGAGGGGGCCGCCGCGGACGCCGAGCACCCGTCAGGGGCCGAGCGCCCGTCGGCGGCCGACCGTCCGTCAGGGGCCGACCGTCCGTCAGGGGCCGACCACCCCCCGCCACAGGGCGCCGTGCCCCCCGCCGTGCTCCCGGTCTCCTGCGGGCCCCGGCACGCCGTCGTCGGACCGGTCCTGGACGACCCCGCGCGGATCGCCGACTTCCGGGCGGCGGCGCGCCGGGTGGCCGGCTGGCTGGCGGTGCTGCCGCAGGGGCCGGCGCCGATGCCGGTGGGCGCGGTCCTCGCCGGGGCGCTCGCCGCCCGGCGCGTGGTCGACCGGATCACCGGCCTGGCGCCCGTCGACGGGCTCCTGGTGGTACACGGCCCGACCGCCGACGTGGCGCCCGTCGCCCTGCCGGAGCCGGCGGCCGCCACCGGCTGGCAGCCGCTCGACCCCGACGAGCCGCCCGGCGACACGGACCCGGCCGTCCTGACCGAGCCGTGGCGCGGCCTGGGCCACTGGCCGGACCAGGCCGCAGCCGAACACCGCCGGCCGGTCGCCGCCGTCACCCTGCGCCCGGTCCTCCCGCCGGGGGCGCCCCCGCTGACCGGCTGGGGCGAGGACGCCACCGCCGCCCGCCGCCACGCCCTGCTCGCCCTGCTCCGCCAGTACGCCGACGCCTCCCCGGCCGAACCGGACGGCGCGGGCACGAGGGACCGGGCGGAGCAGCCCTGCGCCGGCACCACCCCCGCGCACGCCGCCCTCGACGGACTGCTCCGCGCGCTGACCCCCCGGACCCTGGAGGCCCCCGGCCGGGCCCTGCCGCCGTCCGCGCTGGAGCACCCCACCGCCCGGGCCCTGCACAGCGCACTCGCCGACTACCACGGCCGCCGCTTCGACCTGACGGCGCACCGGCTCGGCGACGGCGCCTGGCACCTGGCCGACGCCCGCGGCCCGGACGGCGCCGTGCTCGCCGCCGAGTGGGGCCCGAGCCCGGCGTCCGCCGCCTACGCCGTCCTCGGGACGCTGTTCACCGCGCAGAGCACCGGCGGCACCCACCCGGTGGCCGGCACCTGGTGCGTGGAGCACCTCACCCCGCCGGCGCTGGCCCGCGCGCTGCACGCGCTGTCGGCCGAGCACCGGCTGACGCTGCGCCGACTGCCCGCCGACCCGGTCCTCGGCCCGCTGCCGTGGACCTGCGCCCGGCTGCGCCTGCACTGACCGTCGACCGGCCCGGCCTTTCTGGCCGCCCGGCCCTCCCGGCCCGCCCGACCGGCCAGGCCCTCCCTGCACTCCCGACGACCTACGGAGCCCCGTATGCCCACCGCCCCCGAGCCCCCCACCCCA
Source organism: Kitasatospora sp. NPDC034533 (assembly GCF_055575155.1). Classification (NCBI taxonomy): domain Bacteria; kingdom Bacillati; phylum Actinomycetota; class Actinomycetes; order Kitasatosporales; family Streptomycetaceae; genus Kitasatospora; species Kitasatospora sp. NPDC034533. The sequence goes on from NZ_JBVITE010000074.1 coordinate 35,126, forward strand.
GCGGAGGTGCTGCGCTTCGCGCTCGCCCAGGGCCCGCTCCGGGGCCTGCTGCTGGACCCGGTCGCCGTCGACGAGCGAATCGCCACCACCGCGCTGCTGCCGCCCGCGGCGGCCCGCGGCGGCGACCTCCGCCCGCTGCCGGCCGGTACCTTCCGGCTGCTGGAAGGCCTGCCGTTCGGCGCGGGCCGGCCGGTGGAGCATCCCGCCGACGGGGACCGGCTCGGGCACCTCCTGGTGGCCGCGCTCGGCCTGCAACGGCGCGAGCCGTCGAACCCGGCGAACGACCACCGCGCGGTGGCGTCGGTGCGCAGCAAGTTCCCGGTCCACGCGCTGGTGGTGGGGGCGGACGGCCGGGCCGGCTACCTCGACCCGTACCGGCACGCCCTGGTGGCGGTGGACGCGCCCGTCCCGCCGGAGCTGCGGCCGCCGGGGGCGGCGGTGCGGGTGGTGCTGGCCGCCCGGCTGACCGACCTGCCGACGCCGTACGGCATCCTGCGCCGGGCGCTGGGGGACCTGGAGCTGGGCATCAACCTGCGGGCGGTGCTCACGGCCGCCGAACTCTTCGACTGCCCGGCGACGGTGCAGAGCACCGGCCCGGAACCCTCCGCCGCCCAACGGCTGCTGGCGGACAGCGGTCCGGGCTGCTGGTCGGTGCCGGTGGTGGTGACCCTGCACGGCGTGGCGGGCCCGGCGCCGTTCGGCACCACGGCCGGCGAGCGCCCGGTGGCCGCCGGACCGGACGCGCTGCTGTCCGCCTCGGCCGCCCACCCCAGCCTGACCGGATCCGAGTCGGTCGCCGCCCCGCGCCGCGACGCCCCCGGCGTCGTCCCCGCCCCGGCCACCGCGCTTCCAAAGTCCGCCGAGCCGGAGGTGCCGGACGGGCGGGCGTCCTGGGCGGAGGTGCTGTGGAACCGCAGCGCGGGCCGGGTACCGCTGCCCCTCACCGGCTTCTCCGTCCGCCCGGGCGCCTGCACGGCCGCCGAGGTGGAGTCGCTGGCGGCGTGGGCGGGCGTGCCGGTGCCGCCCGGCCCGCTGGCGCCCGTCCGGGAGGCCGTGTCGGTGCACGTGGTGCTCCAGCACACCGAGGGTCTGCCGGACGGCCACTACCGGCTGGCGCCGGACGGTGGGCTCGCCCTGGTCCGGCAGGCCTCGGGCCTGGCCGCGGAGCTGGAGGAGGGCTTCGGCTATCCGCTGGCCCCGGGCAACGACAGCGGGGTCCGGCACGCTTCGTCGCTGTGGTTCTGCACCGTGGATCCGCGGTGGCTGATCGAGCGTCAGGGGCCGGCGGCCTGGAGCCTGCTGCAACTGGCCTGCGGCTGGCTGGCGCACGGCCTGAGCCTGGGCGCGGCCGCCCAGACCCGCTTCGCCCGCCCGGCGCGTTCCTTCGACGAACACCTGGTCGCCCGTCTCCTGGGGCTGCCGGAGGGGGAGTATCCGGTCCTGCTCACGGTCTGCGGCCGCACCCGCTACGCGGAGCCGTACCTCGACCTGCGCGTCTGACCCCGGCCCGCCAAAAGCCACACGGTCGAGAGGCCCCGGCGCCCGTTGTTCCCGTCTACCAGGGTCGTGAGCGAGGCCGATGCGGAGGGCGTCCTCGAAGTTGGGAAAAGTTCAGGGCCGGATGGCGACGTCGCTGGAGCGTCCTGCCGGATCGACCGAAGGCCGATGACACCTCTTGTTCCCGCTGGCCGGTCATTCCACGGGGGATGCAACTACGATCCACGCCAGGGCAGAATGCTGGCCATGCCGATTCAGGGGCCACCACGTCATGGGCGTCACCCGCTGAAACCCATATGCGGACGCCCGACGACAAAGGGCACACCGTGCCAACTGCCGGATGAGATTGGCCGCGGCGGTGGCTGTCGGTATCACAACACATCAGAGGACCGCAAAAGGGTCGTGGCCGCCGCGAAAGACGCGGCGGCCCTCACTGCACAACGCCGACACCGGGTGATGCGTGGTCAGACGATCAGACGGCTGGCCGTTCTCGCTTTGGCGGTGGCAGCGGTCCTCTGGGGAGCGGGTTCGTGGGGTTGGAACGCCTGGCAGGAGCACTCTCAGGAGGCCGCTTGCCGCCAGCACCGCAAGGAAGCTGATCGGCTTGATGAGGAGACGCGGAACACGGCGATTCCGTTGGTCTCGGTGCTCGACCCTGCCGTTCTCGATCTACACCTTCACCCTTTGTCACCGTCGCGGTTGTCAAGCGGTGAGGTGTCGGACGAGTCCGCGATCATGGCGGCCTACAGACGAAAGCGAGCCCAGGCCGGGAATGCCGCCCAGGTAGTACTTGACCACAGGGTTTGTTTCGACGCCCGCACTGTGGCCCGCGCCACCTCTATCACCATGTCCCCGACGCAGGCCCGACAAGTGGTCATGCCCCATGCCTCCACCTGCCGGGACGGCTGGCAGTCGGACTCCGTCGGTAGCCGAGGCGCCTGTTCACATCACGGGGGCATAGCGCCCGGAAGCCCTTGGGCAACCCTGCTCTTCTAGTACTGCAACGGTGCTTACCGTGACGTTCGTTGGGTTCGCTCGTTGGGCTGTTCATGGGTGGGGACATATCCGAGGTCGATGCTCGTTTCTG
>NZ_JBVITE010000075.1:0-36500 GCF_055575155.1 Kitasatospora sp. NPDC034533
CCGCCACCCCGACCTGGCGTGATCCGCCACCGTAGCATCGCCGCCTGTGACCGGCAGGAGCATCGATGAGGGAACTCCTGGACAAAATCGAGTCCCGGCAGCGGCTCGTTCGCGAGACAGCTCAACAACTGCGTGAGCAGATCGCTCGTCTCACCGAACAACTCGCGGCCGCCGAAGACACCTTGAATCGTCTGGAGATCACCCGGGAGACCATCCTGGAACTGGCGGCCGAGACAGGCACAGAGCCGCCAGAGGCGCTGGCGCCCGGATACCGCGCGATCCTGGCCGTCGTCGAGGCATCGGAGGAAGGACTCCGGGCCAAAGACGTCTGCCAGGCGATCGGCCTCGCCCCCGAGCCACGGCATGTCGAAGGCACCCGCGCCAAGCTGAAACGCCTGGTCAGCCGCGGCATCCTCACCGAACCCGAGCCCGGCCTGTTCACCCTCACCAACCCGACACCGGCCATCCAGAGCTGAACTCCGGCGAAGTCTCACAGAACACCCTCTAAGAACTCTCGGGCGGGAGGCCGGACAGCCTGCGGTGCAGGTCGGCGGGGTAGAGGGAAGTCCCGGTCGCCATCTCCAGGAGGAGGATCGTGCCGAGGTCGGGCAGCACTTCGCCGCGCTTGATGTGCCCGATGGTCGGATGGGATAGGCCGGCCGCCTTCGCCACCGCGCGGTCGGTGAGCTGAGCGGCCTCCATCGCGGCGTGCAGATTCCGGGCGAACTCCCAACCGATCAGGGCGCTCGGCGGTGCGTCCGAAGCGAGGGTGACGTCCGGCCATGAGCCCGAGGCGACGTAGTGCGCGGGAGGCTGGTGCCGAGGGCCCCGGGGCATGCACCCCTCCCATTCCGTTTCCTCCATCGCTGACCCCCTGATTCTCCCCTGCCACCCGGCAGTGGGACGCTCGCCCTGGCTGTGGTAAATGTATTTACCAGTACGGGTGTTTGGTTGACCTGGATGGGGGTGTCGTGGGCGGTCGCCTTGGGGCCATGTACGCGGGGATCGACTGGTCGGAGAAGTGGAACGACCTCGCGGTCGTGGATCACCACGGGGAGGTGATCGCGACGGCACGGGTGGCCGAGACGCCGGAAGGCGTGCGGGAGGTCCTGCGCACCCTCTCCGGCCTACGGGCCAGCCACCAGCACAGCCGGCGCCGCGTTCCCATCGCGATCGAGACCGAGCACAGCCTGCTGGTCGCCGCCCTGCGCCAGGCAGGGCAACCCGTCGTGGTGGTGCCACCGTTGGTGGTTGCCGCCTACCGCGGTAGGACCGGCGCCGCGAGGTCCAAGTCCGACAAGGCAGATGCGGCCCTTCTGGCCGACATCCTGCGGACGGGCGGACACAACCACCGGGTCCTGCCCCAGAACTCCGAGCTGGCCGACGCGGTCCGGGCCCTGGCTCGGGCACAGGTCAAGGCGCTCCGGACACGCCAGTTCCACCTGCTGAGGTTGCGCTCGCAGCTGAGGCTTGTGCATCCGGCCGCGCTGGCCGCCTGGGCGCACCTGCCGGATGGCATCGCACGGGGCGAGGCCCGCGAGGTGATCGCGGCGGCGCCCACGAGTCGGTCGGCCGCACGGCTGAGCAAGAGGCGCCTGTACGACCTTCTGGCAGCCGGAGGCCGGACCCGGAACCTCGACGACCACGCCGCCCGGCTCGTCGTCGAGTTTCGGCGGCCGGTCCTGAAGCAGTCGTTACTGCTGGAGGAGGCGATGGGCGAGGAGGTGAGGGTATCGGTCAGCCTGCTGAACGCCGCCACCGACCACGCGGAGCACCTGGCGAACCTCGCCGTGGAGGCCTTCGACCGCCACCCCCAGGCCGACATCTACCGGAGTTTCCCCGGGGTCGGCCGACTTACCGGACCACGGTTGCTGGCCGAGATCGGGGACGCGCCCGGCCGTTTCGCCACCGCGCGCGGACTGCGAGGGTATGCCGGTGCCGCCCCGCTCACCTGGACGAGCAGCACCAGCCGATTGGTCTTCCACCGTAGACACGGTGCCAACAACCACCTCAAGGCCGCCGGCCACTACTGGGCGTTCTCCGCGATCGGCCGATCACCCGGAGCCCGAGCCCACTATGACCGCCGTCGCGCCGTGGGCGACCGGCACACCGCTGCGCTGCGGCACACCTTCGGCCGGCTTCTGGCCTGCCTGCACCACTGCCTCGCCGAGAACGAGCACTACCGCGAGGAAGCCGCTTGGCCGCACGGCTCCGGCGACTGATGGTCGTGGCGCCGCCGACGGGCGGCCGGGGACACGCCTGAAGATTGACCCCGGGCCATCGAGCCCTTAAGCGGGTACGGCACCCCGGCCGCCTCTCGGCCGAACCACGGCCACCACCGGCCTCAAGAAAGGCGAGCGCGATGCACGACCTGCTGGACGAGACCTACCTTACCGACCTCTGCCGCCACCTCGCCGAAGAGCCGCCCCGCGACGGCGATTGGATCACCCGGGCGCGCGCCTGGGCGGCACCGCCGGACGGCGCTGTACGTGGGGCCTGGCTGCGAGTCGTCTCGGAGCCCGCCACCCTCTTCCGCACGGCCGAGCAGGCCGGCCTGCCGGTGCCGCCGGACAGCCGCAGCGCCGACAACCCCTGGCTGCAAGTCGCCCAGGACAACGCACTCGCGGCCACCCTGGCCGTCCACGCCGCGCTCGCCGCGACCGCGCCCGACAGGCAGGCCCACCACCTCGGTGGTCCCAGCATCGGCACAGTGCTCGGCGGCCAGCGCCGCCGAGGAGGGGTCCACGCCATCTCATCGGACATGACGGTGCAGCTGCTCGCCCGGGGAAACCGTAACGCCCTGATGCGGGTCGTCGCGCTCGCCCACCGAGCACGGGGATCGCGGGTAGACCTACGGACGGTTGCGGCACTGGCGTACAGCCGACACGGCCGATCCGGTTACCAGCACCTCAGCACGAACCCGACGGGGCACTGGAACTACGCCTTGGAACAGGCCAACACGTGGTCCCCCGTCCAGGAGGTCGTTCGCGACGCTCTCGTGGCTGGCCAGTAGCATCCGTGACCAGGCACCGCCCGACGTGATCGACGTCCTGACGAACGAGCACCAGGCCGATCCGCAGGCTCTGGCCGAGGCGCTCGTGGTCGCCGCCGTCCCGGACGCGGCGGTCTACCGTGACGATGCAACGGCCGTGGTGATCGGCTGACCAGCTGATCCCGGACAAGGCGGGCGGCCTCTCGTGTGGATGCGGTTGGGCCCGGTCGGAGGACCGGGCCCAACCGCATCCAGGGCGAGCGGATCAGGCGCTGGAGCCGGAGAAGCTGGCGAGCGCGGCGGCTGCGGCCTCGCCGCTGTAGGCGGCCGTGCGACGGCGGGTGCGCGGAACGATGGCGACGACGGCTTCGGCCGCTTCGTAGGCCAGTTCCTTCATGACGGTCTGGTAGATGTCGCGGGTGATGGTCGTGCTCGAATGGCCGAGCATTTCAGAGATGATCTTGATGTCGACCTTGGCGGACAGGGCCAGGGTTGCGGCGACGTGGCGAAGGTCGTGGAGCCGGATCGGGGGCAGACCGCACTGCTTGACCAGGGCTTCGAACAGGTCGGTGAGCTTGCCCGGGTGCTGCCACGTACCGTCGGCTTCGGTGAAGCACCGCCCGTCCACGTTGGCGGCCGCCGCACCGGCAGCGAGGAGTTCCTTGGCCTGCCGGCGCTTCTGGTCGCGCAGGATGTCGGCGGTCTCGACGTCCATGGCGACCGTGCGGAAGCCGGACCTGGTCTTGGGTGCGCCGGGCAGGATCTCCCAGCCGTCCTGGCCGAGTTGCTCGACGACGGTGAACTGCTTGTTCTTCCAGTCGATGTCGGTCCAGCGCAGGCCGCACGCCTCGCCCCGGCGAAGTCCGCGGAAGGCGATCACGTGGAACAGCGCGTAGAGGCGGTGGTCGATGGACACCAGGAAGTCGAGGAACTCGCCGACCTGCTCGGGCGTCCAGACCATCACCGGCGAGGGCTTATCGCCGGTGCGCCGCCAGTGCTCGATGCGTTCCGGAGTCCACAACAGCGCCTTGGGGTTGTCGTAGCGTTCCAGCTCGACGAACTCGCAGGGGTTGAACGGCGGGATCAGCTTCTGGCCGATCGCGACGTTCAGCGCCGCTCGCAGGGTCGCGAGGATGTTCCGGTGGGTGGGTGCCTTAGTCGGCCGGCGAAACGGCGGCATCTGGGCCACCTGCTCGCGGAGTTCCTTGCGGCGAGCCCGTTCCTCCCGCCCCTTGTTGGGCACCGTCTTGAGCAGGTCAAGGAGGGCGCGACGGGCCTTGTTGTTCGCCTCGATCTCGATGTTCATCGACGCGATGGCGTCGAACATCTCCGTGACGTGGTCCACGCGCAATTTGCGTACGTTCAGGTCGCCGAGATGGGGCTTGAGGTGGCAGCGGATGTCCACCTCGTAGCGCTCGGCACCGCGGGGGCGGAGCGACTTCTTGCCCTTGAGCCACTTGTCGAGCCACTGCCCGACGGTCATCTCCGAGGCGAGGTCCTGCTGGTCCTGGTGCCGCTGGCGCAGGTCGTCGTAGTCGGGGAGAGGCTTGTCGTGTTTTGCGCACTGCTCCAGCAGGTCGCTGATTGTGACGCGCGCGGTCGCGTCGTCGCCGGCTATCGCCAGAAGGGCCTTGACCGAGTTCAGGTGGGTGGTCGCCTTGGCGCTGGTCTCGAAGCCGGACTTGCGGTAGCGGCGGCGACGGTCGAGGCCATCCTCTGTCCGCCCGGGAGCCAGCTCCTGGTCGACGTACCAGAGGCCATGGCGGGAGTTTCGCCGCTTCGGACACGAAGTGCCCCATTGGAGGCCGGTCTCCGGATTACGGCAACCGCAGCGGCGGTTGACGGCGCCTTTCAGGGGCTTCACGAGACCTCCGCAACGGGGTCGACGAACGCGATCTCGGGCGGCAGAGGCGGCGGGCAGGCGTTCAGGTCGCGCAGGCGACGACGAGCGGCCGCGACGTCCACGTGATCACGGTGGGCAACGTCCTCCATCTGCCTGGCGGTCTCGTTGATTCGTGCGTAGTCGTCTGGGTCAGCGAGCTGTGCGTCGCGCCGCCGCTCCTCTGCCTGCCTGGTCGACAGCAAGGCGATGCGCACGAGCCGGTTGTGTCGACGGAGAGCGGTGAGCACGGCATGGGGCCCGTTGTCGGATTCGTTCGGTTCTTCGCCGGTGGCCCAGGCGAGAGCTTCTGCGGTCGGGAGCTCAAGCCGGGGAGTGACATGGAAGGTCGGGCCCTGCTCCAGCGGGATGACCAGGGCGACCGGCGGCGTCGCCAGAGCGCGGGCGAGGATCAGAACCTCGCTCTGGCTCAGCTCTCGGTGCCCGGTCTCCATCCGGGAGATGGCCTGACGGCTCATGGCGACGCCGAGATCAACACATCGCTTCGCGAGCGCGTCCGCGCTCAGGCCCAGGGCCTTGCGGCGATTCCTGATGGCGGCGCCTGTCGCGGCCGCCAGGGTCGCACTCCATTCACTCTGCTCCATATCTGGGCAGTATTCCATGTCTTCTGCTCACGTGCTGAGCATGTGATACCAATTTCTCTGTCGGGGAACACCGGCATTGCAAACGCGCTCAGGAGGTCCCCATGGAAGCCCGTACCGGTGAGTTCCGTTCCGCCATGACCATCGCTGAACTGATCAACCTCCCGACCTGCGTCACCCTGGACACCGCCAACCAAGCCCTCGGCCTCGGCCGCACGACGGGCTATGCCCTCGCCCGTAGCGGGCAGTACCCCGTGCCGCTGATCCGCGCCGGCCGTGCATACCGCGTCTCGACCATCGAGGTCGCCAAGCTCCTGGGCCTCACCGTGCCCGACCAGGTCGAGGTTCCCGCTCGGCAGCGAGCGGGTGCTTCACTTGCCGCATGAGCTGGAGAGCCGTTTCCTTCGACCCGTTCTCGGCCGCGTGCCCGCCCACGTTGCCGGCGGAAGGCTGCGCGAGCGGTGTCGCCCTTCAGAGCGGGGCGGGATGCCAGCTGGGCCTCAGCAACGGCTTCGGTTGCGCCGTAGCCCGTTCAATGTCGTCACCGCCGCAGCCAGCGAGCGTTCGAGCCCGCGGCATGTGTCCGGATGATCCGCGCGCGGCGTGCGGTGGACTAGGGAGTCGGCGACGACCAGGCTGATTGCGGCGTCAATGCCCCTGTGCTGGGCGACCGCCAGGACTCCTGCGGCTTCCATGTCGGCTGTCAGCACGCCCTGAGAGCCATAGACACGGACTTCTTCGCCGGTCTCGCGGTAGAGCGCATCGGTGGTCCATGTCGCGCCGCACTTCACGGGGAGTACCGCTTCGGTCAGATCTGACCGGAGGGCTTCGCTGAGCCGTGACGATGCCGCTACGGTGCGACCTGGGGGGAGGTAGTGATGGGACGTGCCCTCGTCGCGGTACGCCTGCTGGGCGACGACGAGGGTTCCGGGCGACAGGTCTGGTTGGAGGGCGGCAGCGGTGCCGACGGTGATGACGCGGCGGATGCCGAGGGCGATGAGCTGTTCGAGTAGGAGCGCGGCCGCCGGTGCGCCGCGGCCGAACCCGGTGCAGAGGACAACTCGGTCGTCGGTGAGGTGGAGAACGCCGGACGCCCACCGTCCCAGGCCGCGCAGGCGGTAGGCGGTGCGGATGTGCTCGGCTAGGGAGCTTTGGTAGATCAGGACAGCGCCGGACGCAATGGAGAGGTCGGCGTCCGGGTGGCGGGTGCGGACGTATGCGGCGTGGTCAGCCGGGTCGGTGACGGAGGGCAGGGAAAACTTGCCAGGGTGGCCGGGGTACGAAAGCGCAAGCGGCTCGGTCACTGCGAGCCCGACCTGTTGTTGAGAGCGTTGATGAGGGCCTGCTCCGTCTTGGGGTCGACGTCGTTGAATACGTGCCAAGGCAGCACCGGGTCGTCCATGTGCCGCAGGTGTCGCGCGAAGTCGAGGCCGTGGGCCGCCAGGGTGTCGACCAGGACGTCCCTGGGCAGGTCGGTGGGGTCCATCCCGTTGTCGTAGAGGTCCTCGAGGACGTGTCCGACTCGGCGGTCGCCCCGCAAGCAGATGGCCTCCAGGTACAGGCGGCTCTTCTCGCCGAACTGCACGCGGTAATGCTGGTCGAAGTCGCTCTGGCCAACCAGGTCGCGCAGCCTGGCCGCGATCTCGTCGCCGTACCGGTCGAGGGCTTCGGGGTCGGCCATGCGCAGGCGCTGGCCAGGCGTCCCGGGCTTGGGCATGAACCCATGGAGCTTGACGATCACGGCTGCGTCGGGCCGGTCGAGGAGTTCCCGGATCTCCTTGGCACGGTCCGCGATGGCGAGGCGGTCCTCAGGGCGTTCGCCGGGCGCGCCGACGATGAAGTAGAGCATGACGGTGTTGATGACGGTGCCGCGGCACTGCTCGATGGTCTTGTTGACGCGTTCCGGGCGCATGGTCTTGTAGTAGATATCGAGGAGTTCCGCAGAGGCGAACTCGGGGGCGATCGTGATGATGCCACGGGCCTGGGTGAGGTTCAGCTCGGTGAACAGGTGCCCGAAGTTCCCCAGTTCGTTGATGTCGCGCAGGTAGTCGGAGGTCATCTCGTCGGCACGGACGGAGCCGATGATGGTGGAGACCTTGACGCCGCGCTGGGCGGCCCGGTCGGAGTAGGCGCGGATCCGGTTGAGGAGTTCTTCCCGCCTCCGGTACTGGGTGAAGGTCGGGGCGCTGATGATGATGCGCTCGACGTTGAGCTCTTCGACGCGGTCGAGGTAGGCCGTGAGGATCTCGATGGGGACCTCGCGGAACGGGGGTACGCCGAGGGTGCAGAAGTGGCAGCTGTGCTTGCAACCGAGCACCGGGATCAGGCCAGCGGCGGTGCCATCGGTGATCGGGTAGGTGAAGTGCGAGTCGTGCAGGTCCCGCAGTTCGAGGAACTGGGTGTTGACGGTGGCCGGTACGGTGGGAGCCTTGGGCCGAACCGCCAGGACACCGCCGCCAGGGGCGAAGTCGTACTCGTAAAGCGCGGGCACGTACAGGCCGGGGATCCGGGAGATCTCCACGAGCCGGTCGTTGTCCGCGGTCCGCGGGTGCGTGTGGAGGGTACGAAGGAGTTCGGCGAACGAGACCTCGGCCTCGCCCATGGCCACGACGTCCAGGTAGTCAGCGAGGACCTCCGGGTTGGCCAAGCCTGCGTTGCCGCCGACCACCAGCGGGTGGATGCCGGGGATCCGGTCGGCGCTGCGCCGGGGGATTCCGGCGAGGTCGAGCAGGCGCAGGACACTGTGGAGGTCACCGGAGTTGGTGACGGAGACACCGACGATGTTGGCCTGGTTGACCGGCGCGGCGGATTCGATGGTGCGGTAGGGCTCGCCGCCGGGGGTGGTGAGTCGGTTCCCGTCCCTGACGAGGTTGTCGTACTGGAGAGCGCGTTCGGCGTACGCGGGGATGTCGACGGTGCGGTTCACGAGGTCGTACAGGCTCATCGGCCCGTTGCACATCAGCGAGTAAGCGTGGCCGTAGGGGATGAGGAAGACCACGCGCAGGGCGCTGTCGGGGCGGTCGGTCGGGTAGGGGCCGGCGAAAGGGGTTTCGCTGGCTCGGATGGCGGCGGTTTCTGCGGCGAGCACGGACATGGATGGCTCCGTCGGAGGGAAGGGGCGGTCGGGAGGGGCGGTGTTTAGCTGTCGAGCACGTCCGCGACGTGCTCGGTGGCGTCGCGGATCGCCTGGCAGATCAGGCTCTCCTCGCCCTTGCTGATCAGCGGGTGCAGAACGGGGCATAGCAGTCGTGCGGCGAGCTGCTCGGCGCGCAGGCAGCGCTGTCCGGCGGTGCGGTCGCGGATGAACTGGTGGCCGTCGTAGGTGAGCGGGTCGTTGATGAGGCTGCCGACACCGTGGGTGGCGGCCAGGGTCTCCATGAGCAGATCGCGTCCCCGACCGGCCCACCGGTCGGGGACGAGGAGGTTGTAGCGGTAGTAGAGGTGCCGCCGGCCGTGGACGATGGGCGGCAGCGCGAGGTGAGGGATCCCGTCGAGCAGTTGGGTACGGCGGTGGGCGCGGGTGATGCGAGCGTCGTTCATCTCGTCGAGGCGTCGCAGCTGAACCAGGCCGACGGCTGCCTGGGCCTTGGTCAGCATCTGGTTCGTGCCCCACTGGTCTCGCCCGCCGTAGGTGCGCAGGCGGTGTAGGCGTTCGGCGAGGTCGAGGTCGTCGGTGGTGACCATGCCGCCCTGGCCGAGGGTGGTCATCAGCTTCTTCGATTCGAAACTGAACATCGTGGCCCAGCCCTCGCTGCCCACCGGAGCCCCGGAGGGGGCGGTGCCGCCGCAGGCCCGGGCGGCGTCGACGATGACGCGGGCCGGCCCGTGGACGGGGTGGGGACGGCGGGCAGCGGCGTCGAGGAAGGGGCGGACGTCGGCGACGTGCCCGTTCCAGTGGGTGAGCACGATGGCGCGAGTGCGCGTGGTGATGCGCTGCTCCGTGTCCGCTGGGTCGAGGTTCAGGGTGAGGGGGTCGGGTTCGGCGAGGACGAGGGTGCCGCCCTGGTTGATAACCGGAAGGTGCGTGCCGACGAAGTTGAGGGCGCAGGAGATGACCTCGTCGCCCGGGCGGAGGTCGAGCGCACGCAGCACCATCTCCAGGGCCGTGCCGCCACTGTTGAAGGAGACGGCCGCGGCGGTGCCGGAGCGGGTGGCGAAGGCGGCCTCGAACTGGGCGACTTGGGGTCCCTTCCAGCCGGTGCGCCAGGAGGCGGAATCCTCGAAGGCGTTCTGGAGTGCGGTGTGTTCGGCATCGGTGTACCAGCCGCCCTGCCGGGGTTCGATGGGCCAGCGCAGGCCGGTGGTGGTGCGGGGGGCGGTACGGGCGTTGGTGGGCATGGGACATCGCTCCAGGGAAGCCGGCGCGCGAATGCGGCGGGCCGGCCTGTATCGGATGGGCAAGGACGGAGCTGTGACGGTGTCAGGTGCGCTGTTCGAACCGCGTGATGGCAGCGATGCGCCGTGCGGCTTTGGTATTGGGGTCGAAGCGCAGGCCGAGCCACTGGCGGACCAGGTCGGTTGCGGTGACGGGATCGACGATCGCCTGGCCGAGGCACAGGATCTGTGCGTCGTTGAACAGGACGGCGTGCTGAATGCTGTACGGGTCGTGGGCGGTGACGGCCCGCACGCCGCGCACCTTGGTGGCAGCGATGGCCATGCCGAGGCCGGTGTGGCAGATGAGCAGCGCGCGGTCGGCGGCGCCGGTGGCGACGAGCTGGGCGGCGGCGAGGGCGACGTCCGGGTAGGGGCGGTGGTGCCCGGCGGCGCCGCTGGGGATGTCGATGATCTCGGCGACGAGGGTGTTCGCGGCGAGTTCGGTGCGCAGGGCGGTCCGGTGGCTGCTGCCGGCCCGGTCCGATCCGAGCGCGATGCGGAGGTCTCCTGGCATGGCGCGGCCTCCCGTGGGCGGTGGGGTGGTGGGTGTCCGCAGGAAGCGCGGCGGGTCCACGATCCCCGGTGCGGCGGGGGTGCGGGAAGGGGCGGAGGCGCTGCCCTCCTGGTGCTCTGGGGAGCAGCGCCAGAGCACCAGGTTGGTGGCTTCCTGTCGGGGCCCGGGTGCGCTAGGCCGGCGGCCGGGCCCCGGCGGGTTGCGGGCGGGGGTGCTCAGGTCCACTGTGCGCGGATGGCGCTGATCACGCGGTCGACGTCGTGGTCGGTCATGGCCGGGTAGCAGGGCAGGGACAGCTGCCGGGCGGCGGCGCGTTCGGTGACCGGCAGCGGGTGGCGGGCGGTGTCGCGGTACGCCTGGAGGGCATGGACGGGCCGGAAGTGGATGCTCGTGGCGATCTGGTGCTCGGCCTGGAGGCGTTCGGCGAGGCAGGTGCGGTCAAGGGGCGCGACATCGGGGTCCACGAGGACCGGATACAGGAACCAGCCGTGCCGGACACCGTGAAGGACGGTAGGCGTCGTGAGGCCCGGTAGGTCGGTGAGGCCAGTGGCGTAGGAGTCGGCGATCTCGGCGCGGCGGGCGGTGAACGCGGGCAGCTTGCGGTGCTGGGAGAGGCCGAGGGAGGCGTTCAAGTCGGACATCACGTACTTGAGGCCGGGCACGGTGACGTCGTAGTCGGCGGTGTTGCCCTTGCCGTGGCGCTTCCATGCGGAGGAGTCGATGCCGTGGCGGCCCAGCAGGCGGGCCTTGGCGACCAGGTCGGCGCGGCCAACCAGCATGCCGCCTTCGCCGCTGGTGAGGACCTTATTGGCGTAGAAGGAGAACACGGCGAGGTCGCCGACGCTGCCAGCGCGCAGGCCGTCGCGCCAGGCCAGTAGGGCGTGGGCGGCGTCCTCGACGAGCAGCAGGCTGTGCTCGTCGGCGAGGCGGCGTAGCGCTCGCAGGTCGCAGGGGTGGCCGCCGTAGTGCATGGCGACGATGGCCTTGGTGCGCGGGGTGATCGCGGACCGGACGGCTTCCGGGTCGATGTTGAGGGTGGTGGGCTCGACGTCGACGAACACTGGCCGGGCTCCGGTGTTCAGCATGGCGTTGGGGGAAGCGCAGAAGGTGAGGCTGGGGGTGATCACCTCGTCGCCGGGCCCGATGCCGGCGGCGAGGAGAGCCAGGTGCAGCGCGGCGGTGCACGAGGAGACGGCGAAGGCGTCGGCGACGCCGAGGTCCTCACGGACGGCCTGCTCGAACGCGCTGGCGTTGGGGCCATGGGTGAGCCACCCGGAGCGGAGGGTGGCGACGACGCTGGCGATGTCGTCCTCGCCGATCAGGGGCCGGTTCCAGGGCAGTGGAGCGAGCACGGGGGTGGTGGCGGTGGTCACTTGGCGCTCCAGTCGGCGTGGGTGTACTCGGTGTGCAGGCGCAGACAGTCCGCGGTCTGGGTGACGGCGAGGCGCCCGGTGCTGCGGGCGGCGAGCAGACCGCGGTGGTTGTCGTAGTCGGGCGCGTCCACGTCGCCGAGCCGGCCGGAGGCGACCGCGGCGGCGATCTCGGCGACGCCGTCGGCCAGGGTGCGCCGGCAGGCACCGGGCAGCAGCGTCTCCAGGCGGGCGAAGCTCGTGCGGTAGTCGCGGGCGTCCGCCTCGTCCCGTTCCGGCCCGTAGTCGATGCCCGAGCCGGCCACCGTCGCCGCCACGGTGTGGGCGATCTCGCCGATGGTGTAGTTCTCCGCGTCGGCGCCGACGTTCAGCACCATGTCCTGCGGGCTGGTGAGGACGGCGGCCAAGACGTCGGCGACGTCGCGGACGTGGACCAGGGGGCGGCGCTGCGAGCCGCCGTTGAGCGGGATACGGCCGGTCGCGGCCGCCCGGGCGGTCATCTTGTTGGCGACGCTGTCCAAACGCGGGCGCGGGGAGAGGCCGTGGACGGTCGCCAGCCGCAGCACGGTCAGCGCCCCGGCGCCGGCGAACAGGCCGGCCAGGCGGCGTTCGGCGAGGACCTTGGTGCGGGCGTAGATACCGAGCGGGTTGGGGGCGGTGTCCTCGTCGACGACGCCCTCGCGGCTGCCGTAGACACTGCAGGAGGAGAAGAACACGTAGTGCGGGACGCCCATCGTGAGGGCGGCCTCGGCGGCCAGGACCGGCGAGGCGTAGTTGAGTTCGACGGCGAGCTGCTCGTCGCCCGCGCAGGCCGGTTCTCCGACCAGGCCGCCGAGGTGCACCACCGCGTCCGCGCCGTCGGCGGCGGTGCCCAGCGCCTTCGGGTCGCGGAGGTCGGCGCGGATGAAGTCGGCGCCGGAGGGCAGGAGGTCGGCCGGGTCGTCGCCGGGTCGGTAGATGAGGCCGTCCACGACGGTGACGTGGTGGCCGAGGTCGGTGAGGCGGTGGGCGGCGACGGTGCCGATGTAGCCGGCGCCGCCGAGCAGCGTGATGCGCATGGTGGTGGTCCTTGTCTCGTGTCGGAGTGTGGGGCGGGGGTCAGTGGGCGGGCTGGAGCGCGGGCCGGTCTTCGGCGGGCTGGGCGAAGGAGGCTTTGCCGAGGGCGGTGCCGTGTAGATCGGCCAGGCGGGGGTGGAGGGCGGCGTCGATCCGCTCCTGGGGGTGGAGCAGGCCGCGCTCGCAGGTCTCGGCGGTCCAGAGGGTGACGGGGGCGGGGGTGGCGAGGTTGACGCCGATCTCGCCCTTGGGCAGGACCCCGTTGTACGGGGCGGTGATGCGGCGGCTGTTCCAGTAGGCGTAGGCGCCGTGGGCCTTGGCCTGCTCGATGAGGGGGAACAGCTGCGGGTAGCGGGGGTGGGTCCGCAGCTCGCGGAACAGGAGCTGGCCCAGCAGCCGGGGGGCGATGGCGGCGAGGTCCTCGAAGTGGGCGTCGTGGAAGGTGGTGGTTCGCACGTCCCGGGCGGCGTCCAGGGCGGTGGCGGCGAACAGGTGGGACAGGCGGCTGCGCACGTACACGGGGGCCTGCTCGGCGAGCGCGGGTTCGATGCGGCTGAGCAGTTCGGTGAGCCGCCGGTGGCCGGGCCGGAACAGGGCGAGGTCGAAGAGCCGGTCCATGGTGGGGACGGCGGCGAACGCCAGGCGCTTGTAGAGGTAGTTGTTCATCTCCCCGAGGTCGGCGCAGGCCCGGGTCTTGGCCGAGGCAGAGTGGAGCATCAGGTACTCGGACACCACCTCGAAGTAGAGGTAGCCGAGGAAGGGGACGGCGGTGATGGCGTGCGAGAGGCGGTCGAGGAACTGCGCCGGGTCGGTGGCGGTGCCGCAGGCGTTGGCGAGCATCAGGTCGAGGAAGCCGGCGCTGTCCTGCACGCGTCGTACGACGGAGGCCCGCAGCCGTTCGTCCTCGGCGGCGGTCAGGGCGTGCCGCTGCTCGCGGTAGGTGTCCAGGTGGATGCCGCCCAGGCGTAGGTAGTCGACGCCTTCGGTCGGCGCGGCGGCGGGCGGGGTGATCTCGATGACGACTACGTCGCGGTGGCCCTTGGTCTCCATGAGGTAGGAGCCGAGGTTGTGGGGGCGCAGCCCGGCGGTGGTGGGGGCGAGAGGCGCGCAGTACAGGGCGCCGACCAGGCAACCGGCGGCCCCGAGGACCTGCCCACTGGAGCGGATGGCGTCCAGGGCCGCGGTGGTGTGCATCAGGTACAGGGGCCCGCCGCCGGAGAGGGTGGCGAGCATGGCGTTGCCGCGGCTCATCAGCGCGCCGTTGGGGGTCTCGTGGTGCAGGTAGTGGAGCCAGTGGGCCTCGGTGTCGGCCAGCCCGGCGGGGGCGGGGCGCTGCCTGGGGGCGGTGTGGTCGGTGTGGGCGTACTCCCATTCGGGGTTCACTGCTGCTCCCGGGTCGGGCGGGCGAGGTCGAGGGCGTGGCGCAGGGCGCCGTGGTGGGTGGCTCCGTCGAGGCGGGCGTGTTCGCTGTCCAGTACGAGCCGGAAGGCGAGGGCGTGCAGTTCCAGGGGCAGCGGGGTGCGTACGAGGGCGGGGTCGGGCCACCAGCTCAGGGCGGGCAGGCGGTAGCGGTCGAGGGCGTCCGCGGCGGCGAGGAGGTCGGCTGCCTGCCGTGCTCGGGGGTCGGCGCAGCGGCGGTGCGGCGGTGTGGCATGGGCCGGGAGGTCGTGCAGGGCGATGGCCATGGTGGCCGCGTCGAGAAGCGGGGCGGTGAGGTCGGGCAGGCCGAAGGCGGCGGTGACGACGTGGTGCTGCCGGTGGAGCCAGCGGGCGGCGCGCTCGCCGTGGCCCGCGTCGGTGCGGTCGTTGTGCCGTCGGCAGTCGTGGACGGAGGCAGCCACGGTCAGGGCCAGGGTGTGGCCGGCGTCGAGGTGGTTCCGGGCGGCGAGAACGGCGGCGAGGACCGAGACGCGGGCGTTGTGCCGCACGCCGTGGAGGGTGTCGGCCAGTGCCGCTTCGGCGAACCAGTCCTCGGCGGGCACCAGGGCGGTGGCGCCGGGCGGGAGGGCGGCGGCCGGGCCGGAGGCGACAAGCGGCCGGTGGGCGGCGATCCAGTGGAGGGTGGCCCGGTCCATCAGCTGGTGGTCCGGAAGGCGCCGGGCGGCTGCGAGTTCGTACAGGGCGGGCATCGGCACCTCCTCCGCGTTCAGGCGGCGGCGAGCCGGCGGGCGGCGACCGGTGTCGAGCGGCCTGTCGCAGCAGAGGCGAGGACCGCCTCGGCGGCGGCGACCGCAGCGGCGCCATCACCCAGGGGGACGAGCCCGCCGCCGACGTGCCCGAGCAGGGCGTCGCGCAGCAGTTCGTGCTGGACGGTGAACGGTGCGGGGCGCTCGGCCACGGGCAGGGCGACCGCCGGTCCGCTGCCCACCCCGCGGAAGGCCCCGGTCTTGTCGGCGGGGGCGCTGTTGGCGTGCAGGGTGAGGGTGCCAGCGACAGCGTCGGCGGTCAGCAGGCCCGCTTCGGTGCGGACCTGCACGGTGCGGGCCTTGCGCGGGCTGATCCAGTCGGCGTGGACGTTCAGCAGCACACCGCCCAGGCGCGCGGTGGCGGTGACGAGGTCCTCGTGCGGGCCGGCTATGCGTACGGTGTCGGCGGTGACGGACTCGATCGGTGCACGGGCAAGCCAGGCACCGAGGTCGAGGTCGTGCACGGCCAGGTCGAGAGTCACTCCGACGTCGCGGATCCGGCCGGAGTAGGGGCCCTGCCGGCGTGCGTCGATGTGCCACAGCGCGCCGAACTCCCCAGCCTGGAGCAGCCGGGCCAGTTCTGCCACGGGGGCGGTGTGCCGTTCGGTGTGTCCGACTGCGGCGAGGAGGCCGGCAGCGTGGAAGGCGTCTTCGATGCGCAGGGCGGCGGCTGTGGTGGACGCGAGGGGTTTCTCCACGAGCGCCGGGATGCCGGCGGCGGCGAGCTGGAGCGCGAGGCCTTCGTGGGCGGCGGTCGGCGCGGCGACGACGCAGTAATCGAGGTCCATCACCAGCAGGTCCCGCAGGCGGGGGACGGTGCGGTATCCGGGAAACTGGGCGCGGCGGCCGGGGTCCGGGTCGGCCAGGGCGACGAGGTCGACGCCCTCCAGCGCGTCCAGGGTGCGGGCGTGGACGGAGCCGGCCCAGCCGAGGCCGACGACCGCGGCCCTCAGCTTCCTTGCCATGGTGGTCCCTTCCAGGAGGTAATAGGTGGGGGGTGGGGTGAGCTCGGGCCCACCGTGGGTCGGGCCCGACCGGGGCCGGCGGGGTCAGGAACGGGCGGGGGCCGAACCCGACCAGGCGGCGAGGCGGCTCTCGGCGCTCTCGTTGCGCATCCACTCGGGCACGGCCTGGGGCGTGGCGGTGACCCACTCGACGTAGCGGGCGATGCCGTCGGCGACGGTGACCGCGGGCGCCCAGCCCAGCGCGGAGTGCATGAGCGAGGTGTCAGCCCGCCCGCCCAGCGGGTCACCGGCGGCGGGCGGCGCGACGCGGATCCGGGTGCCGGGGAAGTGCGCGACCACCTGGTCGGCGACGTCGCGCACCGACGTCTGCACGCCCGTGCCCAGGTTGAGCGTCTGCCCGGCCGCACCCGGGGCGGTCAGCGCCCGCACGATCGCCTCGGCGGCGTCGTCGCGGAACAGGAAGTCGCGCACCTGCACGCCGCCGCCGTTGAGCAGCAGTTCCTGCCCCAGCACCGCGTACATCGCGAACTGGGCGACCACCCAGGACGCCGCCCCCGGCTTGGGCACCTGGCCGGGGCCGTAGACGGAGAACGGGCGCAGCACGGCGACGTCCCGGCCGGCGGCTTGGAGGAGCTGGCGGGCGTGCTGCTCGGCCCAGGACTTGGCGCTGGCGTACGGGTTGAGGGGCTGGTGCGGCTGGGTCTCGGTGAACAGGCGTGGGCGCGTCGGGCCGGCGTCCGCGCCTCCGTGGCCGTACACCTGGGCGGTGGACAGCAGCACAAGGCGGCGCACGCCGGGGGTGTCGGCGACGGCGCGCACCACGGTGTCGGTGCCGGCCATGTTGGAGCGGAACGCGCTCTTCGGGTCGGCGAGGCAGCCCTGGACGGTGGAGTGCGCGGCGGCGTGGACGACGAAGTCGGCGTCGCCGACGAGGTGGCGTACGAGGGTCTCGTCACCGACATCGCCGAAGACCAGGTCCGGGTCGCTGCGGCCGGTGCCCAGGAGCGTGTAGACGGTGGGGTCGTAGGCGGACAGGTCGTCGAGCAGGACGGGGCGGGCTCCGGCCCGCTGAAGCTCGTCGCGGACGGCGGTGCCGATGAAGCCGGCGCCGCCGGTGACCAGGACGCGCGCGCCCGTCAGCGGGCTGGATGCGGGGTGGGCCATGTCGCTCTCCTTCGGGGGTCGGGGTGTTCGGGTGGTCAGGAGCAGATGAGGGTGCCGGAGAACTTGGTGACGGCGAAGTAGCCGCGTTCGCCGATGACTTGCCGTACGGCGCCCGCGACGTGCGCCTCCAGGGCGTCGAGCAGGGCGGGCGGTGCAGCGGAGGGGCCGGCGGAGGCGGAGCAGTGGTAGGAGGCGCGGTAGAAGTCCATGAAGGGATCGAGGCTCGCGAATTGGAGCTGGTCCTGCCACTCCAAGACGCTGATCCGGTCGAAGTGCGGGGCGAGAAAGCGGCGGCCGTTAACGAGGGAGATTCGGGCCTTGGGCGAGGCCGTGGCCAGGTGGTCGGGGCCGCCCACCGCGCGTAGCGCCCGCAGGTGGACGTCGTACATCTCGACCATGGAGTCCGGCTGGTCGGTGGTGAGGAGGAACCGGCCTCCGGGCCGCAGTACGCGCCTGGCCCCAGCGAAGAGTGTGGTGAGGTCGGTGACGTAGTGCGCGGTGTACACGCACATCACCCGGTCGAAGTCGTTGTCCGTGAACGTCTGGAGGTTGTCGGCGCTGCCCTCGACCCAGTCGCAGGGGGTCGCCACGCCGGCCATCCGCCTGCGCGCCGACTCCAGCATGGCCGGTGAGATGTCGAGACCGGTGATGTGGCCGGCCGCCAGGTGCGGGCGCAGCCGCTCCAGAACGAACCCGTTGCCGCAGCCCAGGTCGAGAAGCTCTTCGGTCCCGCGCAGGGCGAGCGCTTCCAGGAGATGGTCGTGCAGCGCCTTCGGGTTGGTGCGGTAGCGGTCGTGGACGCGCTGCTTGACCTCCAGGGCCTCGGCGTCGGTGAAGTAGGCGGAGCGAGCGTCCTCGACCGTAACGACGGCGTGCCTGGCGGGGATCACCCGCCGGGCCAGCCGGGACAGGCCTGGCGTGCGGAAGTCCTGCGCTCTGGTGACGGTCGTCAACGCTCGCTCCCATCGGGTGGAATCGCCTGCGCGGCCCCGAGGCAGAGGGCGCCGGGCCTGCCTGTGGCGGCGGGCTTGGGACATCAGCGTTGCGGCCGGCAGCAGGTGAGGGGAAGGGACGTGCCCGGTGCCGTGCCGGTGCGGTCGGGAGCACCGCCAGAGCACCGCCGGTTTACCTGTCGGCGCCTGAACCGCTGCAGTAGCGTCAGCCGGATCGACCACCACGTTGAGGGAGGGAACGGTTGGCCGAGGAACCTGGTGATCACCCACTCGTCCGGGCACGGGCCGTTCGCAATCTGGAGCGATCCGACCTGGCACGGGAACTGCGCGAGAATGGCACCAAGTTCGGCACACCTCTGGGAACGGGCCGGGACGGCGTCCTACGCTGGGAGAGCGGCCGTACTCCCGACGACCCCACGCAGCTGGTGATGGCGCACTTCTTCGGCATCGACAGCGACCTGATCGGCTCTTACCCGTGGCCGCGGTGGCTGGAGTTCGATCCGCTCCAGCAGCCCGACGACCACCCGTGGACCGGCCCCGGCGCCCTGGGGGCCCTCAGAGACGCGATCGGAAGTGGAATGAAGCGGCGGACCTTCGTCACCGGCTCCTCGATGATGACCACGACCCTGCTGTCCTGGCTCACTGCGGATCCCCTCGAAGCCGCGCAGTTCACCAGCGGCCGGCGGCTCAGCGAGGGCGCCGTCACCTCCATCGAACGCTGCGTCAGGGAGCTACGCCTGACCGACGACGAGGACGGCGGGGGCACCCTGATCCGCGATACGACAGCGACCTTGGCCGCGGTGGTGGACCTCCTGTCGAACCGCAGCCACTCGCTCGCCCACGAAAGCCGCCTGTACGCGGCCGGCGCCGATCTGGTTCGTATCCGGGCCTGGGCGGCCTTCGATGTCGCCGGGCGCTGCGACGATCTGACGTTCAAGGCCGCGCTGCAGGCAGCGCACGCAGCCCGAGACTCGGCACTCGGAGCCCACATCCTCACGTTCTGGTCCGCCGCCGCCTACAACTGCGGACGCGCCGCCGATGCCGAGGCCATGGCCTCGGCCGCGTTGGCCGCTGTCCGCGGAAAGGCCGCACCGCGAGTGGAGGCCCTAGTCCTCGCACGCCGGGCGCGCGCCCGCTCACACCTCAACGACAGCGCCTGCTGGAGCGACCTCGAAGCCGCCCGGACGCTGCTGGAGGCCGCCGAACGCAACCCGGACGACGAACCGGACTGGGCGTACTGGTTCGACGCCTCCGAGTACGAAGGCTGCCTGGCCTCCACCCAACTGGCCATGGGTCACGCCGACCAGGCCGAGGAGACCTTCGCCCGGCAGACACGCGCGTTCAGCGGCACCGCAGTGCGAACCCAGGCGCTCTACCTATCCCGGATGGCTGACGCGCAGCTGCAGCAGAACCATCTCGAGCAAGCATGCGCCACCGCGCACCAGGCCGTCGACCTCACCACGGGCATCAGCTCCCACCGTGCCGTCGAACCCCTCAAGGCGCTGGGCGCCAGCATGGCGACCCACAGCAGTGCACCCGAGGTCAGGGAGTTGCGGGAACGCATCGCCGCCCTCGTCTGACGGCCCGTGCCGTCCGGCCCAACGAGATCTCGGCCCCCGGTAGTCCCGGGCCGGACGGCGCGTCAGATGATCGGTGGCCGTCCAGCCCGGGTCAGCCTCCACACCGTGCGCCAGCTCATCGGCCGCCGCTCACCGTGCCCGCCGCGCAGGCCCTCCGCGAGGCCCTTGAACCACACCCGGAGCTGCCCCGTTGATCGGAAGCGGCGGGCGCTGATCAGCGTCCACGCCGCGAGGTACACCGGCACGAGCGGCGCCGGCAGACGGCGGTAGGCCACCCACACCCGATTGCGCGCGACCATGCGGTAGAACGTGGCGTGCCTGGCCGGGTTCGTCGCCGGGTGGTGTACCTCGACGCCTGCCGCGTACCAGCCGGTCTTCCCAAGATCCCACAGCCGCCACGACAGGTCGATGCCCTCGTGGAACAAAAAGAAATGCCCGGGCCAACCACCGACGGCCTCGAAATCCGCGCGGCGGATCAACACGATGCCCTCTGCCATCACCGTCACCACGCCCGGGCGCCGGGCATCGGCGGACTTCAACCGCGGCACCCACCGTCCCAGCGTCTCCCCTGTGGCGGGATCCGCGATCCGGGGCTGGACGTACGCCGCGTCCGGATGCTGGTCGAACTCCTCGACCAAGCGTGCGACGGTGTCGGTCTCCGGCAGGATCGCGTCGTTGTCGAAGAACAGCAGGAACTCCCCGGCTTCCGGGCCGGCCAGCGCCCGCGCCCCGACGTTGCGCCCCTCGGGAATCCCGGTGTTCTCCGGCAGGGCCACGGAGACCGCCCCGGGCGGCACGTAGTCGGGCTCGACGCCGTTGCCCACGATCACCGTTCGTAGGGCGACGCCCTTCTGTGCCAGCACCGACGCCATCGCGTCACGGAACTCGGCATCCCGATCGTTCATCGTGAGGACGACGACATCGACAACCCGTTTCGCGTCCTCGCACATGAAGTTCCGCCTCCGCAACCGGTCCATCAGTAGGAACTCACCCTAGTACCCCATGGAGCCGCCGCCTCTGCTTTGTACGGGCCCTGGGTCCGGCGCAGGAGACTCGCTTACGCAGGCCACCGTCGGACCCTCGAAGGGGGCCGGCTACCGGGCCACCGCCTCATCCCCGAACCGGTCCATGGAAGCTCGCCCCCGGCTCGACAGCCGGGGAGTAGGGGGTCTTCTCCAGGCGAAGCGCCCGAGCGCCGAAGAACTCACCGAAGTCGGTTGCCTTGGACTGCCCGGTCGGGGCCCGCCCCGGGTGTCTCCAGCCCCTGGGCGGGGCACGTCAGCGCGGGGCGGAGCACGGTGGGAGAGGCGTGGGCGGGTGTCGGAGCGGGGGCCTCTTCGTTCGGTGGCTGCATCGCCCGGCAGTTACGGCCGTGCGGTCACAGGACCGCCTTGCCGGGGGCGGGAGCGTCTCCGGCTTGGGGGAGGGTGATCCCCAGGGCGGTGATCTCGGTGCGCCGGTGCTCGACCAGCGTGCCCGCACGGGCGGGTTGCACGATGCGGCGGTGGAACCAGGCGCCGAGCCGCTTGTCGCCGGGGGCGACGTAGCTCTGCGGTACCCACCGATGTCCGGTCGCCGCTATGTAGTCCTTCAGGACGACGACCCAGGCTCCGTAGCGTTCTTCCCTCGGGTCGCGAACGAATCCGAGCTCGAGCAACTGCTTCTTCCGATCGGCCGAATAGGTGGGATACCTCTTACGGGCGAGTTGCAGCTTTTGGCCCAGGCGTTGCTTCTGCAGGTCTGCGTGCTTCTGGGGGATCCGCAGGTGTCCGTGCTTCTTCCGGAACGCCGTCAAGTCGGCGATGAACTGTTCCCATTCCACGTCACGGGGGTTCCATACGATGCCGAGTTCCTCGAGACGGGACGTCACGTGGGCTGGCAAGGCCCCCACCCTTTGCCGCGTTCTGGCATTGGCCAGCCATCGGCCGGCCTTGACGCCGGACGTGCTCTTCCAGTCTGGGGAGACCCGTAGGTGGCCGAACTCCTCCTTGAATACGGCCAGCGCCTCCAGGCAGTGGTCCTGGTGTGTGGCGGATGCGTCGATGGCGGTTACGGTGATCGCCTTCACGAAATTGTCCGGGACCTCGGTCCCGGTGAAGGAGATCCATTCAGGCAGAGCGGGACTCGCCTTGCTATCGCGGCCGCCAGTGTGCCTTTGCTTTCGTGCGGTAGCGAGGGAGGTGCTGACGCGGTCGTCCAGCGCCGCCATGGCCAGCACTGCTGATATCACGTCGGCGAAGTCGTCGGTGTCGTTCCCGCTGAACGCCGGCACGATGATTGTCGCCGTCTTGGGGCGGCTGGGATCGCCTCGCCGCAGGGCGCGGCCGACCTTCTGGATGGTGTCGATCTCCGATCCTCCGGGGTCGACGAGTCCGATCGAGTCGACTTCTGGCGCGTCCACGCCCTCGGTCAGCAGCCGCGCGTTGGTCACCAAGGTGAGACCGTCGGTTCCGGCGCGCAGCCGCTCCAGGATTCGGCGCCGGGTCGCACGGGTCTGCTCGCCATTGACGTGTCCGGTCCACAGTGATGTTGGGCGCTCATCGGCAGGCAGGTGTTCCATCGCCTGATGAAGAATCAGCGCGAAGGCCTTGGCCGCGGCAACCGTCGAGTGGTAAGTGATCATGCGCCGCGATCCGTACTGGGCCGCCGCCCGCAGCACCGCGATCGCCTTCGCGAAGACCTTGGCACCAACATGGCTGTGCCCGATGGTCAAGAATGTCGGCTGATCCTCGTGCTGGTCCAGGAGGTCCCTGACGTCGCGGTCGTTGACAGCTGCCACCACCAGCCGGTACCCGGCGAGCAGGTCACGTTCGATGGCCTCGCTGAACGGCAGGCGGTGGGCCACAGGGCCAACCTGCTCAGGGCGGTCCAGACTCACGGTCATGGCGTCGTCGTCGGCGACGACGGCCTTCAGCGTGGCTGTCATCGAGAGGCGGCGTACAGACGGGATCAGCAGGCCGTCATGAACGACGGACCAGCTGTTGTCGATACCGGCCGTCCGGTGCGCCTCATCAGCGATCACCAGATCCCAGGGTGCCAGTCCCTCGCGCCGGTGCGCCTCGACCATGGTGTGCAGGCTCTGATACGTGCAACCGACAGTGACCCGCCGACGTGGTACGAGTATCCGCCGAATACGCCCGGGGTCATTGGTGACGTGCGCGGTCAGCCCGTCGCGGATGTAGTCGGCTGTGAGTACGTTCGGATCGGTGCAGACCGCAAGGACGTGGCCCAGGGACTCCCGACCGAGGGCGGCGCGCCATTCGTCGAGGGTCTGTGCAAGGAGATCGAGTGTCGGCACCGCAAAGAAGACCCGGCCCGTAGCCGGGGAGACCCACCGGGCGGCGATGGCGCCGGCGGTGCGCGTCTTCCCCGTTCCGCAAGCCATCAGCATCACGGCCCGCTCGTGCTCAGCCAGAACCTTGCTGACAGCGTCGACCGCCTCCTCCTGGTGCGGCCACAGTTGGACTCCCACGTGCTCTGCTTCCTCTTTCTCGTTGTGTGACTCGGACGGTTGGTGTCAGGGGCTGTCATCTGCCCATGACCGGCTGGAAGGTTTAAGCGCAGTTAGCCCTGCAGGTGACCCCGTTCTGGCGTGCGGCGGGACGGTGTGCCTCGCACGGTGTCGACGACCAGGGCATCAACGCCGTCACCGGGCCTGGCCGGCGCAACTCGGTAGCTGCGGAGCCGCTCACGGGTGCCCCCCCGGAATGCCGGGATCGAGACGCTGGGCCGTCGCCCAGTTCGATGGCGCCGCCAAACTCGACCAGCCCCGGTGGTTTGCCGACAGGAAGTGGCGTACGGGCGGGGCTGGGCTCGAGCGCCAACCAAGCGCGGACGGGCCCGTGTGCGGCGCTTCCGACAGCTTGCGGGTGGGACCATGCCGGACTTGCACGCGGCACGGCCCACGGCCGTACGGCGAGGGGCAGGCATGGAGACAAGGACGTGGTCGGGGCCCGGCTAGGGCAGCCCTAGATCAGGGCGCTGATCAGGGCGTGTGCGTCGTTGCCCAAGAGCGCGGAGTCGCGCAGTCGACGGAAGGTCTCCCGGAACCGTTGGACGTCTGTCGGCTCAGTGACGGTGTGGGGTCCCTGGTATTGATCCAGCTCGACCCGGGCCTCGTTGACGATGGTGAAGCCCCAGTGAGCGCGCAGCGGGATCTCGTCGGGGACGATGCCGAGGGTCAGGCCCGGCTGCTTCGTGCACTCCAGCAGGTGGCGCAGCTGCTCGCGGTGGACGGCCGGGGCGGAGACGACGTTGGTGAGCGCGTGTTCGTTCAGGATGAAATCGAACTGGCGGGTGCCGTCGATGAGTTCGCGCCTGTCCAGCCGCGCCTGGATGGCCGCCTCGATGTCGTGTTCGGCGACGGGGTGAAGCTCACGGGCGCCAGTGAAGATGGCGCGGGCGTACTCCTCGGTCTGGAGGGTGCCGGGGATGATGCTGGGGCTGAAGGTGTGGATGGTGCTGGCGATGCGATGCAGTTCCAGGATGCTGGTCTGGATGGGCTCCAGAGCAATCGTGGCGGTGGGATTCATGCGCTGGGTCTCCGGATTCTTCGGGTTTCGTCCTGAGGGAGGTGGGCGGGAACGGCCTGCCGTCGTGGGCGGCCTCCTGGGGTCGGGCTGCACGGCCGGTTTGGTCTGTGGGTGTCAGGGGATTTGCTCCGGGTACGGGCGCTACCCGGCAAGCCTGTTCGAGGGCTCGGGAGGGTCAACCGATCACCCTTGGTACTGCGGCTGTCCTGAGCGGTAGTGCCCCTGGCGGCCCGGCTTGTGGCAGGTGAGCCACTGCGTCGGGTCCTTGCTGGTCAGCCCGTCGCGGCAGGGACCGACAGCACGCAGCTTGTGCCCCCCCTCGACGGCCGCGTGCTGGTCGGTCCCCACGACCGTGGAGTCGAGGGTGACGAGCCAGCCCATCTCGGTTCGGGTCTGCGCCACTTCGAGAACACGGACCCAGGTGCCATCTGCGGATCAGCGGGGCCAGATGGTCATAGGCGGTCTGCCCGGGGCCGAAACGACCGGGCAGCAAGCAACTGATCAAGATCACCCTCCCCCGAGTTCAAGCATGCGCAGGGGTGGTCGGCCGGCAGTTCCTTCAAGGCGTGCAGCGTGTAGACGGCGTGCGTGCCGTTCCTGGCACCGAGCCTGGCGTAGAGGCGTTGGAGATTCGACTTCACGGTGGACGGGCTGCGGTCCAGCTTCCGGGCGATGTCCTTGTACGACAAGCCGTGGGCCAGCAGCACGGCGGGCCGCCAGAGCTGAGGAGGAAGCTCCTTCTGCGGCGGCCTGAGCCGTTCCGGCAGATCCACCAGTCCGATTCGGCAGCTGATGTCGACCGCCTGGACACGCCCCGAAGCACTGAGTCGGTCGAAGATTCCGCGCACCGCGGCGGTGCCGAGTCCCTTGTCGGCGACTGAGGCCTCCTCCGTGTCCTCGCCGCCGCGGAGGTGTCGTCCGATCTCTGGGTCCGTTGCCCCAAGCGCCACCATCTGAAGCACCTTCTTCTGAATCGCCGAGACGATCACGCGGGTGCCGCACGACGGGCAGGCCCGGCCACTCGCCGGCCTGTTTGGCCTTTGTTCAATCATGTTGACCATCCGTTGAGTTCCTGGTTGAGACCGAATAGCTTGGCCTGGGTGAGGGTCCGCGTCTCCTGGCGCCAGGTGGAGGCTGTGGTCACGAGGAGGGGGGAACAATGAGGTGGCGGGCTTCGGTGGTCACTGTGCGGCTGCCTCCTTGGCCTTGGACGCGGACATCCAGCCCCAAGGGCCCGGCGGCAGCGGGGTTGTCAACACGGTGGCCAGCCTGCGGTCGGCCTCGGCCCAGAGGTCGGGCTCATCCCGGATCTGCTCGGCCACGTACAAGTACGCGTTGAGGGCGAACACGGGCGTCATGGTGGAGTACGTACGGCCGCCGGCGTGGGTGGTGACGTCAGAGCCGTAGGCATCGACGAACTCCTCGTACTCCCCGGGAGGACCGCCGAACACATCGCGCTTCCAGGCGGCCGCCGCCTGGTCCCACAGTGCGGGTCCGATCGCCGTACGCTCGAAGTCAATCAGAGCGGTGCCGGCCTTGGTGATGATGCAGTTGGTCGGGACAGCGTCTCCATGGATCACACACATGGGGTCGGGCCAGGACACGTTCCGCCAGGCCGCTCGGGCGTCGTTCACCATCCGGAGCAGGTGCTGCGCCTGGTCCGGGAACAGCGTTCCGGACGCCAGCAGGTCCTTGATCCGCCGGTTCAGGGTCGCGAACGGGCTGAAGGGGGGGATCCCCAGACGGGCGGGAACGTCCAGCTCGTGCAGACGTCGTAGGACCGTGCCGAGGTCGGTCGGGCTGGGGCTGCGGGTGCCGAGATCTTCGGTGAAGGTAACCTGGAGAATGTAGCGACCGTTGTGGGCGACCGGGTAGGCGGAGTTGCCGACCGGCCGCGCGGCCTGGATGCCGTTGCGCAGCAGCCACACCGCGATGCGGGTATTGCGGAGGATTTCGTCGGGGGCGGTGCCTGGGGCCCAGACCTTGGCGACGGCATCGGACTTGGGCATACGCCAGGTGTGGTGGGGGCCGATCTGGAGGAGGACGGCGGAACGCGGGTCGAGTCCTTGGTGCCGGGCCGTGGCGATGACGGCGGCGCGGCTTTCGTCGGGGGTCACAGTGCCTTCTGGAGAGGGTGGGCGGAGGTACTGGTGGGTGGCCGGTCACTGGCCAGTTCGAACAGGGGTTCCGGACGGCGGCAGGGCGCCTGCGTCAGACGGGCTTCGAGGAGGCGTCGCAGGAGCGGCCGTCCGGGTCCGTGTCCGGCGCGGGCGGATGCCCGGTGATCCGGTAGCCGACGACGAGCCGGGTGGGGATTGCGGTGCTGGGCAGACGGGTGGGCGATCCGGCGTCGCCGGGCAGCAGTGTGCGGGACGGGAAGAGGTGGGTCATGCGGCTTCCTGGACGGTCGGGCGGGACGGGCCGCGGTAGCGGAGGAACTGGGCGTTGTCGGTTCGTGGGCGGCAGGGACAGGGGTGCGCCGTGTTGAGCAGGCCGTGCGAGTGCAGAGTGAGTACCACCTCGGCCGTGGTCTCCGTGTTCAGCTGCTGACGCAGCCGCTGGACGGACTTGGAGACCCTGCGGACGGCGATGCCCCGGATGGCGGCGATCTGGACCTGGGTGCAGCCGTCGGCGAGGAGTTGGCCGGTGGTCTGCATGACGTCGGTGATCTGCGGGAGTCCGCCGGCCGGGGGGTCGGGCGGGGTGAGGATCCCGGCGCGCAGCGCGGTGTCGATGGCGTGGAGGGTGTTGGTCGCCCGCAGGCGGCGCTTGGCCAGGCGCAGGTACCCGGCGGTGGTGCCCGGGTGCCACCCGTACGACCAGTCCACGGTGCCGGACTCCCATCCTCGTGCGGCCAGGTCCAGCACAACGACGAGGGCACCGGTGAGCCACGGGTGCTGTCCACAGACCGGGCACTGGTGCCCGTAGACGCGGCCGGGCGGGATCGGCCGCGGCTTCACCGGCCGGACTGCGGTCACAGCGTGACTCCGAGCCGTTGGGCGCTCGCCGTGACGGTCTCCAGGTCGGACGGGCTCCCCGTGTACATCGCTCGGGCGAAGAGCAGCAGCTCGGCGGCCCGCTCCAGGTGTCCCTGCGCGCCAGCCAGTTCGCCCGACCACAGCAGGACACGGCCCTGCCACGGCCGCGCGTTCTCGGCGACGACGTGGCCCATCGCCTGGCCGAATGCGGTGTCGGCGGGACCGACCGCACCCCGCAGGGCGAGGACGCGGCCCTCCCACGCGCGGGCCCGGCCTGCATTCAGGCCGTCGCCGGCGGCGGTCAGTTCCCGGTAGGCGTCGCGCAGGTGGGCGAGCGCGGAGTCGTCGTCGCCGAGCGTGTGGAGGCAGACGGCCAGCGCCACCCGGGTGACCCCGGTGTCTCGCTCCTCCCCCAATGCGGTACGCCGCTCCAGGGCGTCCGACAGCAGGGAGCGCGCGGTCCGGTGGTCGCCGGCGGCGTCGAGGGCGACGGCCAGGTCGTGGAGGTGCTGTGCCTGGCCGCGTTTGTCGTCGTCGGCGACCGCGGCGGCGTAGGCGGCGCTGGCGTCCTCGATCGCTCCGGTGTGATTGCCGAGCGCGCGCCGTACGGTGGCGCGGGCGCCACGAAGGTCACGCACGATGAGCCGGCTCGCCCCCGGGCGGGGCGGGGTCGTGGCGAGCCGCTCGGATGCGGGGATCGCAATGTCGTAAGTCCACTGCCACAGTCGGTAGTTGCGCTGGCGCAGTAGCCAGGGCCACCAGGCGTGGGCCAGGTGGGCGGTGACGTCGTCGAGGCCATGGGCGTCGGCGACTTCCAGGGCGGTGCGCAGGTAGGTGTCGCAGCGCGCGAACCAGGCCAGCGCCTGCGCTTTGGTGGCGAGGGCGGCGCGGTGCGCCGGCGGGTGGAGGAGGTGCGGCTCGACGGTGGGGCGGAAGGGGTGCAGGGCGCGGGAGGCTACGTGGGCCTCGGCCAGCAGCCAGTCCAGGGCGCGGCGGCGCGTTTCGTCGATCCGTTCCGTGCTGTCCGTCTCGCGGGTCAGGGCGGCGGCGCGGCGGCGGCCGTCGGCCACGGTGAACTCGTACTCGTCGTCGGCGGATTGCCGGATCAGCCCGGCCGCCGTGAGGTCGGTGAGGTGGCCGATCGTGGTCGCCGGGTCGTATCCGGTGGCGGCGCCCGCCATGGCCGTGTCGATCCGGGTCGAGGGCAGCGGGAGCGACCCGAGCGTCCGGTAGAACGCGGCGGAGGCCGGGGTCATGGCCCGGTGGGCTTGGTCGAGGGCGGCGGTCACGACGTGCTCCAGGGGGGTTCCGGCCGCAGGGGCGGCATCAAGGGGGAGAAGGTGGTGGCCCGTGGCCAGGCGGGCACCGGCCAGGGCGAGGGCGAGCGGTACTCCGTGGCAGGCGGCGGCCAGGGCCGGGACGTCGCCGGTGGCGGCCGCCTTGCCGGCGGTGGCCGTGAGAAGCGCCACGGCGGCGTCCGATGGCAGCGGGCCGAGGTCGAGGTGGTGAGCGCCGTCGGCCAGCAGGCCGGCCAGCGGACGGCGGGAGGTGATGATGCACACCGAACCGGTGGCGGGCAGCAGTGCCCGCACCTGGTCGTCGTCGGCCGCGTTGTCCAGCAGGGCTGCCACCGGCCGGGAGGCGGTGAGGGTGCGCAGCAGCGCGGAGGCTTCCTCCGGGTCGGCGGGGGGCTGGGTGATGCCCAGGGCGCGCAGCCAGCGGGCGGTGATGTCACCGGGGTGGGCGGGGCGGGCGGTGGTGTGGGCGCCGAGGTCGGCGTGCAGTTGCCCGCCGGGCAGGAGTCCGTGTTCGTGGAGCGCGTGCAGGGCGAGGGTGGTCTTGCCGATGCCGGCAGGGCCGGTGAGCAGGATCGGGAGCGGGTTGTCACGGCGCAGGCCCTCGGCGAGGGCGGCGGTGAGGTCGTGCCGGTCGATCAGCGGTCGGCGGCGCGGAAGTTGGCGCGGTACCGGAGGTGGGGGTGGGGTGTGCACGGTGATGCCGCCGTGGACGGTGTGGGCCTGCACGACCGCGCCGAGCACCGTGGCGCCCGTGATCGCGTTGCTGTTCACCACCGGGTCCTCCGAGGAAGGTCCCCGAGGGCGGCAGCTCGTACGTGGCCGGCGATCTTGTCCAGGCACACGGCCATCACGCACACCCTGCGCGCACGGTCCACCGCGACCTGGTGATCGTTGAGCCCCAATGCGGTTTCGACGGTGCGGAGTTCAGCGGCCAGCATGTCCAGCAGCTGAGCGCGCGGCTCCCCGATGTCGCTGCGCCGGAGCCGGCCGGCAGTGTCCTCCATGGCCTCCGCCAGACGCTCCACAGGCGGGTCGCCGAGACGGGGGCCCCCGAGCCGGGGCAGCTCGGCAGCGATGCGGTCCAGCGCCTCGTCCAGGGGCAGCAGCGGCACTCCGCCCTCGAACGGCACACCGACCATCGCCTGTCTGGCCCATAACTCCAGGACTTCGAAGCTTTCCGGCATGGCTCTCCTTGGACGATCGGTTCGGGAAGGTGGCCGGGCCAGGTCTCGGCGTCGGCGCGGAAGTCACCTCTGGTGCGGGTACACCTGGTCGAGCCAGGCCAGCCGGGCCACCGCGACCACCTGAAGCAGCACCGGTAGGACGAGCCACCAGGCCCGCAGCCAGCGCCGGCGCACCGCCAGGACGGTGAGGCCCAGCGCGGGCAGCGCGAGCCCGATCGCCAGGTAGGCCGCGATCTCGACGGCGAGCAGCACGTCGTCGTCCCAGGGCCCGCCCGGGCGCATCACCAGCGCCGAGTACGCGCCGAAGGCCGCACCCAGCTCCAGCAGACACAGCACGGCGGCGCTGGCGACGGTCGCGGCCGAGGGACCGCGCCGGGCCGTCGCGGACAGCGAGTCCGGCGCATCGCCTTCCAGCCTGTCCAGGCCGGTCGGCGGCAGGGGACGGACCGGTTGGTCCGTCACCCGGCGACCGGGATCTGGCTGCGGGAGTGGGTCAGGGCCTTGGCGAGGTGGCGCGGGTCCGTCAGTACCGGCGGGTGGCCAGGCAGCGCCCTGGGCGGGATCAGCCAGCTCCGCCCGATGGCGCGACGGGCGGGCCCGGGGCACATGACCCGCAGCGGCAGCCCGTGGCGCCCGTCGAGTAGCTCGACGTCGTCGCCCTGCCACACTGCCGAGGCGACGGGAACGAACACATCGACAATGCCCGCCCACTCGTCGAGGATCACTGGCCCCACCTGGTTGGGGGTGTGCGTGACCAACAGCGCGACGGCGGCACGGCCCAGCTCCTCCGGTATTCGCACGACCCCTGCGGCGGTGCCGAGCGGGATGGGGACCGCGTGGCCCTGGGCCCACGCCAGCCACGTGCTGTCCATGTTTTCGGTGAGTCCGGCGAGCCAGCGCGTACCTTCGACTACTTGGCGCATGGCCGCGTTCTTCGCGGGGGTAATAGGGGTCATCTCTCCCTCGATATCGGGTGGGTGGGTACCTGGCGCGGGCCGCGGTCGGCCGAAGGCGGTGGAAGTCTCGTTCCGATCTTCGCGAGCGCGAGGTCGCCGGAGATCGGGTTCCGAGGACGTGCCCTACGCAGAGCGACAGCCAGGTCCTCGTGCCGGGTCAGCGCCCCGGTGCCGTCGGGCACGACCAGCCACTGCATCGACCCGACCCGAGCCGCCCCCGGCGCCGGCATCAGCACCGCGGGGGGCTCGCCGCCGTCCCGGGGCGTGGTGAGCAGGACAGTGTCCCGTATCTGCCAGTCCACGCCGGGCCGCACCGGCACCAACCAGTAGCCCACCTGGTCGCGGTAGTCGTACAGCACCGGCCCCAACGGCACTCCGTGGCTGGTCAGTTCGGAGATCGCCACGGTGGTCAGAACGGGTCCGGTGAGTATCACGTCGAATCGGCAGGAGACCTGCACCGGGGCCAGGAGGCCGCGGCGCCAGTAGCCCGTGATCGTGTGTGGCGTGCTACTGACGCCAGCGAGCCAGCGCCTGCCAAGCTGCACGTTCATCACGGTCCTTCCATCAGGTGCCGGGGAGGAAGCCCGGCCCCCGTCACCAAGGGGGGATCGGGGGCCTGGCCTGTCGCCTGCCTTCCCAAGTGCGGGACGGAGGAAGACTGGCGGCGTGGGCGTCGAGGCCGACGTCGTTGTCGGCCTCGACCTCCGGCGTGGAAGAGGCCGCGACTGCCCTCGACAGAACGCACATGCCGGTGGCCTTACCCACGAGAGGCATACGACCAGCGAGGAGTAACTCGGCGGGCCTGGCACTCGCTGGACCCATCGCTGTCAGCTACGCGGCAGCGCGGCGTCCGTGACGTCGACTCGCCCGCGGCCACCTAACGATGCGCGTAGCGATGGGCGCGGAGTCGGCCCTCAGGACCGGTATGACGTCCGGTTGCACTTCCGCCTCGATGGCGGTGGCCTCGCCGAACACCCCCATGTCCAGGTGCATCTCGACCTCAAACCACACGGACCAGTCCGTCGGGCGGCTTTGGGCGTCGAGGCGCTGGTACCAACCGATGGCCTCGGCATAGCCAGTGGCGACGGTGATCCCTCGGCCGCTCTCCGCAGTCAGATCCTCGGCCCGGCTGCCCATGTCCGGCACCGTTCGACAGGGTGAGGTGACGGTCACCCGAAGCCGGCTTCGGTGGAGGTCAAGGTCCCCGTCAATGAGCAACTTGGCCTCGACATCGGCGTGTTCGGCGTGCACGGCACCGTGCTTTACCGCATTGTCGACCAGCTCCGAAACGCACAGGCGGGCGGCATAGGCCTGGTCGGGATCAAGAGCGACCCCCGGCAGGTCCCTCACCCGGTCGAGGACCAGGTTGCGCACGGCGCCGGGGGATGCCGTTCTGAGCGGGACGTCGAGCTGTAAGACGCGGTGCATGACAAGTTCCTCCGGGCCGATGGCAGGTGTATCCGGGGAAGCGGCCGTAGTGGTCGCGTGTGACCGTCAGGTGCGGTGCGGTGCCGCCCGACGGCTGTTCCGATTCGCGCAAGTGCATGCAAAACACATCAAGTCGGGCATCGGCTCGCGAAGCCCTTCGACTGGCCGTCCGTAGATCGGCAAACATAGGATGTCGCCTCACTGTCCGTCAGCGCAACCCATGCGGCAGGCATAGTGCAAACATTCACTTCGAACGTGGTTGCGACCGATCCAGGTCTGCCTCGAAGTGGCGCACGGGCCGATCGGGCGGGCACACTGGTCCATTGATACGCAGGAGGGGCATCCGTCATGGCTACAGGCGATCGAGTACCGACCGTGCGTCAGCGTCGGATTGCTGCAGACCTACGTCGATTGCGTGAGGCGAAGGGTCTCTCGGCCGAACAGGTCGTCGGTCAGCTTCCCGACCTCTTGAACCTGCCGAAGCTCAGCCGCTACGAGAACGCCCGCACCGCGGTCAAGCCCGAGATCCTCGCGGCCTTGCTCAACCTCTATGGCTGCGACGAGGGCCTGCGGGAAGTCCTACTGGAGATCGCCGGCCAACGGGATCAGCGCGGCTGGTGGAAGGGCTACAGCGACACCATCAACCCCACCTATACCGACCTGATCTCTATGGAAGCACAAGCCACGGAGATCAAGAGCTTCGAGGTTTCTTTCATCCCGGGTCTCCTCCAAACCCATGATTACGCGACCGCGATCATCTCCAGGCTCTCCGCCGTGTCCACGGGCGTGGACGCCATGGTCGATGTGCGTATCGCACGGCAGCGAGTGCTGACTCGCGTGGAGGGCCCGGTCAAGCTGTGTGCCGTCATCCATGAGAACGCCCTGGCGATAAACGCCGGCGAGGGTGTCATGAAGGAGCAACTCCACCGTCTCGCGAAAATGAGCCGCCTCCCGAACATCCACATCCAGGTCATGCCAGCGAACGCCCGGCCGAACCGGGGCTTCAACGGCGCGTTCACCCTTCTCGAGTTTTCACAGCGCGCACTCGACGTCGCGCTGACGCCCGGGATGGTTCGCTCAAGTTGGGTCGAGGACCCGGCGGAGGTGGAAATCTACCGCGCCAGCTTCCACGAGATCATGGCTGCGGCCCTGGACGTGGACGACTCCTTCGATTTCATCACCCAGAAGAGGGACGAACTCGCATGACCATCATCAAGAACGCATCCACCCTGAACGTGAGCTGGAAGAAGGCACGCCGGAGCAACGAGCAGGACAACTGTGTTGAGTTTGCGTTCCCGGCCGGGGCCGGAGCGTTCGTCCGAGACTCGAAGGACCCCTCCGGGCCCGCGCTGGTCCTGAGTCCCGAGGCGCACACCGCCTTCATCGCCGCCACGGCGGCTGGCAAGTTCGACTTCGGGATCATCTAACTGCTGCCCCAAGATGGCCACGGGCCGGTGCAGATGAAGTGCGTCGGCCCGTGCTGCTCCTCTATCCCTTTCAGGTCCGCCAGAGGAACCTCCCGGTGTTCCCAGGCCGGATCCTCTGTTGCGGTCGGCGGCGTGTCGGCAACGGCCGCCTTGCTGACCTCTCGTCGCTCCCTGTGTGGATGTTCGCGCACCTCGCTGATTTGCCTGCACATGGCAGCGCCGCTTTCGCACTGATCGCCGCTGGGGCCGACACGTCGGGGTGAAGCGTCTGATGCGTGTGGCCGGACAGGACTTCTACGAGCAAGGCGACGTCTGGGCCTGCGTTGCCGAGCACCGCGTCACCGCCACCACCCCTGAACCCCTGGCGCCGGCCTTGGTCGGGGTGCAGCGCTTTGGCCCGAAGGGTTGGATGCACTGCTGGTCTTGCGAGTAATGTCGCTCGTAATGGGCCGTAGCTAATACTCCAGTGTGACTTCGTGATCTTGCGCTGGAGCCGGGTGGTAACGGCAACGGCCACCGCGTGATCATCAAGGGTTGTGTGGACTCATGACGATCATGCGGTGGCCGCGGGTCACAGCATAGACGCCGCCCGATGGCGGGCGATGTTCGACCAGGCCATGGCCCGGATCGCGGGCCGGTTCAAGCGGGTGGAACCGCGTGCCACGGCCCGTGCCTTCGTGCTCGCCCTGCTGTCCGGCGTCGAGCGGAAGAACTGCTGGCGACTGGCCGAGCAGGCCGGCCATGCCCGCCCCGGGCCGATGCAACGGCTGCTGCGAAGCGCCCGCTGGGACGCCGACGCGGTCCGCGACGACATCCGCTCCTACGTGCTCGAACACCTCGGCGCCGACGACGGCGTGCTGATCGTCGACGAGACCGGCTTCCTGAAGAAGGGCACCGCCTCGGCGGGCGTGCAGCGGCAGTACACCGGCACCGCGGGGCGGATCGAGAACACCCAGGTCGGCGTCTTCCTCGCCTACGCCTCCAGCAGAGGACGGGCGTTGATCGATCGTCGTCTCTACCTGCCCGACGCCTCGTGGTGCCAGGACGCCGAGCGCCGCACCCGCGCCGGGGTGCCCGACCAGACGACGTTTGCGACCAAACCCACGCTGGCCGGGCAGATGATCGCGGCGGCACTGGACGCGGGGATCGGCTCCTCCTGGGTGACCGGGGACGAGGCATACGGTCAAGACCCCGGCCTGCGTGCCCTGTTGGAGTCCCGTGAGGTCGGCTATGTCCTGGCCGTCGCGTGCAGCACGCGGGTGCGGATCAACCAGGGGCGGACCGCCGTCCGCGCGGATGCCGTGACCGACCGGCTGCCCGCCTCGGCCTGGCACCGGCAGAGTGCCGGAGCCGGGGCGAAGGGGCCACGCTACTACGACTGGGTCTGGGTCGAGATCGGTAGCGACGGCCACCGGCACCTGCTGATCCGCCGCAACCCGCACAGCGGCGAACTCGCCTTCTACCTGTGCTGGTCCCCGAGGCGGGTGCCGCTGTCGGAGCTGGTCCGGGTGGCCGGGGCCAGGTGGTGCATAGAGGAGTGTTTCCAGGCCGCGAAAGGCCAGGTCGGCCTGGACCACTACCAGGTCCGTCACTGGACCGCCTGGCACCGGCATATCACCCTGGCCATGCTCGCCCTGGCCTTCCTGGTCGTCCTCGCCGCCGACGCGATGCCGGCCAGGACCGCACAGCCGAACCGGCCCGCCCGCAGCACCGACCCGATCGACCTGACCGTCCCGGAGATCCGCCACCTGCTCGGCGCCTTCCTGGTTCCACCGGCCACGTCCCCGCACAGCCTGCTGACCTGGTCAAACTGGCGCAGACACCACCAGGCCACTGCCCGCCGCAGCCACTACCGACGACGCCTCGCCGAGCCCTCAACCGGATAGATCACGAAGTCACACTGGAGTACTAATGGCGAATCCCTGTGCTACGTTCCATGGTCCCAATCGAACACAGAAACCCCCGACGGAGCGGTCACTCCATATGTCGGGGGTCTGGCACGAGGAGCGGTCACTCCCCATGCTCGTACATCGTAGCGCCCACAAGCGCAACTTCGCCGTGCTGCCCAACGCGATCCTGCAGGACCGGCGGCTGAGTTTCGCCGCGCGTGGCCTGCTCGCCGACCTTCTGTCCCGGCCCGAGCGTTGGCGCGAGGACGCTCGGCAGATTGCGGACTCCAGCATCGACAGTCGTGCGGCGGTGCGTAAAGCCCTGCGCGAGCTGATCGCGGCCGGGTACTACCGGGTCGAGAGGAACCGGATGCCCGACGGCACGATCCGCAGCGAGGCGCACGTCTACGACACCCCGCAGGTACCTGGCCTCCGGGAGGCCAAGGAGCTGTTGGAAGCCGTAAACCCGCAGGTGGAGCCGAGTGTGGCCCACCCGGCGTCCGGTTCTTCGGGTTCCGGTGATGCTGGCGCCCATCTTGTAAAGAACCTGGTCAAAGAACCCTCCCTCCCGGTCGCAGCTCCTCCGGTGAAGGCGCCGGAGGAGCTGCGACCGGAGGCGACGGGTGGGCAGGAGGTGACCCCGGTCGAGGATCAGGACGGCTCGCGAGAGGCGGTGTGCACCCTGCAGCAGGTACTGCAGGGGCAGCGGCGCCTGCGTCTCGGGGAAGCGGAGCTGGTGGAGCTGGCGCCGCTGGTCAAGGAATGGCTCGGGGTGGGCAGTGGTCCGGCGGAGCTGGCAGCGGCGCTGCTGCCCGGCTTGCCGGAGACCATCTACTCGCCGGTCGGAATTGTCCGCAGCCGGCTGGTGCGCAAGCTGCCGGTGCGGGTGGAACGCACCGCGGTGGCCAGCCAGGTACACGAGTGCGACGAGTGCCGGGATCCGATGCCTCGTCCCGGCCTGTGCGGGCGCTGCTCGGGGCGCCTGGGCCCGGTGTCGACGATCGGCAGCGGAGCGCGGAGCACGGCGGCGGGTGCGGCCCGTGCGCGGGCGGCGATGCGAGCTGGAGCCCGCCACTTTTGAGCTTCCCCCGCTGCGCGGGAGGTGCTGATTACCTGGTCAGGACGGGTGTGGGCGGTTCGACAGCCACTGGTTCGGCCGTCGCCTGGTCGGCG
>NZ_JBVITE010000076.1:0-36485 GCF_055575155.1 Kitasatospora sp. NPDC034533
CCTTCGGACCGCCTTCCGGCAGGCCCTCCGGGCTTCGTTCTTTCGTGTTTCCAGCTTATCAGACGTTTTCCGCTCCGTTTTCCGGAGTTTCATTCGTCCGATTCCCGCCGGCGGGATTTCCTGCAAACTTCGTCCCGAAGCCTATCAGGGCTTTCGGAGTGCTCAGTCCGCGGGATTTGCTTCGTCGGAGGGTGCGCACTTCGTGAAACGCGCTCGCCTCGATTCGGCGGTGTCGTAGACACTAACGCCCGGGTCCGGCTGTTGTCCAGCCAGTCCCAACCGTTCAAACCTACTAGCCCACCCTCACCACGTCAATGGTTTAGCCGGGGTGAGAGGAAGACTAGCAGGTCAGAGGCATGTTGATCACCATGGCTCAGGCTGCGACGGGCTGTAGATCCGCCCGGTCGGCCGCGTCCAGATCACCGAACTCTCCGCCCTCGGCGGCCCTCCGCCCCAGCACCAGTGCATAGAGGAGGAACGCGGCTTCGGCCAGGACGCCGATGCCGATGCGGGCCCAGGTCGGCAGGCCGGACGGGGTCACGAAGGCTTCGAGGACCCCGGAGACCGCCAGGACGGTCGCCAGGCCGATCGACATCCCGATGATCGCGCGGCCCTGTTCCGCCAGCGCCACCCCGCGGGTGCGCGGTCCGGGGTCGATGACGGTCCAGCCGAGGCGCAGACCGAGGCCGCCGGCCACGAAGACGGCGGTCAGCTCGAGCAGGCCGTGCGGAATGAGCAGGCCGAGGAAGACGTCGAGACGCCCGGCAGAGGCCATCAGTCCGATGCCGACGCCGAGGTTGAGCACGTTGGTCCACATCACGTAGAGCACCGGAATTCCCAGGGCGATCCCGAACAGCAGGCACTGCACGGCGACCCAGGCGTTGTTCGTCCAGACCTGCGCGGCGAAGGAACTGGCCGGCCGGTCCGAGTAGTACGCCTCGTACTGGCCACCGGGGCGGGTCAGCTCGTCGAGGTGCTCCGGTGCGACCAGGCTGTTGCGGACCTCCGGGTGGGTGGCCGTCCACCACGCCAGCAGCGCGGTGGCGACCAGCGAGACGATCGCGACCGGCACCCACCAGTGGCGCGCGCGGTAGAGCGCTGCCGGGAAGCTCACCGTGTAGTAGCGGGCGACGTCCTGCCAGCCGTTGGTCCGGGCCCCGGTCACCGCGCTGCGGGCGCGCGAGACCAGGCCGGTCAGCCGGCTCACCAGGGCCGGGTCCGGCGCGGCGGCCTGGACCTTGGCGAGGTGGCCGGTGGCGCGCTGGTAGAGCGTGACCAGTTCGTCCGCCTCCTCCCCGCTGAGCCGGCGCCGCCGGGCGAGGGCGTCCAGCCGGGCCCACTCCCCCTGGTGGGTGGCGACGAAGACGTCCAGGTCCATTTCGGCGGCTCCATGATCGGCGGCGGGCGCGGACGGGCGGGTGCGGACGAGCGGGTACGGGCGGGTGCGCCCGGCCCACCCGCCCGGTCCGCGTGCGCGGGCCTGCGTGCGCGGGCGGGTGGGCACGGCGGGTCCGGGCGGACACGTCCGGCCCAGCATGCCAGCAGCGGCCACCGCGTCGGCCGTCGGGATCTCACTTCCCGTGTGCCCGCCGGGACCCGTATGTTTGCGGCTGCGGATCGGACTGCGGAGAGCGGGTCACGGGGAGCCGGTCCGAGGTGGCTCCCTCCCCCGGGCACTGCCGCCCTCGCGGTCCCGGATCTCCATGGGCGAGCCGTACGGGCTCCAAGAGCGTGAACGGACAGGTGTCTTGAGCGACCTGGTGACGGGTGAGGCGGTCGTCCTCGGCCTCCAGACGGCGAAGCTCCCGAGCAGGGCGCTGGCGGTCGCGATCGACCTGCTGGTCGAGTTCGCCGCCCTGCTGGTGGTCACGTTGGTGCTGAGCCTCGCCCTGATCGGCCTCGACGGCGCGGCCCTGGCCGCCACGATGATCGGCCTGACGGTGTTCTTCCTGGTGGCCGTGCCCGTCATGATCGAGACCTTCACCCGCGGCCGCTCGCTCGGCAAGGCCGCCCTCGGCCTGCGGGTGGTGCGCACCGACGGCGGGCCGGTGCGGTTCCGGCACTCGCTGGTGCGCGGGCTGGTCGGCTTCTTCGAGATCATCGTGCTGAGCGGGGCCCCGGCGGTGATCACCTCGGCGGTGCACTCGGAGGGCAAGCGGCTCGGTGACATCTTCGCCGGGACGGTGGTCGTCCGCGAGCGCACCCCGGGTTCGGGCGGCTCCGTCTCCCCGCTGCCGCCGGTGCACCCGCACCTGCTGCAGTCCATGGGCAGGGAGCTGGTCGCGATGGACCTGTCCGCCGTGCCGGAGCCGCTCTGGCTCGCCATCCGCCAACTGCTCGGCCGAGCAGGCCAGTTGGACCCCGCTGTGATGCACCGGATGTCCGCCCGCCTGGCCGGGGACCTGTCCGCCCTGACCGGCCACCCGATCGCCCCGGGGCTCCACCCGGCGGCGTACCTGGGCGCGGTGCTGACCGAGCGCCAGCGGCGCGAGTGGACGCGGGCCCAGGAGCGGCAATGGGCGGCCGGGCCGACGACCGCCCAGGTGCCCTCGCCCCGTCCGGCCTCCGGCCCGTATCCCGCGCCGGCTCCAGCCGGAGCGGTTCCCGGCCGACCGGACCGACCCGGCCGGCCCCTCCGGGTCCTCGGCGTACCGCCGCAGCCCACAGCCCCGGCGACCCCCGCACCGCCGCTGCCCGTCACGCCGCCCGCCCCCGCCGCGCCGTCCCTCGACAAGCCCGGCCCCGGCTTCGCCCCGCCCGCCTGAGCCCATCCGGCGCGGGGCCCACATCGCGCGGGCCCACATCCCGCACTGGCCCACATCGCGCATTGGCCCACACCGCGCGGTGCCCACATCCCACGCGGCCGGGCGAGCCCCGCTACTCCTCCGCCGCCCCCACCCGCCAGGCGTTCGGCGGCGACTCCAGCTCCTCCAGCTCGATCCCCGCCGCCGCCAGCACCACGTCCCCCGCCAGGTGCACGACCTGCTGCTCCCCCGTCTCCAGGTCCGCCACCTGGTACCGCTCGACCAGCAGCGGCCCCGAATCCGTCGGGTGGGTGTCCACCCCCTCCAGCAGCCACCCCTGGTCGAGGGTGCGCGGCGCCAGCACCGGCTCGGTGAACGCCACCAGCCGCACCCGCGCACTCGCCCCCTCCGCCAGCCGCAGCAGCCGGGCGGTGGCGACCAGGAAGCCCGGCGAGCGGCCGGTGAAGGCGTGCGCCCGGTCGTGCCCCTCCGCGGCGTGCTCGCCGCCCGGGTCGGCCGCGTCGGTCCGTACCCAGGCCACCCCGTCCACCGCCCCGCCGCGCACCTGCCAGCCCCCGGCCCGCAGCTCCATCCGCAGCGGCCGGGCGCGCGAGTCCAGCGTGAGATCGGTGGTTCCGAGCACCCGGCCGTCCGGCGCGTAGGTCTTGGAGACGTACCGCCACCCGGCCGCGCCGGGAGCGCAGCTGAAGCGCTCCTCGCCGAGCGGGACGCGGTCGTGCGGGTCGTGGAGCGAGTACCGGCCGTTGGGCATGCCCGAAAGCCTACGTGCGCACCCCCGTGCAACCTTCCGCACCGGTGCCGCATTAGAGCGGCGGACGGCGCGCCAGTGCGCCGCCGCCACGACGAGAGGGGGTGCGGATGGCGAAGCAGAAGCGCGACGTGGAGTTCACGGAGTACCTGGCCTCCAGGAGCGGCTGGCTGCGCAAGGTCGCCTATCTGCTGTGCGGGGACTGGCACCGGGCCGACGACCTGGTGCAGGAGTGCGCGACCAAGCTGTACGTGAACTGGTCCCGGGCGGGCCGGGTCGAGAACCTGGACGGCTACGCCCGCCGGGTGCTGGTCAACACCTTCCTCGCCGAGCAGCGCTCCTCCTGGTGGCGGCGGACGGCCCGGACCGCGCCCACGGAGGACGTCTCCTCGGTGGTCGCCGACCTCGACGTCCAGCTCGACCTGCGCAGGGCACTGGCCGCGCTGCCGCCCAGGCAGCGTGCCACCGTGGTGCTCCGGTACTACTGCGACCTGAGCGTCGACCAGACCGCCGAGGCGATGAAGTGCTCCTCGGGCAATGTGAAGAGCCAGACCTCACGTGCCCTCGCCACCCTCCGGACGACACTCGCCGTCCGTCCCGCCACCACCGAGAGGACGTCATGAGGACGCACGAACAGCGTGATCTGACCGCCCGGCTGAGCGCCCTCGCCGAGACCCCGGCGCCGCCCGCCGTCCTCGACGCCCCGGCGGTGATCGCCCGCGGGCGGGCCAGGCTGCGCCGCCGCCGGCACACCCTGGTGGGGGTGGTGGCCGGGTCGACCGCCGCCGTCCTGGCCGGCGTGCTGCTGCTGCGCCCCTCCGGCGGGGCTCCCGCGCCCGCCGGACCCGCTCCGACCGCCGCGTCCCCGACCGCCGCGCCCACGCCGGCGGCGCAGGCCGGTCCGCTGAGCGCCGAGGCCCGCTTCGGCTGGCTGCCGCAGTGGCTGGCCAAGCCGGCCGTCGGCTACGCGAACACCGACGGACGGTCCGTCGCCACCGCGTCCACCACGACCGCCGTCCTCAACGCGGTCCCCGACCTGAAGCTCGAACTGCTGCGCGGCCCCGACCAGACCCTGGCCCCCGGACTGCACACGGTCGCCGCTCCCAAGGTCTCCGGCCGGGACGCCCTCTGGCTGGTCACCGACGCGTCGGGATCCACCACCAGCCTGCGCTGGATGACCGAATCCGGCCGCTGGGCCCAGCTGAGCGCCACGCTGTGGGTGGGCGCGAAGGTCCAGGACGACCTGCTCCGGGTCGCGGCCGACGCCCGTTTCGGCAGTTCGGACGTCCCGTTCCCGGTGAGGCCGACGGGCGTGCCGGCCGACCTCAGGCTGCGGACCGCCGAAATCCACCGGCCCACCAAGGACTCCGAGCCCCGGTGGAGCGCCATGCTGTCGTACACCGTCGGCGACAAGTGGCTGAGTGTCACGGTCCAGCCGGACGGCTTCGGGAGGTTCGTGGACGGCCGACCGGACGGTGGCACCCCGCAGTGCCGGGTCGAGAAGGGCGTCCAGCTCTGCGCCAACGGCACCGCGGCAGGGATCCCGTCCGTCCAGGCGGTCGGCGGCCTCGCCGGTCTGCTCAAGCGGTTCGAGGTGCTCGGCGCGGACGAGGGGTCCTGGACCCACTGACGTGCCCGGTACACGCCGGCGGCCGGCGCCCCCACGAGGGAGGGCACCGGCCGCCGGCGTTCGGCGCTCACCGCATCAGTAGCGGTACTGCTCCGGCTTGTACGGGCCCTCGACCGGGACGCCGATGTAGTCGGCCTGCTCCTGGGTCAGCGTGGTCAGCTTCACGCCCAGCGCGTCCAGGTGCAGACGGGCGACCTTCTCGTCCAGGTGCTTCGGCAGCACGTACACACCGATCGGGTACTGCTCGGTCTTCGTGAACAGCTCGATCTGGGCGATCGTCTGGTTGGCGAAGGAGTTGGACAT
This sequence comes from Kitasatospora sp. NPDC034533, assembly GCF_055575155.1. Lineage (NCBI taxonomy): Bacteria > Bacillati > Actinomycetota > Actinomycetes > Kitasatosporales > Streptomycetaceae > Kitasatospora > Kitasatospora sp. NPDC034533. Next base: position 5,447 of record NZ_JBVITE010000076.1, read on the forward strand.
CACGAACGACGGGTGGCCGGTCGCGTTGCCCAGGTTCAGCAGACGCCCCTCGGACAGCATGATGATCGTGTGGCCGTCGGCGAAGCGCCACTCGTGGACCTGCGGCTTGACCTCGGTCTTCACGATGCCCGGCAGCTTCGCCAGACCCGCGATGTCGATCTCGTTGTCGAAGTGGCCGATGTTGCCGACGATCGCCTGGTGCTTCATCTTCTCCATGTGCGAGGCGAGGATGATGTCCTTGTTGCCCGTCGTGGTGACGAAGATGTCCGCGATCGAGACGACCTCCTCCAGGGTGGTGACCTGGTAGCCGTCCATCGCCGCCTGGAGCGCGCAGATCGGGTCGATCTCGGTGACGATGACGCGGGCGCCCTGGCCGCGCAGCGACTCCGCGCAGCCCTTGCCGACGTCGCCGTAACCGCAGACCACCGCGACCTTGCCGCCGATCAGGACGTCGGTGGCGCGGTTGATGCCGTCGATCAGCGAGTGGCGGCAGCCGTACTTGTTGTCGAACTTCGACTTGGTCACCGAGTCGTTGACGTTGATGGCCGGGAACAGCAGCTTGCCGTCACGGTGCATCTCGTACAGGCGGTGGACACCGGTGGTCGTCTCCTCGGTCACGCCCTTGATCGTGGAGGCGACCTCGGTCCACTTGTTCGGGGTGTCCTTGAGGGTGCGGTTGAGCAGCTCCAGGATGATCCGGAACTCGTCGTTGTCCGCGGTGGACGGGTCCGGCGCGGCACCGGCCTTCTCGAACTCGACGCCCTTGTGGATCAGCAGGGTGGCGTCGCCGCCGTCGTCCAGGATCATGTTCGGGGTCTTGCCGTCGGGCCAGGTCAGGGCCTGCTCGGTGCACCACCAGTACTCGTCCAGGGTCTCGCCCTTCCAGGCGAAGACCGGCACGCCCTGCGGGTTCTCCGGGGTGCCCTGCGGGCCGACCGCGATGGCGGCGGCCGCGTGGTCCTGGGTGGAGAAGATGTTGCAGGAGCACCAGCGGACCTCGGCGCCCAGCGCCGTCAGGGTCTCGATCAGGACGGCCGTCTGGATCGTCATGTGCAGCGAGCCGGTGATCCGGGCGCCGGCCAGCGGCTGCGACTCGGCGTACTCGGCGCGGATCGCCATCAGACCGGGCATCTCGTGCTCGGCCAGCTGGATCTCCTTGCGGCCGAACGGCGCCAGGGAAAGGTCGGCGACCTTGAAGTCACCGGTGATGTCGGTCGACATGCGTCTGCTCCTCGCTGATGGGGGGTGGGGCCACGGGTCCGGGCGTGCGTCGCGTGCGTCAGGCCGTACGGGTGCACGGCCACGCCGGGGCCGCTGGTCCTGGTGGACCGGCTCCCCGTTGCGCAGCACAAACCGTCGGAGGACCTCTCTCCCTCGACCGGCGCGCACCCCGGGAGGGGCGGACCGCCGATCGACCGCCATCAGCAGCGACGTTCTGGCTCTGGTGACGAATCTACACCGATGGCCCCATCGGCCGTCCGCGGATGACCGATTTCGAGCCCTGGTCCGACCGGGGCTCGACCCGGGCCCCAGTCGCGTGCCTCAGTGGCCGACGGCCGGGCCGGGGCCGCCGGGCGTGGCGGCCGGGTCCTCCCCCGCCGCGGCCTTCTCGGCGCTGTAGACGTCGGGTTCCAGGTAGATCGCCCGGGCGATCGGGACGACCGCGCGGACCCGCGCCTCGGCCGCGTCGATCGCCTCCGCCACCCGGGCGGCGCTGTCCTCCGCGTTGACGGCGATCTTGGCGGCGACCAGCAGTTCCTCCGGGCCGAGGTGCAGGGTGCGCATGTGGATCACGCCGGTGACGGCCTCGCCGTCCACCAGCGCCTCGCGGATCCGGCGCACCGACTCCTTGGAGGCGGACTCGCCGAGCAGCAGCGACTTGGTCTCCAGGGCGAGCACCACGGCGATCACCACCAGCAGGACGCCGATGCACAGGGTGCCGACGCCGTCCCAGACGCCGTTCCCGGTGATCACGGTGAGGCCGACGCCGAACAGCGCGAGCACCAGACCGATCAGCGCGCCGCTGTCCTCCAGCAGCACCACCGGCAGCTCCGGCGCCTTGGCGGTGCGGATGAACTGGGCCCAGCTCTGCCTGCCCTTCGCCTTCTCCGACTCCCGCATCGCGGTGAGGAAGGACCAGCCCTCCATGCCGATGGCGAAGACCAGCACGCCGATCGCCCAGCCCCAGGAGCCCAGCGCCTCCGGGTGGCTGACCTTGTGCCAGCCCTCGTAGATCGCGAACAGCCCACCGACGCTGAACAGCACGATGGCCACCAGGAAGCCGTACACGTAGCGCTCGCGGCCGTACCCGAAGGGGTGCTCCTCGTCCGCCGCCCGGCGCGCCCGCTTGCCGCCGATCAGCAGCAGCACCTGGTTGCCGGAGTCGGCCACCGAGTGGACGCCCTCGGCCAGCATCGAGGAGGAGCCGGTGAAGCCGAAGGCGGTGAACTTGGCGGCCGCGATCGCGAGGTTCGCGGACAGCGCCGCCACCAGGGCCTTGGTGCCGCCTTCGGTACTCATGCCACAGCTTCCTCACGTCGATCGGCCTCGTCGAGGGCCAACGGTACCGGTCGAGCGGCTCAGGACTGCGCGGCGGCGAGCCCCAGGTAGACGGCGGCGAAGTCGGTCAGCGCGACCAGGTCGGCCAGCGCGTGCAGCGCGTCCGGGCGGGCGCTCGCGTACTCGGTCAGCCGGACGTCGTGCGCGGCGGCCAGCCGGTGCGCCCGGGACACCCCGAAGCTTCGCGGTCCGGCGTCCTCCTCCGGCACCTCGGCCGGGCCGTCCCGCCCGTCGTCCGTCGCCGACGTGCCCGGGGTGTGCCGCAGCAGCAGCACCTGGAGGTGCAGCGGGTCCGGCTCCTCGACCCGGTCGCGGAAGAAGTCGTCCGGGTCCGCGCCCGCGCCCAACTGGCCGGTGAACATGCCGCGGTGGGCGGTGAGCACCTGCGGCAGCGGCCCGGCCAGGGCCGGGCGCCCCGCCCGGTCGGCCAGTTGGGCGGCGAAACGGGTGGCGGCGGCCCCGGCGATCGGGCCCTCGGCCCAGAGCAGCGGGACCGTCCCGGCCAGCCGCGCGGCCAGGCCCTTGGCCGGGTTGGTGTACGCGGCGGCGTCCGGGCGGCAGCGCACGGCGGCGTCGTCCAGCAGGTCGGCGACGCCCGGCAGCGCGTCGTACGGGAGCTGGGTGACGCCGATCTTCTGGGCGAGCGCCAGCATCGGCGTGAGGTGGGACCAGAGCGCCGCCGGATCCTCGGCGGGCAGGTCCGGCTCGACGGGCGGGACGGGCGTGAGGTCCTCGGGCAGCACCGAGGCCACGAAGGGCAGCGGCAGCGCCCGCACCTGGAGCGCGGCCTCGGCCAGCGCGCTGCCGGCCGGAGCGGTGACGACGACCGCGCAGCCGCGCGCGTACGCCTGCTCGGCGAGGCTCACCAGGCCCTGCTCGCCGCCGGCGGCGGAGCTGATCACCAGCAGGTCCAGCGGGCCGGCCCAGCCGGGCAGCTGCCAGCCGAGCCCGGCGGTGAAGGCGGGCCGGGCGCCGGCCCGGTCGACGCGCGGGGCGGCCGCCTCGGTCGGCGGCAGCGGGGCGACCAGGGACGCGGTGCCGGCCAGGGCGGCCAGCATCTCGGCCGCGGTCAGCGCGCTGCCGTGCCCGGCGACCAGGACGGCGCGCGGGCGGCCGTCCGGGCGCAGCCGGTCGAGGCCGGCGGCGTCGGACTGCCGCAGCGCGGTGCGGACCCGGGCGCCCGCGCCGGCCAGCGCCAGCAGCGCGCGGTCGTGGTCGGCGCGCTGGAGGGCGGCCGGGTCGTCGAGCAGGGTGTCGTCGAGCATGCGGCAAGCCTCCGGCTGCGGTCCTGGGCGCGCTCCGTCGTGCGCGCCGGGCGGTCGGGTGGGGCGGCTGCCCCCCCTCGGGTGCGGGGAGGACCTTTCGCGACTTGCGGTGGGGCGTCGGGGTCGGGGCTCTCGCCCCCAGGATCAGGCCGGGCGGCGGGCCTCGTCCACCAGGAGGACCGGAATGCCCTCGCGGACCGGGTAGGCGAGACCGCAGTCGGCGCCGGTGCAGACCAGCTCGGGCTGCTCCTCGGTGCCGCCCTCGACGAGCGCGGCCCGGCACTGCGGGCAGACCAGGATCTCCAGCAGGAAGGATTCGAGCTTCATGGGGCTCTCCAAAATCTTCGGGGTGGCACGGAGGTGCCCCGGCCGATAGGAAACCCTACCGGCCGGGGCACCGGGGCCCGTGGTCAGGCGCGTGGCTCGGCCCGCGGGGCTCAGCCGCGGACGATGGCGAGCACGCCGTCGCGCAGCTCGGCCATCTTCGCCGGGTCCTTGGCCTCGACGTTCAGGCGCAGCAGCGGCTCGGTGTTGGAGGCGCGCAGGTTGAACCACCAGTCCGGGCCGGCCACGGTCAGGCCGTCCAGCTCGTCCACCGAGGTGCCCTCGCCGGCGTAGGCGGCGCGGACGGCGGCGGTGGTGGCGGCCTGGTCGGCCACGGTGCTGTTGATCTCGCCGGAGGCCGCGTAGCGGTCGTGCTCGGCGGTGAGCGCGGAGAGCGTGCCCGGCTGTCCGCCGAGCGCGGCCAGCACGTGCAGCGCGGCCAGCATGCCGGTGTCGGCGCGCCAGAAGTCGCGGAAGTAGTAGTGCGCGGAGTGCTCGCCGCCGAAGACGGCGTCGGTCTCGGCCATCTCCTGCTTGATGAAGGAGTGGCCGACCCGGGTGCGCACCGGCTTGGCGCCGAGCTCACGGACCACCTCGGGGACGGTCCAGGAGGTGATCAGGTTGTGGATGACCGTCGGCTCGGCCTCGCCGGCGGCCCGGGCGCGGGCGATCTCGCGGACGGCGACCAGGGCGGTGATCGCCGACGGGGAGACCGGCTCGCCGCGCTCGTCCACGACGAAGCAGCGGTCGGCGTCGCCGTCGAAGGCCAGGCCCACGTCGGCGCCGACCTCGCGGACCTTGGCCTGGAGGTCGACCAGGTTCTTCGGGTCGAGCGGGTTGGCCTCGTGGTTCGGGAAGGTGCCGTCCAGCTCGAAGTACATCGGGACGAGCTCGATCGGCAGGCCGTCGAAGACGGTCGGCACGGTGTGGCCGCCCATGCCGTTGCCGGCGTCCACCGCGACCTTGAGCGGGCGGATCGCGGTCAGGTCGACCAGGCCCAGCAGGTGGTCGGCGTAGCCGCGCAGGGTCTCCTGGGTGGACAGCTCGCCCGGCTCGACGTCCCGGGCCGGGACGGTGACGGTGCCGTCCTCGGCGGTCCAGGACTCCACCAGCTCGCGGATCTCGGCCAGGCCGGTGTCCTGGCCGACCGGGGCGGCGCCGGCCCGGCACAGCTTGATGCCGTTGTACTGGGCCGGGTTGTGGCTGGCGGTGAACATCGCGCCGGGCAGGTCGAGCTTGCCGCTGGCGTAGTACAGCTGGTCGGTGGAGCACAGCCCGATCTGCACCACGTCGGCGCCGTAGGCCGCGGCGCCCTCGGCGAAGGCCAGGCTCAGCGACGGGGAGGAGGGCCGCATGTCGTGCCCGACGACGATCGCGGACGCGCCGGTGACCTGCACGAACGCGGCGCCGAAGGCCCGGGACAGGCTCTCGTCCCACTGGTCCGGCACGACGCCTCGGACGTCGTACGCCTTCACGAGCTGCTTGAGGTCGCGCACTGCGGCTCCACCCTGGTCTCAGAACTGATCAGATGCGTCGGACCACCACCCGTACGGTCGACGGGCGTGGTGACGGTAGACGGGCAGCGTACCCGGGACGGAGGAACGACCCGTGCCGGGTGAGCCTCAGCTGTCGGGAGAGCGCAGGACCCGGAGGTGGCCGCGGCGGCTGCCCTCGGTGGACTCGCCCTCGGCACCGCGGCCCTGACGGGGGGTCTGCGGGCGGGCGGCCTCGCGCACCGCGTTGGCGAGGGCCTCCAGGTCGTCGCTGCTGCGGCGCAGCGGCCCGGCGTCGGCGGCGAGCCGGACGACCTCCCAGCCGCGCGGGGCGGTGAGGCGCTCGGCGTGCTCGGCGCACAGGTCGTAGCAGTGGGGTTCCGCGTAGGTGGCGAGCGGGCCGAGGACGGCCGTCGAGTCCGCGTAGACGTACGTCAGCGTCGCGACGGCCGGCCGGCCGCACGCGGTCCGCGAACAACGACGTACAGAGCTCACGAGGGTGGACGGTACCGCACTCCTCGCCGGGGAGCGAAGACCGCCTGCCCGGAGGGGGTGCCGTGTCGCCCGCCGGGCGCCGGGGACGCGTCCGCGGCGCCCCGTGCGATTCCCCGTCGGAGTGGTCCACTTCCGACCGTCCAAGGACTACCCTCGGCAGTGATATGGACAGCTCCGCACCGCAGTCATCGACAGGCCCAGCGCGCCGCCCCCGGCACCGTGACCGGCACGGCAGGGGCCTGCGCGGTCCGCTGGCGCCTCCCCAGGTGCCGATCTCGCTCACCCGTTCCGAACTGTTCGACGACTACGTGCGCGAGTCGGTCGAGCGCCTCGAACGGCGGTGGCCGCAGTTGATCGAGGTCGAGTTCGCCGTCCAGGAGGTGCCGCTGCACGAGCCGGACGCCGTCGACGCCGAGGACGGCGTGCCGCTCGGGCGGGTGTCGCCGGGCGGGCAGGGCCGCAAGAGCCAGATCGTGGTGTACCGGCGGCCGGTGGAGATCCGGGCGAAGACCCGGGAGGACCGGGCGGCGCTGGTGCACGAGATCCTGATCGAGCAGGTCGCCGAGCTGCTCGGGCTGTCGCCGGACGCCATCGACCCGCGCTACGACGAGGACTGACCGGCCGGGGCGGGCGCCGCAGGGCCCGCCCCGTCGGCCGCTCAGCGCAGGACGACGCCCGGGTCCTGGTCGGCGCGCGGGACCTTGACGGTGCTGCGGTCGTCGCGCAGCGCCTGGATGGTGAACATCGGCACGTCCTTGGCCGGCAGGGACAGCATCCGGGCGGCGGTCACGGGGCCGCCGGAGACGGTCTCCACGGTGAGCGCGAAGACCCCGTTCAGCCCGGCGGGCTCGGGGGCCGGGAGGGCGACCGTGCCGCCGGCCGGGAGCTGGACCTCCTTGGTGGCCGGGGTGCCGCCGCCGCTGCCGGCCGAGGCGGTGACGCGGACGGTGGCGGCCTCGCCGGTGGACGTCAGGAAGAGCGTGGAGGCGCCGGCCCGGTTGTCGGCCACGGTGGCGCGGGCGCCGACCGGGTCGCTGCCGGTCAGCCAGGCCGCGTCGGTCTTGCCGTTGGCCCCCGCCCGGTCGATCCGCAGCCCGGCCACGACCGGGGTGCGGTGCTTGTCGTCGCTGGGCGTCAGCCGCAGCCCGGCGACCTCGTCCCGGGTGACCTTGCCGAGGTCGACGGCGGCGACCATGCCCGCCTTGACGTGGATCGACTCGTTGCCGGCCGGGCTGAACCAGCCGTTCTTGCCGGACAGCTGGATCTTCAGGTCGGCGTCGTCCTCCGGCGGCGCCCAGACCACCAGGCGGGCCGCGGCGGTGTCGGCGGGCAGGCCGGGCAGCACCTGGGTGGGGGCCGGGGCGGCGGAGGCCGGGATCCAGTCGGCGCCCTTGCCGCCGTCGGCGGCGTGCAGCGCGGCGCCGATCCGGCCGGAGCGCACCACCACGTGCACGGCGAGGTCGGTGACCGCGCCCTTGCTGAGGGTCGAGAGCAGGACGGACTGGGAGCTGCCGGGCGCGACGGTGAGCCCGTTGGCGGCGTCGTTGTCGATCAGGCCCTTGTCGCCGTACAGCTTGATGTCCACCACGGCGGCGGAGGACTCGGTGTTGACCAGGCTGAGGTAGTCGACCCGGTCCCCGGCGGTGCCGGCCCCGGCGAACCAGAAGCTCGTCCCGGCCGGGGTGCAGGTGAGGCCGGACAGGCCGAGGCCGCGCTGCTCGGTGACCACGGTGCTCTGGGTGACGGTGAAGCCGGGCGCGAGGGCGCCGTTGGCGACGGCCCCGGTGCCGGGCGCGGCGTCGCCGTTGGCGGCCGGGCCGGTGGCCGGGGTGCCGGGCTTGGCCAGGGTCAGCCGGGCGTCGGCGGGCGCCGCGTTCTTGTCCTGGGCCGGCGCGCCCGGGATGCCCGAGCCGGTCGGGGCCGGGGTGGCGGGCGCCGCCGGGGTGGCAGGGGCCGAGGCGGCGGTGGTCGGCTGGGCGGCGGGCGCGGCGGGGGCCGCCGCGTCGGAGAGCCAGCCGGCGCCGCCGGTGGCGGTGCCCGTACCGGGCGGGGTGTAGGCGGTGAGCGTGGTCGAGCCGGTCAGGCCCTGGAGCGGCTGCGGGCAGACGGCCGCCGTCCGCTCCACCTGCGCCGTGGCCGGGGCCGCTCCGGCGCCCGTCCCGGCGGGGGCGGCCGGCGAGCGGAGCTCGGCGATCCCGAACACGGCCGCGAGCACCACGGCCGCGGCGAGCAGGGACGGGGTGGTCCTGGCCGCGCCGTTGCCGCCCCCGCCGAACCGGCCCGGACGGGCGACGGCCGGAGCGGCGGACGGGCGCTTCGCGGGCGCGGCGGGGGCCTCGCCGGCGCCGGACTTCTTCCTGAATGCGGGCTTCTTCATCGCGGGTCAGCTCCCCGATCCGTGCTGGTGCGGGTACCGGCCGGGGCCGTTGGGGTCGTTCGGGTCGTAGTAGGGCTCGCCCTGCCGCGGGTAGGCCTGCCCGCCGCCGTCGTACCCGTGGGCCTCGTAGCCGTAGGGCTGCGGCTCGGGCTGGTACGGCTGCTCGTAGCCCTGCTGCGGGTGGGCCTGCCCGCCGCCGTACCCGTGGGCGTCGTAGCCCTGGCCGCCGTACGGCGCGGCGACCGGCTGGGCCGCGTACTGGTCGTAGCTGTACGGGTCGGCCTGCTGGTACGCCTGGTACGGGTCGCCGTACTGCTCGGCGTCCTGGACGGCGGCGGCCTGGACGGCTCCGGCCACCGGCTCGCCGGTCGGCTGCGCCGGGATCGCGCCCGGCCGGCCCTCGTACACCCCGCCCTCGTCGGCGGCGCCCTCGGTGCCCTCGCCGCGCTCGGCCATCCGGCGGGCCCGGCGGCTGCCGGGGGCGGGGGCCTGCGCCTGGGCGGCGGCGGCCAGCGCGGCGGCGGCGACCACCTCCTCGGGCAGGTCGTCGTCCTTGTGGCTGCGGCGGCCGGGCAGGGCCAGCACCAGGATGGTGAGGCCGAGCAGCACCTGGGCCCAGATCCAGCCGGTGTGGACGGCGCTGCCCTCCCGGGTGACGGTCAGCTTGCCGCCGGCGGCCGGGAGCTTGAAGCCCTGCGCCCAGCCGTCGACCGTGGTGGGCTCCAGGGCGGTGCCGTTCACGGTGGCCTTCCACTCGGCGGCGGCGGACTCGGCGAGCCGCAGCACCCGGCCGTCCGGGCCGGCCGGGACGGTGGCGGACAGGTCACGGGCGCCGGACGGGACGACCACCGGGGTGGCCCCCGGGGCGGTGATCACCGCGCGGACCGCGGGGGCGCCGTCGACCTGCCAGAGCGCGGCGGCGTTGTCCTGGTTGGCCTTGACCAGGCCGGGGGTGGTGTCCAGGACGTCCTTGAAGGCGTCGACCACCGGCTGCTGGACCAGGACGTAGGCGATGCCGTAGCCGGCCAGGGCGCTCGCCTGGTCGGCGCCGGAGCCGGCCAGCAGGCTGCCGACCGTCTTGTCCAGGCCGCCCCGGGTGCCGGTCGCCGGGTCGACGGTGGACTCGGCCTGGCCGAGCGTCAGACCGGCGCCGCGCAGCACGGTGTAGCGGACCGCGCCGCCGCCCTTCTCCCCGGTGACGACCAGGGTGCGGGCCCGGTCCGTGGTGCCGGCCTCCTCGGCGATGAACGCGGGGACCTGGTCGGCCTGGCCGCGGTGCAGCGGGCCGCCGGCGCCGGTCAGCGCCCACCACAGGCCGGTGCCCAGCGGGGCCAGTACGGCCGAGGCCACCACCAGGGCGGCCACCGGCTGGCGCCAGCCGAACGCGATCCCGGCGACGCGGGCGTTGGCGCCGTCGGCGCCGATCGCGGCGGCGGCCAGCAGGGCGATCCCGGCGATCAGGGTGGCCGGGCCGGCCCAGGCGGGCACCGCCGGGCCGCCGGAGGCCGGGGTGACGGAGGTGCCCGCCACCGCGACCGCGAAGACCAGGCCGGCGCCGGCCGCGCCCCAGGCGGCGAGCACCGCGCGGCGGCGGTCGGCGCGCAGCAGCGCGGCCAGCGCGGCGAGCACGACGCCCGCCGAGAGCCAGACCGGCGGCACTCCGGCGCCGCCCGGGTTGACCAGCAGCAGGCCGGCCGCGCTCGCGCCGGTGCCGTGCAGGCCGGGCAGACCGGCCTCCAGCAGCAGCCACTGCGGGTGCGACAGCACCTTGAGCGACCAGGGCGCCAGCACCGCGACGGGCACCGCGAGGATCACCAGGACGCGCAGGCCGAGCAGCCGCAGCGCGCTGACCCCGGAGCCGAAGGCGCCGCCGCGCACGATCGCGACGACCAGCATCGCCAGGCAGAGCGGCACCGCGAGCGCCCACGTTATCGGGACGAAGGCGGTGGCCAGGGTGAGCAGCAGGACGGTCATCCAGACCGGGCGCCAGCCCGGGCGGGCACCCTGGGCGGCGCTCTCGTCGCGGATGCCGAGGCCGGCCGCGATGGCGGCGGCGCGGGCCAGCGGCGGCAGCAGCACGGCGAGCACGGCGGTGCCGATCCGGCCCTGGGCGAGCGCTCCGGTCGCGGCGGGCAGCAGCGCGTACGTGGCGCTGGCCCAGGCGCGGACCAGCTTCGAGTCCAGCAGCGGCCGGGACACCAGGTAGGCGCTGACCGCAGACAGCGGGACGGCGAGCACCACGATCAGGGTGAGCGCCAGGTCGGCGTGGTCGAACAGCAGCCAGGAGAGCACCGCGAGCACGCCGAGGTACGGCGGTGCGGCGGCGGTGGAGCCGGTGCCGACCGGGTGCCAGGCGTCCGCGTACATCGACCAGAGGCCGCCGGCGCCGTCGGCCGCGGGCAGCAGGGCGCCGCCGAACAGCGCGCCGCCGCCGAGCAGGGAGCGGCAGGCGACCAGGGCGAACACCAGCAGGGCGGCGAACAGCACCGGCGCCGGGCGCCGGGCGAGCTTCTTGAGCAGCGCGAACTGCTCGACGACCAGGTCCTCGGCCTCCTCGTCGCCGCCGGCCTCGACCGAGCCGTGCCGGCTGCCGGTGTCGTCGGCGCCCCCTATCCCGAGCGAGCCGATGACGCCCTCGACGGCCTGCCGGGTGGTGGCGCCGGGGGCCGGGAAGAGCGTGCGGTCGTCCAGGGCGTCCGCCGACCTGGACCTGGCCCGGCGCTTGCGCGCGGCCAGCAGCCTCGGGAAGCGGACGAGTTCGTGGCCGAGCCCGGCGAGTTCGTCGACCGCCTGGCGGGGGTCCTTGCCGAGCAGGTTGGTGACGGCCCGCACCAGGGTGCCGAGCACCAGCCGCAGCAGGACGTAGGGGAAGAGCGCGCCCTTGCAGTTGGTGAGCAGGGTGTAGACCGCGCCGGCCTTGTCCACCCGGTGCGGGTGGGCGGGCCCGCAGTCGATCGCGCGGCGCTCGCGGCTGGCCGCCTCGGCGTGCCGCAGCACGGCGTCGGGGGCGACCACCACGCGGTGGCCGGCGGCGTTGACCCGCCAGCAGAAGTCGGTGTCGTCCCGCATCAGCGGCAGGGCCCGGTCGAAGCCGCCGAGCTGCTCGAAGACGTCCCGGCGCACCAGCATGCCGGCGCTGGAGACGGCGAGCACCGGACGGACCTGGTCGTGCTGGCCCTGGTCCTGCTCCCGGCGGTCGAGGCCGGTCCAGCGGCGGCCGGAGCGGGCGATGGTGACGCCGACCTCCAGCAACTGGCGGCGGTCGTACCAGCTGCGCAGCTTGGGGCCGACCACGGCGGCGCTGGGGGTGGAGTCGGCGACCTGGAGCAGCCGGCGCAGCGCGTCGGTCTGCGGCTCGCAGTCGTCGTGCAGCAGCCAGAGCCACTCGACCGGCTGGGTCTCGCGCGGGCCGCCGCGGCCGAGGTCGTCCTCCTGGGCGAGCGGGTCGCCGAAGTCGTCCCAGCCGCCGGTGACGGGGTCGTAGCCGGACGGGTCGAGCCGGTACGGCAGGTCCTCGGGGCGCAGCGGCGGGCTGCCCGCCACGGCCTCGCCGACGGCGGTGCCGAAGCCGGCCCGGCGGCCGAGGAGCAGCGGGCCGCTCTCGGGCAGCCAGTCGGCGAGGGTGTCGGCGAGCAGTTGCGGGGAGTTGTCGGTGGAGCCGGTGTCGACCGCGAGGATCCGCTGGACCTGCCGGTCCTGGCCGAGCAGTCCGGCGAGGGCCTGCGGGAGCCAGCGGGCGCCGTCGTGCGAGACGATCACGGCGGTGACCAGGTGGCGCGGATAGGCGGGCGGCCGGGAAGCGGTGGAGCCGCTCTGGTGGCTGTATACGGTCATCGCGTGCGCGGGCCCCAGTTCTCGGTGGACACAGCCGGTGAACGGCAACCGGATGGCGCACCACACTAACGGCTTCCGCCGGTCGCTTCGTCCGGGGTGCGGGTGCGGAGACGGTGAAGGGGCCCCGGGAACACGAAAGCGCCCCACCATCGCGGTGAGGCGCCCGTACGGCTGTGCGGTTGTCCCTCCCTGTCGGAGGGTCAGCGGGGGTCAGGGGCCGCCCGGTCAGACCGCGCTCTTCTTGAGCCGACGGCGCTCGCGCTCGGAGAGGCCGCCCCAGATGCCGAAGCGCTCGTCATTGGCGAGGGCGTACTCCAGGCATTCCGAACGGACCTCGCAGGCGAGGCAGACCTTCTTCGCCTCGCGGGTCGAGCCGCCCTTCTCGGGGAAGAAGGACTCCGGGTCGGTCTGGGCGCACAACGCGCGCTCCTGCCAGCCGAGTTCCTCCTCGTCCTCCGCGATGCCGTCCCCGATCAACAGCTCAAAGAGCTCGCTCATGTGGCGCGCCTCCTCTGCCCCTACTTGGCGTCCCCGTGGTTGCCGTTGCCTCGTGCGGCTGACGACACGAGTGAAATTACAGTTGCGTCACTCTGGCCCAGTCAAGCCGAGCTCTGGTATTGGGGCCGGGATTCACTCCCTGGCACCAAGCCGTTACGAATAGTGTACATATTCGGACACATCGGACCTTCCGCCTCAAGGTCCCGAACGCTTCCGAACCATCCGCAACCGTTCACCGGGTGACGCTCGATCATCGCCACAGGTAGGTCATCGGGCTGCCTTCCCGGCGATCTTCCCATCGAAACATAGAGAGTGATGAATCACCCCATCCGGGAAAGATCCGGACCTAACCCACTCGAATGCCGCATCTTTCGGTTTGACACGGCCCCTGCGGATGCGATGTCCTTGCTTCCATGTCAGAGTTCCCCAGCCTCCGGAGCGGTTCCACCCTCCGCCGTGCCGTGAACTCCTGTTGTCGCCTCTGTTCCTGCTGTATCTAGGCGCCCGCGTCCCACCGCGCGCCGCCCCAGGAAGCACAGAGGCCGCCCGCGATTCCCGCCCCAGGACATCCCGGATCCGGCTGATCCCGAGCAACCAGCCGACTCCTCCGAGGACGACTCCCGTGCGCATGAGCCGCATCCGCAAGCGGAACCGTGACCGCAACAAGCTCGCCCGCCGTGGCCTCGCCGCCACCGGTACCGGCGCCCCCGCCCGCACCCGGCCGTGGACCGACGGCCTCAGCGACGTCTCCATCGCGGGCGACCCGCTCGCCTTCCCCCACCTGGCCCGCACCGACCTGCCGGCCCACCCCACCACCGTCGCCGGGTACGCCCGGCTGGTCCGCGAGATCGCCGCCGACCGCGCCCGCTGGGAGCCGCTGGTCCGCTACGACGCGCTGACCCGCTGGTACGCCCGGCTGGAGACCGGCCCCGGCTACGAGGTCTGGCTGCTCAGCTGGCTGCCCGGCCAGTCCAGCGGCTTCCACGACCACGGCGAGTCCTCCGGCGTGATGAGCGTCGTCCGGGGCGAGCTGATCGAGCGCTCCCTCACCCTCCCCCAGCCCTCGGCCGACGGCGCCTCCAGCGGCGCCGTCTCCCGGGTGCTGCGGCCCGGCGGCCAGCGCGTCTTCTCCTCCGGCTACCTGCACGAGGTCGTCAACGGCGCGCTCGAACCCGCCGTCTCCATCCACCTCTACGCCCCCGGCCTGACCGAGATGAACCAGTACGGCGCCACCGCCGTCCCCGAGCAGCACCCCGGGCGGCAGGCCCAGGCCGAGTCCCACTGACCGCGTCTGACGGCGAGTCCGACCGTGGCAGGATGACCCCATGCGCATCGTGGCACTGGCAGGCGGAATCGGCGGAGCGCGCTTCCTGCGCGGACTCCGCGCGGCGGTCGGACCGCAGGACGAGATCACCGTGATCGGCAACACCGGTGACGACATCCACCTCTACGGCCTCAAGGTCTGCCCCGACCTCGACACCGTGATGTACACCCTCGGCGGCGGCATCAACGAGGAGCAGGGCTGGGGCCGGACCGACGAGACCTGGTCCATCAAGGCCGAGATGAAGGAGTACGGCGTCGGCCCCGAGTGGTTCGGCCTCGGCGACCGGGACTTCGCCACCCACCTCGTGCGCAGCCAGATGCTCACCGCCGGGTACAGCCTCAGCCAGGTCACCGAGGCGCTGTGCGTGCGCTGGAAGCCGGGCGTGCGGCTGCTGCCGATGAGCGACGACCGGGTCGAGACCCACGTGCGGATCACCGACGACCAGGGCACCCGGGCGGTCCACTTCCAGGAGTACTGGGTCAAGCTGCACGCCGCGGTGGACGCCGAGGCGGTCGTCCCGGTCGGCGCCGACACCGCCAAGCCCGCGCCCGGCGTGCTGGAGGCGATCGCCGAGGCGGACGTCATCCTCTTCCCGCCGTCCAACCCGGTGGTCTCGATCGGCACCATCCTCGCCGTCCCCGGCATCCGGGAGGCGGTCGCCGCCGCCGCGGCGCCGGTGGTCGGGCTCTCCCCGATCATCGGCGGGGCGCCGGTGCGGGGCATGGCCGACAAGGTGCTCGCCGCCGTCGGCGTCGAGGCCACCGCCGAGGCGGTCGCCCGCAACTACGGCTCCGACCTGATCGACGGGTGGCTGGTGGACACCGTGGACGAGGCGGCGGTCGCCGCCGTCGAGGCCGCCGGGATCGCCTGCCGGGCCGTCCCCCTGCTGATGACCGACGTCGAGGCCACCGCCGAGATGGCCCGCGCGGCGCTGGCCCTGGCGGAGCAGGTGCGCAAGTGACCCTGGAGGTCCTCGGCGTCGAGGGCATCCCCGAGGTCGAGGCCGGGGCGGACCTCGCGGAGCTGATCGCCAAGGCGGGGACGTACCGGGACGGCGACGTCCTGGTGGTCACCTCGAAGATCGTCAGCAAGGCCGAGGGCCGGCTGCTGCGCGCCGCCGACCGCGAGGCCGCGATCGACGCCGAGTCCGTCCGGCTGGTCGCCCGGCGCGGCCCGATCCGGATCGTGGAGAACCGCAACGGCTTCGTCATGGCCGCCGCCGGCGTGGACGCCTCCAACACCGCGCCCGGCACCGTGCTGCTGCTGCCCGAGGACCCGGACGCCTCCGCGCGGGCGCTGCGGGCCCGGCTCCAGCAGCTCACCGGCCGCCGGCTCGCCGTCCTCGTCACCGACACCTTCGGGCGGCCCTGGCGCAACGGGCTGACCGACGTGGCGATCGGCGCCGCCGGGCTCAGCGCCCTGGAGGACCACCGGGGGCGCACCGACGGCCACGGCAACACGCTGGAACAGACCGTCATCGCGACCGCCGACGAACTCGCCGCCGCCGCCGACCTGGTGAAGGGCAAGACCAGCGGCGTCCCGGTGGCGGTCGTGCGCGGGCTCGGACACCTCGTCACCGCCGAGGACGGCGAGGGCGTCCGGCCGCTGGTCCGGCCCTCCGCGGACGACATGTTCCGGCTCGGCACCTCCGAGGCGCTGCGGCAGGCCGTCACCCTGCGGCGCACCGTCCGCTCCTTCACCTCGGAGCCGGTCGACCCGGCCGCCGTCCGCCGCGCCGTCGCCGCCGCCGTCACCGCGCCCGCCCCGCACCACACCACGCCGTGGCGCTTCGTGCTGCTGGAGTCCGCGGACACCCGGGTGCGGCTGCTCGACGCGATGCTCGACGCCTGGCGGCGGGACCTGCGCGAACTCGACGGCTGGGACGAGGAGCGGATCGCCCGCCGCACCGCCCGCGGCGACGTCCTGCGCGACGCGCCGTACCTGGTGGTGCCCTGCCTGGTCATGGACGGCGCGCACGACTACCCCGACCCGCGCCGGGCCGCCGCCGAACGGGAGATGTTCACCGTCGCCGCCGGTGCCGCCGTGCAGAACCTGCTGGTCGCGCTCACCGGCGAGGGCTACGGCTCCGCCTGGGTCTCGTCCACCATGTTCTGCCGCGCCACCGTGCGCGAGGCCCTGGACCTCCCGGACGACTGGGACCCGATGGGCGCCGTCGCCGTCGGCCGCCCCGCCGAAGCGCCCCGGGCCCGCCCGGAGCGCACCGCGGAGGCGTTCGTCGCGGTGCGGTAGGGATCAGCTGTCGAGGTCGTCCGGCAGCAGCCGGAAAGCCTTGTGGTTGGTCAGCGGCCTGACGGCCCGGAAGTGGCGGCGGTCGACGGTCAGCACGGCGTCGGTCCTGAACTCCGCGGCCAGCGCCACGTTGATGGCGTCTGTCAGGCCGATGTCAAGGGCCGGGTACTGCCGCATCACCGCACGCGCGGTGGCGAGGTGCGCGCCCACTTCGGGCACCTCGAAGCGGCCGATCGCGCACCGATCGATGATGTCGTCCAGGATGCGCATCGCCATCGCCGGTCCGAGCGCCGTATGGGCGAGGTAGTCCAACTCCGCCAGCACCAGCGGCGAGATGACCAGGTGACCGACCGCGCGCATGGCTTTGAGACAGGCATCGTGGTCGGGCTCGTCGCCGGCGTACGCGGCCAGGAGCGCGCCGGTGTCCCCGACCACGGCGACAGCGGTCACCTGCCGAACCCTTCCATGTGCCGATCGAGGTCGGCCAGGATGCGCCCGCCACCGCCCGCGATGACCGGCATGTCGTCGAGTTCGTCCCCCATCGGGTCGGTCCGGAAGGGGTAGACCGGCTCGGCCAGGCCTGGCGGAAGGATGGTCGCCACGTGTCGGCCGTCCTTGGTGACCGTGACGGTCTCGCCCCGTTCGACGGCTCCTATCACCCTGGCCGTCTGCTGGTTCAGCTCGCGCATCGTCGCTTCCATGAACGCAATGTACTACGGCGTAGTTCATCGCGTCCGGTGGTCGTTGGGGGTGAGGCGGGGGCCGTAGCGCGGGGCGCGGGCGCCGGAGGACAGGAGGAGGCGGCAGACGCGGTGGCGGTGGGGGCGGTAGGGCTCCAGCAGGGCGAGCATCTGGTCGTCGTCGCTGCGGGGGCGACCGGCCAGCGCCCAGCCGACCAGGTTGGGCAGGTGGAAGTCCCCGACCGAGACCGCGTCCGGGTCGCCGTTGCTGCGCTGGAGGGTCTCGGCCGCCGTCCAGACGCCGATGCCCGGGACGGCGGTGAGGCGGGCGAAGGCCTCCTCGTGGCCCATCGCCGAGGCCTCCTCCAGGCGCGGCGCCAGCCGGACCGCGCGCATCACCGTCGCCGAGCGCTTGGGGTCCACGCCCGCCCGGTGCCACTCCCAGCTGGGCACCATCGCCCACTCCCGGGCCGACGGCGCCACCCGCATGCCCTCGGCCGGGCCGGGCGCCGGGGTGCCGAAGTCGCGCAGCAGGACGCGCCAGGCGCGGTAGGCCTCGTCGGTGGTGACCTTCTGCTCCAGGACCGCCGGGACGAGCGACTCCAGCACCAGGCCGGTCCTGGCCAGCCGGACTCCGGCGGTACGGCGCTGGGCTTCCCGCAGCGGGCCGGGCGGCAGGACCAGCGACTCCGGGGCGTCGTCGGCGCCGAGCAGGGTGGGGAGGCGGTCGAGCAGCCAGTCCGCACCCGGGCCCCAGGCGCTCGCCTCGATCTCACCGGTGGCCTGCCGGGGCAGCACCCGCAGGGTGCCGATGCCGGCGGGGGTGCGGGAGGCGCGCCAGACGGCGCCGTCGGCGGTGCCGCGGTACGCGGGGTCGGCGGGACCGCGGCGCAGCGGCAGCAGGGTGCGGGCGACGTCCACCGGGAAACCCGGCCGCCAGCGCCGTACTGCTTCCACTGCTGTCGCCTCCTGTGTCGGCCCCCGGATATGAACGATACGCGGGGGGTCGGACGGTCTCTGGGGACGCCGGGGAGGGAGGGGGCGCGAGAGGCGACCGGGAACCCGTGGACGGGCGGCCCTGCGTACGTCATACGGCGTGCGGTACCCGCGCCCGGCGGGGCGGGACGAAGCCCCACCGGCACGCGGGCGCCGACCCCGCACCACCGGATCCACCCGTCGAGGCGCACGGCTCCCCGCACACCGGCGGGGCGGGAGCGGCCCCACCGGCACCCGGTTCCCCACCCCCGCGGGGCGCGGGAGGGAGAGGAGGGAGGGCGGGCCGGTGGCGAGGGGTGCGCGAGAAGTCGGCCACGCCGACGTCTCGCGCGGGGGCGGGCCGGGGAAGGGGCGAAGAGCGGGCGGAGGCCTCCGTGCGGGGCGGGGGTCAGTGGGCCTGGAGGCGAGCAGCCGCCGTGCGGAGGTCGGGGAGGTGGGCGTAGAGGGCGCCGCCGGGGCATTCGGTGCTGACGGCGTCGCGGTGGCCGGAGATGGTGGCGAAGTCCACGACGTCGCCCTTGGTGTAGCGGGTGCCGTTCGCGCCGACGGTGAGCCCGGTGGTGCCGTCGGCCGGCTGGGAGGTGAGGCCGAGCTTCCAGGCGGCGATGGCGGCGAGGCCGTCGAGGAGGGGCTGGGGCGGCTGGTCGTCGATGAAGGTGCCGATCGCGGCGACGCCGGAGGTGTCGGCGTTGAAGCCGAGGGTGTGGGCGCCGTGGACGGGCTGGTCGACGCCGCCCGCGCGGCCCTCGTAGATGGTGCCGCAGCGGTCGACCAGGAAGTTGTAGCCGATGTCCCGCCAGCCGTTGGTCTTCACGTGGTACTGGTACATCGCCCGGATCACCCGGGGGGCGTCGGAGCAGGCGTAGTCGTTGGCGGTGTCGGTGTGGTGGACGAAGACCGCGCGGACCGGGCCGGTGTAGTCGAAGTCCTGGTCGCGCAGTGACTCGTCGGCGCCCCAGCCGGCCCGGGTGACGATCCCCGGGCGCGGTGCCTGGCCCGTGGCGGGCGCGGCGGGCTCAGCGGGCTCAGCCGGCGCGGCGGGCTCGCCCGGTGTGGCGGGCGCGGCAGGCGTGGCGGGCGTGGCGGGCGCAACGGGCGTGGTGAGCACGGCGGGCGGCTCGGCCGGGGGCAGCACGGGCTCCCCCGGCGGCAGGGTCCGGACCGCGCCGGGAGCCGGGGCGGCGCCGGGGCCCGGGTCGACCAGGTCGAGCCGCAGTCCGGGCGGCGGTCCGGCGGGCCCGGGCCGGAGCTCGACCGCGACGCCGTCGCTGCGGCCGGTCCACAGCGGGGCGGTGGCGCCGTGCGCCGCCCGGTCGGGGCCGTCCTCGGTGTCGGCCTCCAGCCGGTGCCAGTCGCTCCAGCGGCCGGTGGCCGCGTCCCGGGTGCGGACCCGGACCACCGCGCCGGCCAGGGCGTCCGGCGGGCCGTCCCAGCCGAGGCCGAGGAGTTCGAACGGTTCGGTGCCGCGCGGGGCGAGGCCGGTCCCGGCGGGCAGCGGGAGCGAGGTGGTCGAGCCGCCGCCGGCGAAGTCGCGGCGATGCGGGCCCGGCGCGGTGGTCGCGGTGGCGGCGGGTTGGAGGAGCAGGGCAGTGGTGCAGCCGGCCAGCAGGGCCGCCGGAAGTGAGAGGCGCATGGAACGGATCGTCGCCGCTACCCGGACCTCCCGCCACGCCGCGCGCGCCCGTTCGGCCGCCCCGCCCGACCTCCCGGTCTCCCGTCCGAAGGCCGTAGGCTGGGGCGCACCATGACTGCGCCTTTCGCTGCCGATGCCCGCACCCCCGTCGAGCTGCTGCACGCATTCCTGCGCGGCGGCACCCCTTCGGTCGATCCCGCGGCCCCGCTGGTCACCTTCTACGACGACGCCACCGGCGAGCGGGTGGAGCTGTCCGCCCGCACCTTCGACAACTGGGTGGCCAAGACCGCCAACCTCCTCCAGGACGAGCTGAACGCCGGTCCCGGCGACCGGGCGGCGCTGCTGCTGCCCGCCCACTGGCAGAGCGCCGTGTGGCTGCTCGCCTGCTGGTCGGTCGGGGTGACGGCGGTGCCGGGCGGCGACCCGGCCGCCGCCGACCTGGTGGTCAGCGGCCCGGACGGCCTGGAGGCCGCCCAGGCCTGCGAGGGCGAGCGGGTCGCGCTCGCCCTGCGCCCGCTCGGCGGCCGCTTCCCGCAGCGCCCGGACGGCTTCCTCGACTACGCCGCCGAGGTGCCCGGCCAGGGCGACCGCTTCGCGCCGTACTCCCCCGTCGCCCCGGACGGGCAGGCGCTGGAGACGGCGGTGGACGGACTGCCGCTGAAGCTGACGGGCGAGCAGACCGTGGCGCTGGCCCGGGAGGGCGCGGTCCGGCTCGGCCTGAAGCCCGGCGACCGCGTCCTGTCCACCCTCTCGTTCGAGGACTGGACGGGCCTGGAGGCCGGTCTGCTGGCGCCGCTGGCCGCCGGGGCCTCGGTGGTGCTGTGCCGCAACTCGCAGGGCCTGACCGCGGAGCAGTGGGAGAAGCGGGTGGAATCCGAACGGGTGACACTGCGTCTGGGCTGACCCCGGACGACGGCCCGGCGGGTAGGGATCCCTGCCATGGCCGAGGACGACACCGAGCACCCCCCGACCGACGAAAACCCTCCGACGGACGCTCCCGCGAGCGGATCCGAACGCCCGCGCAGGCGCCGGCGGTGGCTGCTGATCACCGCCGGCGCCGTCGCGTTCCTGCTGGTCGCCACCGGCACGGTGCTCTGGATCGCCTACCGCGCGCTGGACCGCAACATCCGGACCGACTCGGAGACGGACCGGCTGCTCGCCAAGCTGGAGGCCGAACGGCCGAGCCGCACCGCCGGGGCCCGGGGCGCCGAGAACCTGCTGCTGATCGGCAGCGACGACCGCTCCGGCGCGAACGGCTCGTACGGCGGCGAGGCGGGCTCCGCGCGCTCGGACACCACGATCCTGCTGCACCTGGCCGCCGACCGGAAGCACGCGACGGCGGTCTCCGTCCCGCGCGACGTCATGGTCACCGTCCCCGCCTGCGAGAGACCGGACGGCACCCTCAGCAAGCCCGCCCTGATGCAGTTCAACTGGGCCTTCGAGACGGGCGGCCCGGCGTGCTCGATCCGGGCCGTGGAGCAGCTGAGCGGCATCCGGGTCGACCACTACGTGATCCTCGACTTCAGCGGCTTCAAGACGATGGTGGACGCGGTCGGCGGGGTCGAGGTGTGCGTGCCGCAGCCGATCCACGACAAGGACGCCAGGCTCGACCTGCCCGCCGGCCGGCAGACCCTGCACGGCGAGCAGGCGCTCGGCTACGTCAGGGTCCGGGAGACGTTGGGCAACGGCAGCGACACCCAGCGCATGGGCCGTCAGCAGCAGTTCCTGGCCGCGCTGATCCGCAAGGCGCAGTCGCAGGGCGTGCTGCTGAACCCGGCGAAGCTGTGGCCGGTGCTGAACGCCGCGACCTCCTCGGTCCGGGCGGACGGCGGGCTGTCCTCGCTCGGCGCGCTGTACGACCTCACCCAGGACCTGCGCGGCATCCCCTCGGCGGACGTGGTCTTCCTGACCGCGCCGCGCCGCCCGTACCGCTACGACTCGGACCGGGACGAGTTCGTGCAGCCGCAGACCGGTCAGCTGTTCGCGGCGCTGCGGGACGACCGGCCGGTCGCCGTCCGGCCGCCCGGGTCCGCTCCCTCGCCCGGGCCGGGCCCCGGCCCGGGCCGCGGTCCGAGCCGGAGCCCGTACGCGAGTCCGAGCCCGTACGCGAGTCCGAGCCCGAGGCCGAACCGCGGCGCGGGGCCGGGCGCCGGGGTGGATCCGGCCGCCGAGATGGCGGCGTCGGCGAGCGCGTCACCCTCGGCGACCGACCCGCCCACCTTCGAGGGACGGACCGCCGACGTGGACTCCTGCCCGGCACACTGAGCCGGTCGGCCGGGGCCCTCGGGGGCGGCGAGGCCGATCGATCCGGATGGTTCCGCAATTGCTCGGCCACGAACGGAATTTGCCTCCGCGCTGCCGGAACATGGCGGAGATCACACCGGGAACGACTCCCCCGTTCGGCTCGTCTACTGTGTCCGGATCGGCCCGTTCCGTACGGGCGGGCCGGAGCCGTGACCGGTCGACAGTTGGGAAGCCCGTGCACGAGGAGCAACCGGAAACCGGCCGGTACCGCGTGGACCCGGCCCCCGGTGTCCCGCGGCAGAGCCGCCGGGCCGCCGAGGCACGGACGGGCGCCCGGGCGGAACCGCCCGCCGAGGGCCGCCGGGACAGCCGGCGGCGGGCGGCGGCGCTCGCCAGGCGCCACCGCCGCCGACGGGTGCTCAAGTGGACGGCCGGCGCGGGCGCCCTGGTGATGGTGGCGGGCTGCGGCGGGGCGTACTACCTGTACCGGCACTTCAACGACAACCTCACCTCCGTCAAGGTCCAGCTGGGCGACGAGTCCGAGCGCCCCCAGGCCGCCGGGGAGGCGCTGAACGTCCTGGTGATCGGCACCGACAGCCGGGAGGGCCTCGGACGCGAGTACGGCGACGAGGGCAGCGCCGGGCACGCCGACACCACGCTGCTGTTCCACGTCGCCAAGGACCGCTCCAACGCGACGGTGATCAGCCTCCCGCGCGACCTGATGGTGCCGATCCCGGAGTGCCAGAACGCCCAGGGGAAGAGGATCCCGGGCTCGGCGCGGGACCAGTTCAACGTCAGCCTCGGCCAGGAGGGACGGGACGCCGGCTGCACCTGGAAGACCGTCGAGAAGGTCACCGGCATCCGGGTGGACCACTTCGTGCAGGTCGACTTCGAGGCGGTGAAGACCCTGTCCACCGCCGTCGGCGGGGTCGAGGTCTGCGCGGCCAAGGACATCAACGACCCGGGCTCCCACCTCAGGATGACGAAGGGCCGGCACGTGGTCCAGGGCGAGGAGGCCCTGGCGTTCGTCCGGACCCGGCACTCCGTCGGCCTGGGCGGCGACCTGACCCGTATCCCGCTCCAGCAGCAGTTCGTCGGCTCGATGATCCGCAAGATCAGGAGCGACGACACCCTGACCAGCCCGGCCAAGCTCTACAAGCTCGCGGACGCCGCCACCAAGGCGCTCACCGTGGACTCCGGCATCGGCAGCGTGGACAAGCTCAAGGACCTCGCGCTGGACCTCGGCAAGGTCGATCCCAAGAACATCACCTTCACCACCGTCCCCGTCCTGGACGACCCCAAGGACAAGGACCGGCTGGTGCTCAAGCAGCCGGACGCCGGGCAGCTGTTCGCGATGATCGCGGGCGACCGCTCGCTGACCGAGACCGCCGCGCCCGCCACCGGTGCCCCGGCCACCGGCGCCGCCGCACCGGCCGCCCCGGGGGCCGCCGCCCCCGCTGCCCCCTCCACCACCGCCGCGGCCGTCGTCACCAAGGACGCCCAGCTGACGGTGCGCAACGGCAGCGGCAAGCGCGGGCAGTCCGGGCCGACCGTGGAGAAGCTGCGGGCGAAGGGCTTCGACCGGGCCGCGGTGGGCAGCGACGCCCCGCCGGCCGAGACCACCACGGTGACCTACCAGGCCGGGCTGGAGGCCCAGGCCGAAGCCCTGGCCGCTGCCCTCGGGCTGCCCGCCGACGCCGTCCGGCCGGCCGCGAAGCCGGACCCGAAGGGCGGACTGCTGCTGGTGCTCGGCAAGGACGTGCTCGCCGCCCCGGCGGCGGTGCCCACCGAGGTGCCCGAGGACCTCCAGCGGGTGCAGGGGGACGACGTCGACGTGTGCGCCAAGTAACCGGGACCGGCCGGAACGGGCGGGCCCGGATCGCCGGCCGGTTCGTCCGGCGCCCGGCCTGCCGTCGACCGCCGTCCGCGGGCTCGCTCACCGACGGCGACGGCGACGGCGGTGGCGGTGGCGGTGGCGAAACGAATCAGCTGGTCCTGGAGAGCACGTCCCTGGAGGACGGACCGACACTGGCGATCACTCTCCGGGCCAGCGAGCGCGGCGAGGTCAGGAAGCCGAAGCCCCAGCTGAGGTGCATGGTCGCGAGGGCCACCGGCAGCAGCGCCTTGGCCCGGAACGACAGGCCGCGGCCCTCGACCGCCGCGCCGCCGACGATGCCCAGCAGGTAGGCGCCGGGCACCGCGAGGAAGGCCGGGTGGACGGCGACGCC
This sequence comes from Kitasatospora sp. NPDC034533, assembly GCF_055575155.1. Taxonomy (NCBI): domain Bacteria; kingdom Bacillati; phylum Actinomycetota; class Actinomycetes; order Kitasatosporales; family Streptomycetaceae; genus Kitasatospora; species Kitasatospora sp. NPDC034533. The sequence goes on from NZ_JBVITE010000076.1 coordinate 29,647, forward strand.
GAGCACCAGCCCGAGGAGCACCGCCGCCAGCGTGGCCGGCGGGGCGAGGTAGCGCAGGTTGACCGAGCCGCGGTGGTAGCGGGTGACCACCCGGCGCCAGCGCCCGTAGTCCTTGTACTGCTTGGCCAGCGCCCGCACCGAGGGCCGGGGCCGGTACGTCACCTTGAGCTGCGGGGTGAACCAGACCAGGCCGCCGTCCTGGCGGATCCGGTAGTTCAGCTCCCAGTCCTGGGCGCGGATGAACTCCTCGTTGTAGCCGCCGAGCCTCTCCAGCACCTCGCGCCGGAACACCCCGAGGTAGACGGTGTCCGCCGGGCCGGCCAGGCCGCCGGTGTGGAAGGCCGCGTTGCCGACGCCGATCTTGGAGGTCATCGCGGCGGCGACCGCGTTCTCCCACTCCGTCTCGCCCTCGGCGTGCATGATGCCGCCGACGTTGGCCGCGTCCATCTCGCCGAGCAGCCGGACGGCCGTGGTGATGTAGCCGGGGGTGAGCAGGCCGTGACCGTCCACCCGCACGACTATCGGGTGCCGGGAGCCCCGGATCGCGGCGTTCAGCCCGGCCGGCGTCCGGCCGGTGGGGTTCTGGACCGTCCGCACCCGCGGGTCCTCGGCCACCAGCTCCGCCGCGATCTCCGCGGTGCGGTCGGTGGAGGGACCGAGGGCGATCACCACCTCGATCGGCCCGGGGTACTCCTGGTCCAGGATGCGCCGGACCGCCGTGCGCAGGTGACGTTCCTCGTTGAGCACCGGCATGATCACGGAGACAGCCGGCAGCTCCTCAGCAGCCTTGGTGTTCATCGGGCCCAACCGTACCGGTGCGGACGCTTCCCCGTCTTGTCCCGGTCAGGGCCACGGTGGACGCCTCGCGGCGCGCCACCGGCGCTGTGATCAAGGACACCGTACTACCCCCGGCGGTTCCGTCCGGCACGGTGGGGATCCGGTGCCGGAGCGGGGTGGATTCAGAGGGCGTAGCGGACGACGGTGAACACCGCGTAACCGGCCAGGGCGAGCCGGTTCACCAGGTGCTGGGGGCTGCCCAGCCGGTCCGGCAGGGCCTGCCGGGGGCGCAGGTCGGGCCGGTGGGCGGCGGTGGCGACGGTCCGGGCCAGCTCCGCCCGGTCGTACCGGCCGCCGAAGAGGCCCGCCAGCCAGAGCGCCGGGCGGCCCAGCAGGGAGAACTCCCGGCCGCCGCGAAGCCGGACGGTGAGCATGTTCCGGTGCACCGCGGCCGCCGAGACCTCCGCCCACCGGAAGCTGCGGGTGCGCAGCCCGGTGGCCATCCGCAGGCCGTCGCGGTCGACCACCAGCTGCCAGGACAGCGTGTTGCCGACGGCGAGGATCGCCAGCGAGCCGATCCACAGGGGGCGCAGCAGCCCGCCCCACCAGCCGTCCTCGTCGAGCAGCACGAGGGCGGCGGCGGCCAGCAGCGCCACCGCCGGTCCGGCCGCGAACCGCAGCGGCAGCGGCATCTCCCAGCGGCCGGCGGCCAGCGGTTCGGCCTCGGGACCGGCCGCCGGGGCGGCGGCGACCGCCTCGGCGGTGAGCGAGGCGACGGCCAGTTCGTGCTCGCGGTAACGGCCGGAGCGCCGGCCCAGTCGCGGGGCCCGGGCGGCGGGGGCGACCACGGCCGCCACCCAGCGCGGGTCGCCGTCCAGCACGCCGGGGCGGACCAGGAGCTGGCGGTCGGGGCCGTCCGGGCCGCCGTACAGCACGGCGGGCACGGTGCGGCCGGCCCGGGACAGCCACTCGGCGGCCTCGGCGGGGGTCGCGCGGTCGAACAGCTCCGCGTACTCCTCCTCTTCCTCCTCGTGGTCGAGCACCGGGTCCGGGTAGTCGGCGTCCTCGTCCTCGGTGGTCAGGGGCTCGGGCACCCAGGCCGAGCCCTCGCCGTCGGGGGCGGCGTGGCCGGCCCAGCGGTAGCGGTCGCGCTCGACCAGGCGCCAGAGCCCGGGGCCGTCCGGAGGGCCGTCCAGCGGCAGGACCAGCAGGTCGCCCTGGGCGTCGGCGCGCACCCGGACGGCGAGCGCGGGGGCGGCGCCGGCGAAGGCGGGCCTGGCCCGGCGGGCGCTCGCGGCGGCGGCCGAGCCGAGCAGCAGCAGGCCGGGCAGGACGAGCAGGCCGCCCAGGACCAGCTGGCCGGTGATGTCGTAGTCGTCGCCCAGGGCGCGCACCGAGTCGTCGTCCACCAGCAGCGGGACGGGCTCCCCGGGCTGCGGCCGGTGCTGCCACCAGACGTCCAGGGCGGCGGTGCGTTCGGGGCCGCCGCCCGGCGGCTGGAAGCGGACGGTCAGCACGCCGTCCCCGTCGCTCTCCCCCGCCGTGCCGGTCACCCGGGTGGCCTGCTCGGCGGCGGCGTCCGCGCGGGCCTTCCCCCAGAGGCCGTACGCCGGGACGGCCACGGCGGCGGTGAGCAGCAGGACGCCGAGGGCGCGGCGCAGCACGGGCGGGCGGTCCGGGAGGACGGGCGAGGGCGCGCCGGCGGCCGTCCAGGGGTAGGGGACGGGCGGGGCCATCAGCTCGTCCAGCTGCTGACGGGCGCGGCGGCGGCCGGCCTCGGCGCCGAGCAGGACGGCGGTGAGCAGCAGGTGGACCAGGACGGCCGACCAGCGGCCGAGCGGGGTGACCAGGCCGTCCGGGAGGTACCAGAGCAGGGCCAGGGCGACCGGCGGGACCAGCACCCGGATCCGGGCCCGGCCGGCCAGCAGGATCACTTCGGCCGGTATCGTCCAGCCGGCCAGTGCCGAGCCCCAGGGGTCCCGGCAGATGCCCTGGGCGTTGCACTGGAGTGCGTCCGGCTCCACCACGCCCACCAGGGCCACGAAGGCGACCGGCACCAGCGCGAGCCAGCGGCTGTCCAGCCGCCAGAGGGTACGGGCGGCGCGCCAGCGGGCGGCGGCCGCGGTGGTGAGGGGCGCGGCGGTGGGCAGCGGCGGACTGTCCGAGTAGAACATCGGACGATCATCTCAGCACTCCGGAAACCGCCCGCACCCCAGGGGAGTTCACGAGCGGACGCGCACGGCAGGGGGCGTGCACGACAGCGGACGCGCACGCAGGGGGACGCGCACGACAGGCGGGCGCATACGGCACGGGACACGCCCACGGAGGCGCGCACGGCACGGGGGCCGGGCGCTGTGCGCACCCGGCCCCCGCTCCCCCGTACCCCACTCCCCCGTGGTGTGGGCCCGGCGCCCCCCGACGCCGGGTCAGTCCGTCGCGATGGCCGCGAGGACGTTCATCCGTCCGGCCCGGTAGGCCGGGACGAGGGCCGCGAGCAGACCGATCACCACCGAGGAGACCAGCGTGATCGCGACCGTGGTGGTCGGGACGGAGAGCGTCCCGAGGCCCTGGTCCCGCAGCACCCGCTGGGCGGTGACGCCCCAGCCGAGGCCCAGCCCGGTGCCGAGGACGGCGCCGAACACCGCGATCACCACGGACTCCAGCCGGATCATCCGGCGCAGCTGGCGCCGGGAGAGCCCGATCGCCCGCAGCAGGCCGATCTCGCGGGTCCGCTCGACCACCGACAGCGCCAGGGTGTTGACCACGCCGAGCACCGCGACCGTGATGGACAGGGCGACCAGCCCGTAGATCAGGTACAGCAGGGTGTTGATCTGGGACTGGACGAGCTCCTTGTAGCCGGCCTTGTCCTTGATGGTGAACTGCGGGTACTCCTTCAGCCCGTCCTCCAGCGCGGCCAGCGTCCGGTCGGCGTCGGCGCCGGCCGAGGCCTTGGCGAAGAAGGTCCACACCGGCGGCCGCTCGGCGGCGGGGACGGCCTTCTCCATGGTGTCCATGGCCACGAAGGCGCCGTCGCCGAACAGTTCGCCCTTGCCGAAGACCGCGCCGACAGGCAGTTCCTGGGTGCGGCCCTGGCCGTACTCGACGGTGACCCGGTCGCCGACCTTCAGGCCGTGGTCCTTGGCGAAGGCGGCGCCGATGCCCAGCGAGCCGTGCTGGACGGAGTCCACCGCGCCGGCGTCGACGGTCGGCCGGAAGTCGCTGCCGAAGAAGGTCGGCGGCACCGCGGTCAGCTGGGTCTTGGCCTGCTGCCCGTCCGACAGCCGGACCTTCGCGGCGAAGAAGGACCGCTGGACGGTGATGTGGTCGATGCCCGGGGTCCTCCGGACCGCCTCCATCATCTCGGGGGTGGCCGCGGTACGGCCGCCGGAGACGATGTAGTCCACGCCCACGGACTTGTCGATCTGCGCGCTGGTCGAGCTGACGGCCGAGGAGCTGAACACCGCGGAGGCGATCACCAGCGCCAGGCCGATCATCAGCGCGGCGGCGGTGGCGCCGGTGCGGCGCGGGTTGCGCATCGCGTTGCGCTGGGCCAGCTTGCCGGACGGGCCGAACAGCGCCGGCAGCAGCGCGCCGAGCACCCGGACCACGGCCGAGGCCAGCAGCGGGCCGAGCACCACGAAGCCGACCAGGGTGAGCACCACTCCCAGGCCCAGGTACCGGCCGCCGGTGGCCGCCTTCTCCGCCCCCGCACCGAGCACCAGCAGCGCGCCGCCGCCCGCCGTCAGCAGCAGGCCCGCGACCGTACGGACCACGTTGGCCCGGGTCTCGGCCAGGGTGCCGTGGTCGCGCAGCGCGGCCATCGGCGAGATCCGGCTCGCCCGGCGGGCCGGGAACCAGGCCGCGACCAGGGTGACCGCGATGCCGAGCGCGTAGCCGGCCACGAAGACGTCCGGGCCGATCTTCAGGTCGGCCGCCTTGAGGTCCATGCCGATCGCGTTCATCAGCTTGATCAGGCCGACCGCGACGCCGAGCCCGGCCGCGACCCCGAGGGTCGAGCCGAGCACGCCCAGGATCAGCGCCTCGACCAGCACCGACTGGTTGACCTGCCGCCGGCTGCCGCCGATGGCGCGCAGCAGGCCGATCTCGCGGGTGCGCTGGGCGACCAGCATCGAGAAGGTGTTGACGATCAGGAAGGCTCCGACGATCGCCGACACGAAGGCGAAGCCGAGCATCGCGTACTTCATGAAGTCGAGGCCGCCGCCGAACTGCTCGGTGTTGTCTGCCTGCTGCTCGGCCGCCGTCTTGATCAGGTAGCCGCCGCCGAGCTTGGCCAGCGCGTCCGCCTTGAGCTGGTCGTTGCCGCGGCTGCCGTCGCCGTACGCCGCGACGGAGCTGAAGGCCTGCTCGCCGAGCAGCACCTGCTGGGCGGTCGGGGTGTCCAGGAAGGCCAGCGCCGCACCCGGGTTGGTGGTGGTGAAGGTGGCGATGCCGACGATGGTGAAGTCGTGCCTGCCGGCGGCGTTCTCGACCCGGATCCGGTCGCCCGGGCCGAGCTTGGCCTTCTTCGCGGTGTCCGCGTCCAGCACCAGCTCGGCCGGGCCCTGCGGGGTGCGGCCGGAGGTGATCCTCACCGGGCTGTTCGGGGCCCCGGTCCAGTTGCCGACCATGGTGGGCGCGCCGGTGGTCGGGCCGACCAGCTTGTTGGTGGCCGGGTTGACCAGGACGGCGTTCTCGACCAGGACCTGGCCGACCGCGGTCTTCACCCCGGGCAGCGCGGCGACCTGCTGTTCCAGCGCGACCGGGACGGTCGGCGGCTTGACGGCGGCCTGCTGCATCTCGTCCTCGGCCGGCTTGGGCGGCTGGACCGAGACGTCGGAGGCGGTCGCGGCGAAGAGCTTGTCGAAGGTGCCGGTGGCGGTGCCGGAGAACACGAGCGTGCCCGACACGAAGGCCACCGAGAGCACGACGGCGATGAGCGAGAGCGCCATCCGGCCCTTGTGGGCGAAGAAGCTCCGCAGGGAGGTCTTGAGCAGCATGGTGGTGTTCGTCCCGTCGCTCAGCTGGTGCGCTTGCCGTCGAAGCGGCGCATGCGTTCCAGGACGGAGTCGGCGGTGGGCGCGTACATCTCGTCCACGATCACGCCGTCGGCGAGGAAGAGCACGCGGTCCGCGTAGCCGGCGGCGACCGGGTCGTGGGTGACCATCACGATGGTCTGGCCCAGCTCGTCCACCGAGCGGCGCAGGAAGGTCAGCACCTCGGCGCCGGACCGGGAGTCCAGGTTCCCGGTGGGCTCGTCGCCGAAGATGATCTCGGGGCGGGCGGCCAGGGCCCGGGCCACCGCGACGCGCTGCTGCTGGCCGCCGGAGAGCTGGGTGGGGCGGTGCTTGAGCCGGTCGGACAGTCCGACCGTCGCCACCACCTGGTCCAGCCAGGCCTGGTCGGGCCGGCGCCCGGCGATGTCCATCGGGAGCGTGATGTTCTCCAGCGCGTTCAGGGTCGGGAGCAGGTTGAACGCCTGGAAGATGAAGCCGATCCTGTCCCGCCGGAGTCTGGTGAGCTGTTTGTCCCTGAGGCCGGTGATCTCGGCGTCGCCGATCCAGATCCGCCCGGCGGTGACGGTGTCCAGGCCCGCCAGGCAGTGCATCAGGGTGGACTTGCCGGAGCCCGAGGGGCCCATGATGGCGGTGAACCGGCCGCGCTGGATGTCGACGTCGACCGCGTCCAGCGCGGTGACCCTGGTCTCGCCCGAACCGTACGCCTTGGTCACCTGCCGGGCCGACGCGGCGACGGTGGACGCTCCGCCGGGAAGCTGGTGGTCATGCACGACTGCCGTCGCCACTGGGTCTCCTAGGGAAGTTGCGCTCACCCGTTCGGACCCGGGGTCTCGACCGGGCCGCTTCCTGGCGGGTGGGAATGTGTGAACCACGTTAGGAGTGGCGGGCGGACGGCTCGTCATCCGCCGGAATGAAGCCGCTCAACCATGGTTCTACGGGGCACGGCGCGACTCCCCCTAGATGATTGATGCCAAGGGGTTCAGTGGTCGTACGCGGTGAGGGAACGCATGACGGGCTGCCCGGTCTGGTCGTTGTGCCAGATCGCGG
>NZ_JBVITE010000077.1:0-34419 GCF_055575155.1 Kitasatospora sp. NPDC034533
GCAAGACGCTCGGCTGGGATACCCCAGCCGAGCGTCTACGTGATCTACTCACCACCTGAAACCAAGTGGTGTTGCGACGACCCCTTGAACCCAAGCGGGATGGGGGCCTTCGCCGTGTCGTCACAGCAGGCGTCGCCCGTCGTGGGTCCGGATACTCGGCGCCGCGTCGTCCCGCAGCGCGTCCAGGACACGGACCGCATAGACCTCGGCCATCCGCTCGGACACCTCGGCCGGTGTGAGCCAGTCGACTTCAAGCGACTCATCCGACACCCGCGCTTCTCCGGCCTCCGGTCGGCAGCGGAAGACGAGGGCGACGATCCCTCGGCTCAGGTTCTTGTAGACGCCGGTCAGCCGCTCCACGCCGACCTTGATCCCGGTCTCCTCCCACACCTCCCGGCGCACGCCGTCCTCAAGGGCCTCGTCCCGTTCCAGCACGCCACCCGGCGGCTCCCAGGTCCCGTTGTCCGCCCGGCGGATCGCCGGCACCCGCCCGTCCTCGCGCACCACCACCCCCGCGACGGACACCGAGTGGAGCGGCGTCGACCGGGATCTCATGCGCGCGCCGCCGGACGAGACAGATCGAGGACCATCACGTCGTGCCGAGCCGCGCCCTCCCACGGGATCGCCGACCCGACGCGCCGGTAGCCCCATGCCCGGTAGGACGCCTGGGCCGCAGCCGCCTCCGGTCGCGCGTTCAGCATCACCCAGGCGTTGTCGATGCCGTCGACGAGGACGCGATGCATGCGGGTGGCGATCCCCTTGCGGCGCCACCGAGGCCGGACCGCCAGCTCGAAGAGGCCGAACGTGCGCCTCCCGTCCTCATGCCGGAGCTCCTCGGGCACGGGATCGAGCAGGGTGTCCCACCATCCGGTGCTCGCCGACAGCGGGTAGCCGTACGCCATGCCCACAACGGTGTCGCCGTCGAAGGCGATCGCCGCCCGGAACCCCCGACGACGCGCCTGCGAGCGGAACCGGCGGAACGCCCGCTCCACGTCGGCCGGCCCCTCGCCGTAGGGAGGCTCCGCGAACGCCTCCGCGAAGACGTCCTTCAACCGGCCCTCCAGCTCGGCCGCCTGCCCACCGTCCAGGAGCCGGACTGCCACCGTCGCCCCGTCCTCGCACCGCGTCATCTGGGAGCCCCACACCAGCCTCATCCGAGGGGCACCCGCGCGAACGACTGCCACTCGTACATCCGTTCGTCGCGGCCGAGGATGATCAGCTCGGCGGACGCGACGCGAGCGGTCGCCGGGTAGGAGGTGACTCGCGCCAGAGCGTCGATGGCGGGCTGAGCGGCTCCTGTGCCGTTGGAGTAGGCCACGGAGACGTGCGGCCGGAACCCGTCTGCCATCTCGGGTACCCGCGGCCAGACCTCGGCGATGGCAGCGCGGATGGCCGACCGGACAGCGCGGACCGGACCGGCGGGAGCAACGGTGAGCAGCAGAGCCTCGGGAGTGACGATCGCGGGACCGAGAGTGAGGTCGAAGGCGGACAACTTCGCCAGGCGTCGGCCGACGGCGTCGACAACGGCTCGAGCCTCGCTCTCCTCCACCTCGTCGACAAAGCCCAGACCTTGCATGGTGAGGTGGAGCCAGCGGTCAGGTACCGGGTCAAGGCCGGGCACGTCCGCCAGGGCTCGGCGGTAGTCGGCTGCGAGGCGGTGGAGGTCGCGTGCGCCCTCGAAGGTGAGGTGCCAGGTGTAGAAACGGCGGCCCTCGGCCCAGCCGGGCCGCCACCACCAGTGGTCCGCCATTCGTTCGGGGGTGTCAGTCATGGTCGTTGATCCAAGCACTGGTTGAGGTCCCCGGGGAGAGGACGCGGGCGGCTTCGCGAACGGCGGTCTCAACCGCGTCCTGAAGACGCAGACCGACGGCGCTGTCTCCCATGGGGGAGGCAGCGGTGTCGCGTGCGAGGTCACGGAGGCGTCGGCGGATGGGGGCAGTGCGGTGTTCGATCGGCAAGTCCAGCACCGGGGCGATGGCGTCGAGGACACCCTCGGGGTCGCGGGCCAGGAGATTCGCACCGGCCCGGGTGATGTGCAGCATGGCCTCCGTGCCGTAGGCGCGGACTGGCTGCTGCTGAAGCGCGGCGAGTCCACGGTCGGCGTGGCTGAGGGCGTCGCCGACGGACCCGACACGCAGATACACCGCCGCGCTGTAGTTCGCGTGACGCCCGGTTTGGCAGCTGAAGAGTCCGCCGACCTGATCGTTGAGCGCACTGGAGCGGTCGAGGGACGCGGCGTGCTCGGCGTCGCCGATCGCGATCAATGCCTGGGTGCGGGCACCGGCCTCCGCCCAGGCGTCGGCGAGCTGGCATTGGAGAAGAACGGCAACTGTCCCAGCAGCTCTGAAATCGACACCGCGCTGGGCATGCTGGACGGCCTGACGGAACTGGCCGTCCCAGAAGGCGAGTTTGCTGCGGGTAGAGCAGACCCACGCGTGCAGGGCGGGGTCATCGGCGTTGTCGGCGCACAACAGGGCGGCGCGCGCGTGAGTCTCGGCCTGGGCGCGATGTCCGAAGTCGCTGGTCATCCAGGCGAGCATCGCGAAGAGGTAGCCGGCCGTAGTGAACAACTCGCGCCGCTGCTGAGGACGTTGGTGCCCGTAGAGCAGGTCCCAGACTCGGTTGAGCTGGAGCTTGGTCTGCCGGAAGACACCCAGTGGATCGTCGGCCATCAGGTACGCGGCGGCGAGGTACTGGGTATCGGCGGTGAACTGTTCGAGTGCGACGGGCCCGCAATTGGTGACCTCCGCCCACTGCGCCCACCGCGCGGATTCCCGAGCGGCGGCCTGGACGAGGTCCGCGCCGGTGAGTACGGTCGGCGACTCCGCTGGCGGCGCCGGCTGTGTGGCCTGGTGGACGGCGATCGCGGCCGTAGGGGTGGGCTCGGCTTGGTGGCGAAGGATCCGCAGATCGGATTCGGTGAACGCCTGGCGGTCGTCCAGGTCGAGAAGATCGTTCGCCGTCGCCCCGTAGAGGTCCGCGAGGACGGTGAGCACTCGCGGGGTGACCCGGCGCCCGGACGATGCGGGCCACTTCTCCCATTTGCCGATCAGGGAGGCGTCGGCGCTGGGGCCGACGTCACCAGCGAGGTCATTGAACCGGTCGGCGGCCTCCTGGGTGGTCCAGCCGTGTGCGTGCCGCCATGCCTCGCGGGGCCGCACACCGAAACGAGCGCGCATCTCGGCAGCGATGACGGAGACGGGGGCGTTGGTGGCGATGAGCGCCGAACGAACAGCATCGCGGTCCTGCTTGGAGCCCGGCTTGGGACGTGGGGGCATTTGGGCCTCCCGAAGGTGCGGGGTGCGTGGTCCTGGTCACCTCACGGTAGCGACCCGTTCACGCGATAGGGGGCACAGCAGGCGATTCCGACAGGACGCGCTGTCCGGAACCAGGCCGGTTCTCCCCCGCTCGGGCAGGTCAAGAAGGTAACGGCATGTCCGGAACTGTCGGACGCCGCCGCCCGTGACCGGGGTGGTTCGTGAGCGGGACCGTAGGACCTGCAAACGACGAGCACTCTCCAGGCAGGACACGATGACGCCCTCCGATCTCGCTCACCCAGCCCCGTACTCCCCCGAGGCGGGACGGCACCGACCCCGGCAACCGGGAGACGCTGCGACAACCTGTCGTCCCCGCACGTTCGTCGTGCGTCTCGACTTCCGCATCGAATCCACGCCACTGGCCCGGTACCTGCTTCGGGCCTATCTCTCTGGCCTCCCCTCCGGCGACCGCTACCGCGACACCGCCGAACTCCTCCTTGGCGAACTCTTCGCCAACGCCGTCCGGCACTCCGACGCGCTCGACGACGGACACATCGAGGTCCGCTTCGCCCTCATCAACTCCCGACTGCGAATCGAAGTTCACGACACCGGGAGCGGCCGCCCATCCGTCCGTGCCACTGGGCCGGACGACGAGTGCGGGCGCGGCCTGTTCCTCGTCGACAAGCTGGCCGAGCGCTGGGGTTGCTGCCCGCGTCCGGGCGGTATCGGCAAGTTCGTCTGGGTGCTCGTCGCGCCCGTCCCCACTCACCTGCTCGCCACCGCCTGAAAGCCCGAACGCCCATGCACCTCGTCGCCCTCGCCCGCCACACCCTCTCGCGCGGCGCCACCCCCGCCGCCACCTACACCCTCCTCGCCCGCCTCGGCCACCAGCCCCGCCCCGTCGCCCAAGCCGTCTGCCTCGCCCTCGGCATCCCGCAGACCGACATCACCCGCCGCCTCGACGACTGCCACGACGCCCTCCTCGCCAACCCCCGACCCGGCTCCGAAGCCGACACCGGCGAAGTCCTCGAAGCCCTCGGCGTCTTCGACGTCCCCAAGCAGCTCACCCCCACCCAACAAACCGTCGTCGCCCTCCTCACCACCGCCGTCGACGCCCACGGCGGCCTCCGCCCCGGCCACCACCACGGCCTCCAGCGCTGGTTCACCACCGGCAACCTCACCGCCGCCTACCTCTCCCTCACCACCACCCACCCCCTCCCCCGCACCGGACACCCCACCACCTACTGGACCACCCTCACTCAGGCCGGCGAACTCCTCACCACCACCCCCAACCCCGACCCCCGCATCCGCTACGCCCTCACCCACTGCCGCGAGCGCGCGACCCGGGCCGCCCAGCCCGCCCAGCCCGCCTGAAATCCCCGGCCCAGCCTCCAGGTCTCCGCCCGAGCACACGACGGGACGGCTCGGTTCCCCCGCGTGCGGGAACCGAGCCGTCCGTCGTGCCGGGAGCCCGGTCAGAGCTGGATGCCGGCCATCCGCTTCCACTCGTACTCGCCGGTCTTCACCTTGAGCCCCAGCTCGCCCTCGAAGTCGTCGTGCAGGGTCAGCCCGGCCAGCTCCGCGGCCCGGCGCCCCACGGCGTAGCTGGGGGCCACCTGGTCGCCCCAGGCCCCGTCCGCGCCCACCACGACGATCCGGGTCGCCACGCCGCCGACGTACTCGACGACCGCGTCGGCGCTGCCCCCGTGCTGCCGGGCGAAGCTGGTCAGGTTCTTGGCGATGCGCTTGGCGCGGCGCTCGGTACGGGCGTCCGACGCGGCGGCCGGGGCGGTCTCAACGCTGCTCATGCCCGCATGCTACCCACCGGTAGGCGACCTGGCGACGGGAGCGCCCTGTGCACCGGGCCACATACTGGAGGCGTGACGTTCACCGGCTGGCCGTCCGAGGCGCTCGACTTCTACGAGCACCTGGAGGCCGACAACTCCAAGACCTTCTGGCAGGCCCACCGGAAGCGGTACGAGGACGCCGTGCGGGCCCCGATGGAGGAGCTGCTCGCCGAACTGGAGCCCGAGTTCGGGCCCGGCAGGATCTTCCGCCCCAACCGCGACATCCGCTTCAGCGCCGACAAGTCCCCCTACAAGACCCACATCGGCGCGCACCTGGAGTCAGGCGGCTACATCCAGCTCTCCGCCGACGGCCTGGCCTGCGCCAACGGCATGTACCAGCTCGCCCCCGACCAGCTGGAGCGCTACCGCGCCGCCGTCGCCGAGGACGTCAGCGGCGCCGAGCTGGAGCGGGTGATCACCCGGGTGGAGCAGGCCGGCCCGCGGGTGCACGGCCGGGACAGCCTCACGTCGGCCCCGCGCGGCTACCCCAAGGACCACCCCCGGATCGGGCTGCTGCGCCACAAGGGCCTGGTGGCCTGGCAGGAGTGGGAGCCCGCGAACTGGCTGGGCACCCGCGCCGCGTACACCCGGATCACCGGCTTCCTGCGCGCCTCCCAGCCGCTGCGGGACTGGCTGGACGGCCACGTCGGCCCCTCCGGGCCGCCCGCCCGCTGAGAACGGGGAAGAGCCCCGGTCCAGGAGGACCGGGGCTCTTCTCGTCAGCCTCTGATCAGCCGCTACTTCACGAACGGGTCGATCGCGCAGACCACCATCAGCAGCGACAGGTAGGTGATCGACCAGTGGAACAGCCGCATCTCCTTGAGCTTCGCGCCCACGATGCCCGCCTTGGCCCGCCCGTACAGCGCGTGCGCCTCGCGCAGCCAGGCCCCGCCCAGCAGCACCGCGGCGACCGGGTACAGCCAGCTCATGTGCCCCAGCGGCCAGAGCGCCAGCGAGACCGCCACCATCACCCAGGAGTAGACGACGACCTGCTTGCCGACCGCCACGTTGCCCTTGATCACCGGCAGCATCGGCACGCCGGCCCGCTCGTAGTCGTCGCGGACCTTCATCGACAGCACCCAGGTGTGCGGCGGCGTCCAGAAGAAGACCACCAGGAACAGCACCACCGCGGCCCAGGAGACCGAGTTGGTCACCGAGGACCAGCCGATCAGCACCGGCATGCAGCCGGCGATGCCGCCCCAGACGATGTTCTGCGAGGTCCGGCGCTTGAGCCCCAGCGTGTAGACGAACACGTAGAACAGCAGCGCGCCCAGCGCCAGCCCGGCCGACAGCCAGTTGACCCCGAGGCCCAGCAGCAGGGTCGAGACCACCGCCAGCGCGATGCCGAACACCAGCGCCTCGCGCGGCGACACCATCCCGGTGACGATCGGGCGCCGCTCGGTGCGCGACATCACCGCGTCGATGTCCCGGTCGATGTACATGTTGAGGGCGTTGGCACCGCCGGCCGAGAGGTAGCCGCCGACGACGACCTTCAGCACCAGCAGCATGTTCGGCACGCCCTGCTGAGCCAGGAACATCACCGGCACGGTGCTCATCAGCAGCAGCTCGATGATCCGCGGCTTGGTCAGTGCGACGAACGCGCCGACACGGGCCCCGATCGGCCGGTGCGCAGGAGTCGCCCCGGTGACCCCGGCGGGACGGGTTTCGACGGCGGTCACTAACACCCCAACTGAAGATGAATCTTCGCAGGCGTCCACAGGAACGAAGGTCCCGAATCGTCCGCTCTGCGCGTACCACGACACCATAGACGCTCCATATATCCCATCCCGCTCCGGGGTCCCCCGGCGAGGCGGATCGCACACCCCCGGGTGAACCCGCCGGGCGGGGCCGTCGAGCGCCCGCGCAGGGCCCCGCTAGCCCGTCCCGACCACCGGAGCGGCGCCGGTTCGGGAATCGGGAGAGTCTGGGATAAAACCAATCAGACCGAAGTGGGAATCTGACTGGGTAAATGTCGGTTCTCCCACCACGGAGGGTGAGGCACGGCCCGGACGGTAGGCTCGCCACTGAAGCGGGATCTACCCTCCGTGACCGGCACCACCCAACGTCGGGACCACAGCGTCGTGGCCGACTCGGTCCCCTATTCACGGGGTCACTCTTCACAATGGAAGGAGCCCTGAGACAGGGTGAGCACTGCGCCGACGAACGCATTCGAGTGGACCGATCTGGACGAGCGCACGGTCGACACCGCGCGGGTCCTGGCCATGGACGCCGTCCAGAAGGTCGGCAACGGACACCCCGGGACGGCGATGTCGCTGGCCCCGGCCGCGTACCTGATCTTCCAGCGGTTCCTGCGCCACGACCCGACCGACCCGTCCTGGGCCGGGCGCGACCGTTTCGTCCTCTCCCCCGGGCACACCAGCCTGACCCTCTACACCCAGCTCTACCTCTCCGGCTACGGCCTGGAGCTGGACGACCTCAAGGCCTTCCGGGTCGCCGGCAGCCGCACCCCCGGCCACCCCGAGCACGGCCACACGGCCGGCGTGGAGACCACCACCGGGCCGCTCGGCCAGGGCATCGCCAACGCGGTCGGCATGGCGATGGCCGCCCGCTACGAGCGCGGTCTGTTCGACCCGGAGGCCCCGGCCGGCGAGTCCCCGTTCGACCACACCATCTGGGCCATCGTCTCCGACGGCGACCTGGAGGAGGGCGTCTCCGCCGAGGCCTCGTCGCTGGCCGGCCACCAGAAGCTGGGCAACCTGGTCGCCCTCTACGACGACAACCACATCTCGATCGAGGGCGACACCGAGACCGCCTTCTCCGAGGACGTCCTCAAGCGCTACGAGGCGTACGGCTGGCACGTCCAGCGGGTGAGCCCGAAGGCCAACGGCGACATCGACGTGGCCGCCCTGGCCGAGGCGCTGGCCGCGGCCAAGGCCGAGACCTCCCGCCCGTCGATCATCGCGATGCGCACGATCATCGCCTGGCCGGCCCCGGACGCCCAGAACACCGCCAAGGCGCACGGCTCCGCGCTCGGCGCCGCCGAGATCGCCGCCACCAAGAAGGTCCTGGGCTTCGACCCGGAGAAGACCTTCGAGGTCAGCGACCAGGTCATCGAGCACGCCCGGCTGGTCATCAAGCGCGGCAAGGCCGCCCGCGACCAGTGGCAGCGCTCCTTCGACGCCTGGCGGGCCGACAACCCCCACCGCGCCGCCGAGTACGACCGCATCCAGGCGGGCGAGCTGCCCGAGGGCTGGAAGAAGGCCGTCCCGTCCTTCCCGGCCGGCAAGGACGTCGCCACCCGCAAGGCCTCCGGCGACACCCTCAAGGCGATCGGCGCGGTGATCCCGGAGCTGTGGGGCGGCTCGGCCGACCTCGCCGAGTCCAACCTCACCACCATCGACGAGGACAGCTCGTTCCTGCCCGAGGGCAACCCGCTGAAGTCGGCGAGCCCGTACGGCCGGACGGTCCACTTCGGCATCCGCGAGCACGCCATGGGCTCGACGATGAACGGCATCGCCCTGCACGGCAACACCCGCGTGTACGGCGGCACCTTCCTGGTCTTCGCCGACTACATGCGCCCGGCCGTCCGCCTGGCCGCGCTGATGAAGCTGCCGGTCACCTACGTCTGGACGCACGACTCGATCGGCCTCGGCGAGGACGGCCCGACCCACCAGCCGGTCGAGCACCTGGCCGCGCTGCGCGCCATCCCCGGCCTGGCCATGGTCCGCCCGGCCGACGCCAACGAGACCGCCGTCGCCTGGCGCACGATCATCGAGCGCCACACCAGCCACCCCGGCCCGGTCGGCCTGGCCCTGACCCGCCAGGGCGTCCCGACCTTCGACCGCGAGGTCTTCGGCTCCGCCGAGGGCACCGCCAAGGGCGCCTACATCCTGGCCGAGGCCTCCACCGGCGACCCGCAGGTGATCCTGCTCGGCACCGGCTCCGAGGTCCAGCTGGCCGTCAAGGCCCGCGAGGCCCTGGAGGCCGAGGGCATCGCCACCCGCGTGGTGTCGGTCCCGTCCTTCGAGTGGTTCCAGGAGCAGGACCAGGCGTACCGCGACAGCGTGCTGCCGCCGTCGGTCAAGGCCCGCGTCTCGGTCGAGGCCGGCATCGCCCAGGGCTGGCGCGAGCTGGTCGGCGACCACGGCCGGATCGTCTCGCTGGAGCACTTCGGCGCCTCCGCCGACTTCAAGGTGCTCTACGAGGAGTTCGGCATCACCGCCGAGCACGTGGTGGCCGAGGCCCACAACGCCCTGCGCTCGCTCGAAGCCGTCAACCGCTAGCGGCACCCCCGGCCGGGCCCGAGACCCGCACGTCGAAGGCCCGGCCCCGTCGACCAACACCACGAAGCAGAAGAACAAGGGACTGAAGCACCATGACTGACGCACTGAAGCGCCTCAGCGACGAAGGCGTTGCGATCTGGCTGGACGACCTCAGCCGCAAGCGGCTGAACTCCGGCAACCTGGCCGAACTGGTGCAGAACAAGCACGTGGTGGGCGTCACCACCAACCCGACCATCTTCCAGAAGGCCATCGCCGGCTCCGGCGACCACTCCTACGACGGCCAGCTGCGCGACCTCGCGGTCCGCAAGGTCACCACCGAGGAGGCGGTCCGCATGATCACCACCTCCGACGTGCGCGACGCGGCCGACGTGCTGCGCCCGGTCTACGACGCCTCCAACGGCCGCGACGGCCGGGTCTCCATCGAGGTCGACCCGCGCCTGGCCCACGGGACCGCCGCCACCGTGGCCGAGGCCAAGCAGCTGTGGTGGCTGGTCGACCGCCCGAACGTCTTCATCAAGATCCCCGCCACCAAGGCCGGCCTGCCCGCGATCAGCGAGGTCATCGGCAAGGGCATCAGCGTCAACGTCACGCTGATCTTCTCGCTGGAGCGCTACAAGGCCGTCATCGACGCCTACCTGACCGGCCTGGAGGCCGCCAAGGCCAAGGGCCTGGACCTCTCCCAGATCGAGTCCGTCGCCTCCTTCTTCGTCTCCCGCGTGGACACCGAGATCGACAAGCGCCTGGACAAGATCGGCGGCGCCGCCAAGGAGCTGCGCTCCAAGGCCGCCCTGGCCAACGCCCGCCTCGCCTACCAGGCGTACGAGGAGGTCTTCGGCAGCGTCGACGGCAAGACCGCCGGCAGCGCCCGCTGGACCGCCCTGGAGGCCGCCGGCGCCAAGCCGCAGCGCCCGCTGTGGGCCTCCACCGGCGTCAAGGACCCGGCCCTGCCGGACACCCTGTACGTCACCGAGCTGGTCGCCCCCGGCACCGTCAACACCATGCCCGAGGCCACCCTGGACGCCACCGGCGACCACGGCGTGGTCACCGGGAACACCATCGTCCCGAACTACGCGGACGCCAAGGCCGTGCTGGACGCGATCGCCGCCGCCGGCGTGGACTACGACGACGTCGTGCAGGTCCTGGAGGACGAGGGCGTCGAGAAGTTCGAGCAGTCCTGGAAGGAACTGCTCGACACCGTCACCGCCTCGCTCGCCTCCTTCGCCGACGAGAAGTGACCCCTGCTCACAGCCAGCGCACGAAAGCGGAGCCCATCAAGTGAGCACTGACTTCCCCGAGTTGACATCGGAATCGGACAGGGCCGACCTGCCGCCCTCCCCCGTCAACCCGCTTCGCGACCCCTCCGACCGACGGCTCCCGCGCATCGCGGGGCCGTCCGGCCTGGTCATCTTCGGGGTCACCGGCGACCTGTCCCGCAAGAAGCTGATGCCGGCCATCTACGACCTGGCCAACCGCGGTCTGCTGCCGCCGGGCTTCTCCCTCGTCGGCTTCGCCCGCCGCGAGTGGGACAACGAGGACTTCGCCCAGGAGGTCCACGACGCGGTCAAGGAGCACGCCCGCACCCCGTTCCGGGAGGAGGTCTGGCAGCAGCTCGCCAAGGGCATGCGCTTCGTCCACGGGACCTTCGACGACGACGACGCCTTCGACAAGCTGCGCGAGACCATCGAAGAGCTGGACAAGGCCCAGGGCACCGGCGGCAACTTCGCCTTCTACCTGTCCGTCCCGCCGAAGTTCTTCCCGACGGTCGTCCAGCAGCTCAAGAAGCACGGCCTGGCCGACCCGCCGCAGGGCTCCTGGCGCCGCGCCGTCATCGAGAAGCCCTTCGGCCACGACCTGGAGAGCGCCCAGGAGCTCAACAAGGTCGTCCACGAGGTCTTCCCCCGCGACGAGGTCTTCCGGATCGACCACTACCTGGGCAAGGAGACGGTCCAGAACATCCTGGCGCTGCGCTTCGCCAACCAGATGTTCGAGCCGATCTGGAACCGGTCGTACGTCGACCACGTGCAGATCACCATGGCCGAGGACATCGGCATCGGCGGCCGGGCCGGCTACTACGACGGCATCGGCTCCGCCCGCGACGTCATCCAGAACCACCTGCTCCAGCTGATGGCGCTCACCGCCATCGAGGAGCCGGCCTCCTTCCACCCGAAGGCGCTGGTGGCCGAGAAGCTCAAGGTGCTCAGCGCCGTCAAGCTCCCGGCCGACCTCGGCCGGCACACCGTGCGCGGCCAGTACGCGGCCGGCTGGCAGGGCGGCGAGGAGGTCGTCGGCTACCTGGACGAAGAGGGGATCGACCCCGAGTCCAAGACCGACACCTACGCGGCCATCAAGCTGGAGATCAACAACCGCCGCTGGGCGGGGGTGCCGTTCTACCTGCGCACCGGCAAGCGCCTGGGCCGCCGGGTCACCGAGATCGCGGTCGTCTTCCAGCGCGCCCCGTACCTGCCCTTCGACTCCTACGCGACCGAGGAGCTGGGGCAGAACGCCCTGGTCATCCGGGTCCAGCCGGACGAGGGCGTGACGGTGCGGTTCGGCTCCAAGGTGCCGGGCACCTCCTTCGAGGTCCGGGACGTCACGATGGACTTCGCCTACGGCGAGTCCTTCACCGAGTCCAGCCCGGAGGCGTACGAGCGGCTCATCCTCGACGTGCTGCTCGGCGACGCCAACCTGTTCCCGCGCCACCAGGAGGTCGAGCTCTCCTGGCAGATCCTCGACCCGATCGAGGAGTACTGGGACACCCACGGCAAGCCCGCCCAGTACGCGGCGGGGACCTGGGGCCCCGTCGAAGCGGACGAGATGCTCGCACGAGACGGCAGGAGCTGGCGCCGGCCATGAAGATCGACCTCACCAACACGACGTCCAGCAAGATCAACGCAGCGCTGATGGAGGCGCGCCGGGCCCGCGGTTCCGGCGCCGCCGGCATGGTGCTCACCCTGGTGATCGTGACCGACGAGGGCAGCGCCTACGACGCCCTCAAGGCCGCCAACGACGCCTCCCGCGAACACCCGATGCGCACCCTCGCGGTGATCAAGCGCGCCGGGCGCTCGCCCCGGGCCCGCGCCGAGACCCGGCTGGACGCCGAGATCCTGGTCGGCTCCGACGCCGGCTCCGGCGAAACGGTTGTGCTGCGGATGCACGGCGAACTCGCCGCGCACGCCCAGTCGGTGGTCCTGCCGCTGCTGCTGCCGGACGCCCCGACCGTCGTCTGGTGGCCGGACAACGCCCCGCTGCACCCGGCCCAGGACCCGCTGGGCTCGCTCGCCCAGCGCCGGATCACCGACGCCGTCACCGCGGAGTCCCCGGTCGGCCAGCTCGCCCAGCGCTCGCAGGCCTACACCCCGGGCGACACCGACCTGGCCTGGACCCGGATCACCGGCTGGCGCTCGATGCTGGCCGCCGCGCTGGACCAGCGCCCGTCCACCATCGTCTCCGCGGTGGTCGAGGGCGAGTCCTACAACCCCAGCGTCGAACTGCTCGGCCTCTGGCTGACCAACCGGCTCCAGGTGCCCGTCGAGCGGGTCGTCACCAACGGCCCCGGCATCACCGCGGTTCACCTGCGCACCAAGGACGGGGACGTCACCCTGGACCGCCCGGACGGCCTGCTGGCCACCCTGTCGATGCCCGGTTCGCCGGACCGCCAGGTGGCCCTCAAGCGGCGCGAGACCTCGGAGCTGATCGCCGAGGAGCTGCGCCGCCTGGACCCGGACGACATCTACGCGACGGCCGTGCGCACGCCCGTCGACCAGCTGCTCGAACCGTCCAACGCCGAGACCGCGGCGGCCGAGAAGGTCGCCCGGGAGGTCGCCGAGGAGGCGGTCGAGGAGGCCGCCGAGGCGGCCGTGGCCAACCCGGAGCGGGTGACCGCCGGCGCGGCGGACCGCAAGCCCGCCCGCAAGGCCGCCGGCAAGCGCACCACCAAGGACGGCGCATGACCAACGCGACCCCGCAGCTGGTCGTCCACCGGGACAAGGAGCTGATGGCCCAGGCGGCCGCGGCCCGGCTGATCACCCGGATCGTGGACGCCCAGGCCGCCCGCGGCAGCGCGTCGGTGGTGCTCACCGGCGGCCGCAACGGCAACGCCCTGCTGGCCGCGATCGCCGCCTCCCCGGCGCGCGACGCGGTCGACTGGGGCCGGCTGGACCTGTGGTGGGGCGACGAGCGCTTCGTGCCCGCCGACGACCCGGACCGCAACGCCGTCCAGGCCCGGGCCGAGCTGCTGGACGCCGTCCCGCTCGACCCGGCGCGGGTGCACGAGATGCCCGCCTCGGACGGGGAGGACGGCTCGGACGTGGAGGCCGCCGCGGCCCGCTACGCGGCGGAGCTGGCGAAGGCCGCCGAGCCGGGCGACCGGCTCGGCGTCCCCGCCTTCGACGTGCTGCTGCTCGGCGTCGGCCCGGACACCCACGTCGCCTCGCTCTTCCCCGAGCACCCGGGCGTGCGGGAGACCGAGCTGACCGTGGTCGGCGTGCGCGGGGCCCCCAAGCCCCCGCCGACCCGGGTCTCGCTCACCCTCCCGGCGATCCGCTCGGCCCGCGAGGTCTGGCTGCTGGCGGCCGGCGAGGACAAGGCGGGCGCGGTCGCGCTGGCCCTGTCCGGCCCCGGCGAGCTCCAGGCGCCCGCCTCCGGCGCGTACGGCCGCAGCCGCACCCTGTGGCTGCTGGACCGCGCCGCCGCGGAGCGGATCCCGCCGCAGCTCTACCCGCCGGCCTCGGCGTAACCGCCCGCCCGACGCCGAAGGGCGCCACCGTCGTCCGACGGTGGCGCCCTCCGTGGTGTGTGGGAGGAGCTCAGATCTCGCCGCGCAGCTTCGCCAGCGCCTCGGCCAGGATCGCCTCGCCGTCGGCGTCGGTGCGCCGCTCGCGCACGTACGCGAGGTGGGTCTTGTACGGCTCGTTGCGCGAGGGCGCCGGCGGGTTGTGCTGGTCCTGCCCCGCCGGGAAGCCGCAGCGCGGGCAGTCCCAGGTCTCCGGGATCGCCGCTTCGGCGGCGAAGCTGGGACGGGTCTCGTGCTTGTTCGCGCACCAGAAGGAGATCCGGTTGCGCGGGGCGGACTCGCCGCGCTCCGCCTCGCCCATCGGGCCTGCCCCGACCCTGCTGCCACGGATGGCATTGCCACTTGCCACGGTCTGACTCCCTGCGTACTGGTGCGCCGACCCGCCGCGGTGCGCGTCGGTGGCGAAAGTCGTCCTAGTGTAAGCAGGAGTTAAGCATCCGCCACCATCGCCTCCGCACCCGACCGTCCAAGGATAGGCGCTCGGGCGACGGGGCGTCAGGGATACGTCAGCTCTGGTACTTCAGCACCAGGCCCAGGACGATGATGCACGCGAACCACCCCAGACCGACCACGATGGTGATGCGGTCCAGGTTGCGCTCGGCCACCGCCGAGCCGCCACCGGTGGACATCGCGCCACCGCCGAACATGTCGGACAGGCCGCCGCCCTTCCCCTTGTGCAGCAGCACCAGGAGGATCATCAGCAGACTGAAGATGATCAGGGCAATCGAGAACCCGAGAACCACGACGGGACCAACTCTCTCGTATCTTCGGCGAAGGGGCCGGGCCGCGTACGGCGGTCCGGCCCCAAAGCCTACGTTGCTGCGGCGGCGTTAGCCTACTGCCTGCTCACGGTAGCGCACGATCTTGACGAACTCCTCGGCGTCCAGCGAGGCACCGCCGACCAGGCCGCCGTCGATGTCGGGCTTGGCCATCAGGCCGGCCGCGCTCGACGCCTTCACCGAGCCGCCGTACAGCACCCGGACCTTGCCGGCCAGCTCGGCGTCGTACAGCTCGGCGATCCGGGCGCGGATCGCGGCGCAGACCTCCTGCGCGTCCTCCGGGGTGGCCACCTCGCCGGTGCCGATCGCCCAGACCGGCTCGTACGCGACCACGATCGACTCGGCCTGGTCGGCCGGGACGCCGGCCAGACCGCCGTCCAGCTGGGCCAGGGTGTACTCGACGTGGGTGCCGGCCTTGCGGATCTCCAGCGGCTCGCCGACGCACAGGATCGGGGTGATCCCGGCGCGGTAGGCGGCCTTCACCTTGGCGTTGACGATCTCCTCGTTCTCGCCGTGGTACTGGCGGCGCTCGGAGTGGCCGATCACCGCGTAGGTGCACTTCAGCTTGGCCAGCATCGGGCCGGAGACCTCGCCGGTGTAGGCCCCGCCGTCGTGCTGCGAGATGTCCTGCGAGCCGTACTTGATCTTCAGCTTGTCGCCGTCGACCAGGGTCTGCACCGAGCGCAGGTCGGTGAACGGCACCAGGACGGCGACCTCGACGGCCTCGTAGTCCTTGTCGGCCAGCGCGAAGGCCAGCTTCTGGGTGTGCTGGATGGCCTCAAGGTGGTTGAGGTTCATCTTCCAGTTGCCCGCCATCAGCGGGAGACGGTCGGTCATGTGTTTCAGTCCTCCAGAGCGGCGAGACCGGGGAGGGTCTTGCCCTCCAGGTACTCGAGGCTGGCGCCGCCGCCGGTCGAGATGTGTCCGAACTTCGTCTCGTCGAAGCCCAGGATGCGGACGGCCGCGGCGGAGTCGCCGCCGCCGACCACGGTGAACGCGTTGCTGTCGAGCAGGGCCTGGGCCACGGCCCGGGTGCCGCCCGCGTAGTCCGGGTGCTCGAAGACGCCCATCGGGCCGTTCCAGAACACCGTGCCCGCGTCGGCCAGCTTCGCCGCGTACAGCTCGCGGGTCTTCGGGCCGATGTCCAGGCCCTCCTGGTCGGCCGGGATGGCGTCCGCGGCGACGGTGTCCGGGTTCGCCGGGGTCTTGCCCTTGAGGTCCGGGAACTCGGCGGAGACCAGGACGTCCACCGGCAGCACGAACTCCACGCCGCGCTGCTCGGCCTCGGCCAGGTAGCCGAGGACGGTCGGGATCTGGTCCTCCTGGAGCAGCGAGATGCCGACCTCGTGGCCCTTGGCCTTGAGGAAGGTGTACGCCATGCCGCCGCCGATCAGGATCCGGTCGGCCTTCTTCAGCAGGTTGTCGATGACGCCCAGCTTGTCGGAGACCTTGGCACCGCCGAGCACCACCACGTAGGGGCGGGCGACGTCCTCGGTGAGCTTCTTCAGCACGCCGACCTCGGTGGCGATCAGGTCGCCCGCGGCGTGCGGCAGCAGGGCCGGCAGGTCGAACACCGAGGCGTGCTTGCGGTGCACGGCGCCGAAGCCGTCACCCACGTACAGGTCGGCCAGGGCGGCCAGCCGCTCGGCGAAGGCCTTGCGCTCGGCGTCGTCCTTGCTGGTCTCGCCCGCGTTGAAGCGCAGGTTCTCCAGCAGCGCGACCTCGCCGTCCGCCAGCGCGGCCACGGCGGCCTGGGCGCTGTCACCGACGGTGTCGGTGGCGAAGGCGACGTCCTTGCCGAGGATCTCGCCGAGGCGCTCCGCCACCGGGGCGAGCGAGAACTTCGGGTCCGGCTCGCCCTTGGGGCGGCCGAGGTGCGAGGCGACGACGACCTTCGCGCCGGCCGCGGCCAGCTTGGCGATGGTCGGCGCGACGGCGCGGATGCGGCCGTCGTCGGTGATCGTGGCGCCGTCCAGCGGCACGTTCAGGTCGGCTCGCACGAAGACGCGCTTGCCTTCGACACCGGCTTCGATGAGCTCTTCGATGGTCTTCACGGGGATTCGGTTTCTCCTGGGGAGATGGTTGATGCGCAGTGAGGCGGCACGGCGCAGGGGCCGCCTGAGAAGTCCTTGAGCGCGGAACGAGGGCCCGGTCGGCACCGTACGCCGTCCGGGCCCTCGCCCCTACATCACGTCAGCTCCCGCAAGGTCAGAGCTGCCCGCCGACGAGGGTGACCAGGTCGACGACGCGGTTCGAGTAGCCCCACTCGTTGTCGTACCAGCCGAGCACCTTGACCTGGTTGCCCTGGACCATGGTGAGCTGCGAGTCGAAGATGCAGGAGTGCGGGTCGTTGACGATGTCCGAGGAGACGATCGGGTCCTCGGTGTAGGCCAGGATGCCCTTGAGCGGGCCCTCCTGCGAGGCCTTCTGGAAGGCCGCGTTGACCTCGTCCTTGGTGACCTCGCGCTCCAGGGTGACGACCAGGTCCGTGATGGAGCCGGTCGGGACCGGGACGCGCAGCGAGGTGCCGTCCAGCTTGCCCTTCAGCTCCGGCAGGACCAGGGCGGTCGCCTTGGCGGCACCGGTCGAGGTCGGGATGATGTTCTGCGAGGCCGCACGAGCACGGCGCAGGTCCTTGTGCGGGAAGTCCAGGGTCACCTGGTCGTTGGTGAACGCGTGGACGGTGGTCATCAGACCCTTGACGATGCCGAAGCTCTCGTTCAGCACCTTGGCCATCGGCGCCACGCAGTTCGTGGTGCAGGAGGCGTTGGAGATGATGTGGTGGTTGGCGGCGTCGTACTTCTCGTCGTTGACACCCAGGACGACGGTGACGTCCTCGTCGGTGGCGGGCGCCGAGATGATGACCTTCTTCGCGCCGGCGGCGAGGTGCTTCTTCGCGGCCTCGGCCTTGGTGAAGATGCCGGTGGACTCGACGACGATGTCGGCGCCCAGCTCGGCCCACGGGAGGTTCGCGGGGTCACGCTCGGCGGTCACCTTGAAGGTGTGGCCGTCGACGGTGATGCTGTCCTCGGTGTGCGAGACCTCGCCCGGGAAGGTGCCCAGGGTGGTGTCGTACTTGAGCAGGTGAGCCAGGGTCTTCGTGTCGGTGAGGTCGTTGACGCCCACGACCTCGATGTCCGCGCCCTGAGCCTTGACCGCGCGGAAGAAGTTGCGGCCGATGCGGCCGAAGCCGTTGATGCCTACCCGGATCGTCACGAACCGATCTCCTCGTTAGGTACGCCGGGGGCGCAGCCCCGGCGGGGGTGAGATTTGGGAAGTCCCCGACCGCCTATGACCCTACCCCTCCGGGGCCTGGGACGGCACATCGCACCGCCTGGTGAGACTGGGCGTGGCGAGGCCGGAACGCCGTTCCGGGCCGTCCGGCCTTGGTCCGCCGGGCAGTTGGTCCCGGGCCAGTGGTCTCTACCAATTCGGGAGTGTCGCGGGTCCGGACGGACGTTCGGCGGACCGCCCCGCAGGCCTTCCGGGAGGCCGCCCGCGGCGGCGCCCGGGAACGCCGACGGCCGGCGCCCCGGATCGGGGCGCCGGCCGTTCGTCGTCACGGAGCGTGAGCGCGAACCTCAGTTCATCGCCATCTCGTCGGTGATGCTGGCCTCGGTGCTCGGCAGGCCGAGCTCGGAGGCGCGCTTGTCGGCCATCGCCAGCAGGCGGCGGATCCGGCCGGCCACCGCGTCCTTGGTCAGCGGCGGGTCGGCGAGGGCGCCCAGCTCCTCCAGCGAGGCCTGCTTGTGCTGCATCCGCAGCTGGCCGGCGGCGGCCAGGTGCTCGGGCACCTCGTCGCCGAGGATCTCCAGCGCGCGGGCCACCCGGGCGCCGGCCGCCACCGCGGCGCGGGCCGAGCGGCGCAGGTTGGCGTCGTCGAAGTTGGCCAGCCGGTTGGCGGTTGCGCGGACCTCGCGCCGCATCCGGCGCTCCTCCCAGGCCAGCACCGACTCGTGCGCGCCGAGGCGGGTCAGCAGCGCGCCGATCGCGTCGCCGTCGCGGATGACCACCCGGTCCACGCCGCGCACCTCGCGGGCCTTGGCCGGGATGCCGAGCCGTCGGGCGGCGCCGACCAGGGCGAGGGCGGCCTCGGAGCCGGGGCAGGTGATCTCCAGCGAGGAGGAGCGGCCCGGCTCGGTGAGCGAGCCGTGCGCCAGGAAGGCGCCGCGCCAGGCCGCCTCGGCGTCGCAGGTGGCCCCGGAGACCACCGCCGGGGGAAGGCCCCGGATCGGGCGGCCCCGGCCGTCCACGAGGCCGGTCTGGCGCGCCAGCAGCTCGCCGTCCTTGACCACCCGGACCACGAAGCGGCTGCCGCGGCGCAGCCCGCCGGGGGCCATCACCACGAGGTCCGAGGAGTGGCCGAAGATCTCCAGCAGGTCCTTGCGCAGCCGCCGTGCCGCCGCTCCGGTGTCCAGCTCCGCCTCGATCACGATGCGGCCGCTCACGATGTGCAGCCCGCCCGCGAACCGCAGGATCGCCGACACCTCCGCCTTGCGACAGCAGGCCCGGGTGACCGGAAGCCGGCTGATCTCGTCCTTCACCGCTGGAGTCATCGCCATGGCCCGATCCTTCCATGTGTCCGGAAAATCCGGTCGTACGCTGCCGCCAACAGCTCCGGGTCGTGTCGCGGCGTCCCGTCGGTGCGGGCCACCGAGCCGAGCACCAGAGCGGCGCCCATCCGCTCGGCGGCCTTCTCCAGACCGTCCAGGTCGGCCTGGCCGAAGGCCCCGCCGGTGACGGCGCGCTCGTCCACCAGGATCGCATCCACCGCGAGGTCCGGAGCGTGGTCGGCGATGACCTCCAGGTGGCGCTGCGGGGTGAAGCCCTCGGTCTCGCCGGGCTGGGGGGCGAGGTTCAGGGTGAGCAGGCGGCGGGCGCGGGTCTCGGTGAGCGCCTTGGCCAGCTCGGGCACCAGCAGGTGCGGCAGCACGCTGGTGAACCAGGAGCCGGGGCCGAGGACCACCCAGTCCGCCTCGCGCACCGCGGTGACGGCCTCCGGGACGGCGGGCGGCTCGTCCGGCAGCAGCCGGATCGACTGGACGGTCCCGGGGGTCGCCGCCACGTCGGCCTGGCCGCGGACGGCGCTCACCTCGGTGGGGCGTCGCGGGTCGTGGCCGCGGACGGTCGCCTCGATGTCCAGCGGCACGGCCGACATCGGCAGCACCCGGCCCTGGACGTTGAGCAGCCGGCCGACCCAGTCCAGCGCCGCCACCGGGTCGCCCAGCTTCTCCCAGAGAGCGACGATCAGCAGGTTGCCGACGGCGTGGCCGCCGAGTTCGCCGTTGCCGGTGAAGCGCTGCTGGATCACCTCGGACCAGGTGCGCCCCCAGTCGTCGTCCCCGCACAGCGCGGCCAGCGCCTTGCGCAGGTCGCCGGGGGGCAGCACGCCGAGCTCCTCGCGCAGCCGGCCGCTGGAGCCGCCGTCGTCGGCGACGGTGACCACGGCGGTGAGGTCGCTGGTGAGCCGGCGCAGCGCGGACAGCGAGGCGGACAGGCCCTGCCCGCCGCCGAGCGCGGTGATCCTGGGGGCCGGATTGGCGCGGGCGGGACTGCTGCGCGGACGGCTCGGCGCCGTGGCCCGGGCCGGGCTGCCCGGCCGGTCACCGGTCCTGCTCTGCGGCTGCCGCCCGGGCACGTATCCCGCCACACATCACCTCGCGTTCCTCGGCCCGCCGACCGCTCCGCCGGCGGGCCCGGCAGGGAGGCGGCGGTTACTCCCGTCCCATGTCACGGTGGACCAGCACCGTCTCGACTCCGTCGGCGATGAGACGCTTGGTCAGACGCTCGGACATGGCGACGCTGCGGTGCTTGCCACCGGTGCAGCCTACGGCAAGCGTCATGTAGCGCTTCCCCTCGCGGCGGTACCCCTCGGTGACGATGCGCAGCAGCTGGGCGTAGCCGTCCAGGAACTCGTTGGCTCCGGGCTGCTGGAACACGTAGTCGGCGACGTCCGCGTCGGTGCCGGTGCGGGCCCGCAGTTCGGGCACCCAGTGCGGGTTGGGCAGGAAGCGGCAGTCCACCACGAGGTCGGCGTCGACCGGCAGGCCGTACTTGAAGCCGAAGGACATCACGGTGGCGCGCAGCTCGGGCTCGTCGTGGTCGGCGAACTGGGCGTCCAGCTTGGCGCGCAGCTGGTGCACGTTGAGGTTGGAGGTGTCGATCACCAGGTCGGCCTCGCCGCGCAGGTCGCGCAGCAGGTCGCGCTCGCGGGCGATGCCGTCCACGATCCGGCCGTCGGCCTGGAGGGGGTGCGGGCGTCGGACGCTCTCGAAGCGGCGCACCAGCGCCTCGTCGGAGGAGTCCAGAAAGACGACCCGGAGCCGGACGCCGCGCTTCTCCAGCTCGTCCAGCGAGGTGAGCAGGTCGTCGAAGAACTGCCGGCCGCGGACGTCCACGACGACGCCGATCCGGGCGACGTTGCCCTGGGAGCGGGCGCCCAGGTCGACCATGGTCGGGATCAGGGCCGGTGGCAGGTTGTCCACCACGAACCAGCCGAGGTCCTCCAGGCACTTGGCGGCGGTGGAGCGGCCGGCTCCGGACATGCCGGAGATGATCACCAGCTCCGGCGCGTTCTCGGCCACGTCTGACACGGTCACTTCGGTTCCCCGCTCTCGGTCTTTCTGCTGGGGAGAACGCGTACGGCACGGCCGCCCTTCCCCGGCCCGGGCAGGCGGGCGGGGCCGGGGCACACCGGCTGACAGGCGGCGTCGGCCGTCATGGCGTCTCCTGGGATGGTGCGGTCTGGGGTGCTGCGGCCACCGGCTCGGCGGCCTGCTCGGCCCCGTCCTCGATGATCTCGCCGGTCGCGGTGTTGACCGCGGGTGCGGCGGGTGTACGGGACGACAACGCCTCCGCAACAGTCTGCGCGGTGCGGCGTCCGATGCCGGGTACCTCGCAGAGCTCGTCCACGGTGGCGGCCCGGAGCTTCCTCAGCGAGCCGAAGTGCTTGAGCAGCGCCCGGCGGCGAGTCTCTCCGAGGCCCGGGACGGAGTCCAGTTCCCCGGCGGTGAGTCGCTTGGAACGCTTGTTGCGCTGATAGCTGATCGCGAAGCGGTGGGCCTCGTCGCGCACCCGCTGGAGCAGGTAGAGGCCCTCGCTGGAGCGGGGCAGCACGACCGGGTCGTCCTCGCCGGGCAGCCAGACCTCCTCCAGGCGCTTGGCCAGGCCGCACAGCGCGACGTCGTCGATGCCGAGCTCGTCCAGGGCGCGTCTGGCGGCGGCGACCTGCGGCTGGCCGCCGTCGACGACCAGCAGTTGGGGCGGGTAGGCGAAGCGCTTGGGGCGGCCCTCCTCGTCCCGGGCGCCGACGGCCGCGGGCTCGTCCTCCTCGGGGACGGCCCACTCGCCGGTCTGCTCGCGCTCCTGGAGGTAGCGGCGGAAGCGCCGGCTGATCACCTCGTGCATCGAGCGGACGTCGTCCTGGCCCTCGAAGCCCTTGATCTGGAAGCGCCGGTACTCGCTCTTGCGGGCCAGGCCGTCCTCGAAGACGACCATGGAGGCGACCACGTCCTCGCCCTGGAGGTGGGAGATGTCGTAGCACTCGATGCGCAGCGGGACGGAGTCCAGCTCCAGCGCGTCGGCGATCTCCTGGAGGGCGCGGCTGCGGGTGGTGAGGTCGGAGGCGCGCTTGGTCTTGTGCAGGGCGAGCGCCTGTTGGGCGTTGCGCTGCACGGTGGCCATCAGGTCCTTCTTGTCGCCGCGCTGGGGGATGCGCAGGTCGACCTGGCTGCCGCGCAGGCCGCCCAGCCACTCGCGGACCGGCTCGACCGGGTCGGGCAGGGCGGGGACGAGGACCTCGCGCGGGACGGACTCGCCGCCGCCGTAGAGCTGCTGGAGGGCGTGCTCGACCAGGCCGGCGGTGTCGACGTCCTCGACCTTGTCGGTGACCCAGCCGCGCTGGCCGCGCACCCGGCCGCCGCGGACGTGGAAGATCTGCACGGCGGCTTCGAGCTCGTCCTCGGCGACGGCCAGCAGGTCGGCGTCGGTGGCGTCGGCGAGCACGATGGCGTTCTTCTCCATCGCGCGCTTGAGGGCGCCGATGTCGTCCCGCAGCCGGGCCGCCCTCTCGTACTCCATCTCGGCGGCGGCCTCCCGCATCTGCTCTTCCAGCCGGCGCAGGTAGTTGCCGGTGCGCCCGGCCATGAAGTCGCAGAAGTCCTCGGCCAGCGCCCGGTGTTCGTCCGCGGAGACCTTGCCGACGCAGGGCGCGGCGCACTTGCCGATGTAGCCGAGCAGGCAGGGGCGGCCGACCTGGCGGGCGCGCTTGAAGACGCCGTTGGAGCAGGTGCGGACGGGGAAGACGCGCAGCAGCAGGTCGACCGTCTCGCGGATCGCCCAGGCGTGCCCGTACGGGCCGAAGTAGCGCACGCCCTTCTTGTGCGCCCCGCGCATCACCTGGACCCTCGGGTACTCCTCGTCGAGGGTGACGGCGAGTTCCGGATAGCTCTTGTCGTCGCGGTACTTGACGTTGAACCGCGGGTCGAACTCCTTGATCCAGGAGTACTCCAGCTGGAGCGCCTCGACTTCGGTGCCGACCACGGTCCACTCCACCGAGGCGGCGGTGGTGACCATGGTGGCGGTGCGCGGGTGCAGGCCCGCGAGGTCCTGGAAGTAGGAGGACAGGCGCGGGCGCAGGCTCTTGGCCTTGCCGACGTAGATGACCCGGCCGTGGGCGTCGCGGAACCTGTAGACGCCGGGGGAGGTCGGGATCGCACCGGGCGCGGGGCGGTAGGTGCTCGGGTCAGCCATGGGTCCACCGTACCGAGTGGGGACGGGGCCGCGGGGCGGAGATCGTCAGGTGGGACCGTGGCGGTCGGGAGGGGCTCAACTGTGTCAGCTCGGGGTCACCTTGAGGTTGCCGCCCTCGACCGTGACGGTGTAGGCGGGCAGCGGGGCGGAGGCCGGGCCCTCCTTCACGGCGCCGTCGGTGGCGGAGAACCGGCTGCCGTGGCAGGGGCACTGGATCTGGTCGTCCTTCACCTGGTCCACCAGGCATCCGGCGTGGGTGCAGCGGGCGTTGAACGCCTTGTACTGGCCGGCGGTGGGCTGGGTCACCACGATCTTCTGCTCGCGGTAGACCTTGCCGCCGCCCTCCGGCACGGCCGAGGCCGGTCCGAGGTCGACCGGGCCCTTGAGCGCGCCCTTGTCACCGGCGGAGGAGCCGCATCCGGTGACCGCCACGGCGCCGCCGGCCGCCAGGGCGGCGGCCCCGCAGAGCACCGTGCGGCGGGAGGCGGTGGGGCTGGTCTCGGACATCGGTGCGCTCCTACGGTTCTGCTGCGGGGACCACGGAAGTCTATGCCGCGCACACCCCGCCGCTCCCGGTCCACCCCTGGGTGTCGGGGTGGGCCGGGAGCGGCGGAACGCGGCGGGCGGGGCTACTTCTTCGCGGCGGCCGCGCGCTTGCGCGGCGCCTTCTTCGCCGGGGCGGGCGGGGCGTCCGCGAAGTCGGCGGGCAGGATGTCCCGCAGGAACTTGCCGGTGTGGCTCTCCGGGACGGCCGCGATCTGCTCCGGGGTGCCCTCGGCGACCACCGTTCCGCCGCCGGAGCCGCCCTCGGGGCCCATGTCGACGATCCAGTCGGCGGTCTTGATCACATCGAGGTTGTGCTCGATGACGATCACCGTGTTGCCCTTGTCGACCAGCCCGCTGAGCACCTTGATCAGCTTGCTGATGTCCTCGAAGTGCAGACCGGTGGTGGGCTCGTCCAGCACGTAGACCGTCCGCCCGGTGGAGCGCTTCTGGAGCTCGGAGGCGAGCTTGACGCGCTGCGCCTCGCCGCCGGAGAGGGTGGGCGCGGACTGGCCGAGCCGGACGTAGCCGAGGCCGACGTCGTTGAGCGTCCGCAGGTGGCGGGCGATCGCCGGGACGGCCTCGAAGAAGGCCAGCGCCTCCTCGATCGGCATGTCCAGCACCTCGGCGATGGACTTGCCCTTGTAGTGGACCTCCAGTGTCTCCCGGTTGTACCGGGCGCCGTGGCAGACCTCACACGGCACGTAGACGTCCGGCAGGAAGTTCATCTCGATCTTGATGGTGCCGTCGCCCGAGCAGTTCTCGCAGCGGCCGCCCTTGACGTTGAAGGAGAACCGGCCGGGCAGGTAGCCGCGGACCTTGGCCTCCTGCGTCTCCGCGAAGAGCCGGCGGACGTGGTCGAACACCCCGGTGTAGGTGGCCGGGTTGGAGCGCGGGGTGCGGCCGATCGGCGACTGGTCGACGTGCACCACCTTGTCCACCTGGTCGGTGCCGGTGATCCGGGTGTGCCGGCCGGGCACCGTGCGGGCGCCGTTCAGCTCCCGGGCGAGGTGGGTGTACAGGATGTCGTTGACCAGCGTCGACTTGCCGGAGCCGGAGACGCCGGTGATCGCGGTGAGGGTGCCGAGCGGGAAGCCGACCGTGACGTCCTTGAGGTTGTGCTCGCGGGCGCCGTGGACGGTCAGCTGGCGCTTCCTGTCCCGCTCGCGGCGGGTGCCCGGGATCGGGATGGACCGCTTGCCGGAGAGGTACTGGCCGGTCAGCGACTCCTTGTTGCCGAGCAGCTCCTTCAGCGAACCGGAGTGCACCACCTTGCCGCCGTGCTCGCCCGCGCCGGGGCCGATGTCGACCACCCAGTCCGCGGTCTTGATGGTGTCCTCGTCGTGCTCGACCACGATCAGGGTGTTGCCGATGTCGCGCAGCCGCACCAGCGTCTCGATCAGCCGGTGGTTGTCCCGCTGGTGCAGGCCGATGGACGGCTCGTCCAGCACGTACAGCACGCCGACCAGGCCGGAGCCGATCTGGGTGGCCAGCCGGATGCGCTGGGCCTCGCCGCCGGACAGGGTGCCGGCCGCGCGGTCCAGCGAGAGGTAGTCCAGCCCGACGTCGACCAGGAAGCGCAGCCGCTCGTTGACCTCCTTGAGGACCCGCTCGGCGATCCGCTTGTCCCGGGCGTTCAGCTTCATCGCGCCGAGGAACTCGGAGCAGTCGCTGATCGACATCGAGGAGACGTCGGCGATCGACTTGTCCTGGACGGTGACCGCGAGCACCACCGGCTTGAGCCGGGCGCCCTGGCAGGTCGGGCAGGGCACCTCGCGCATGTAGCCCTCGAAGCGCTCGCGGCTGCTGTCGCTCTCCGCCTCGGTGTGCCGGCGCTGGATGAACGGGATCGCGCCCTCGAAGCCGGTGCTGTACGAGCGCTCGCGGCCGAAGCGGTTGCGGTAGCGGACCTGCACCTGGTGCTTGTGGCCGTACAGCAGCGCCTTCTTGGCGCGGGCGGGCAGCCCGGCCCAGGGGATGTCGGTGCGGAAGCCGAGTTCCTCGGCCAGCGCGTCGATCAGCCGCTGGAAGTACTCCTTGGCGTGCCCGGCCGACCACGGGTGGATGGCGCCCTCGTCCAGCGAGCGCTCGACGTCCGGCACCACCAGCTCCGGGTCGACCTCCATCCGGTTGCCCAGGCCCGAGCAGTCCGGGCAGGCGCCGAACGGCGAGTTGAAGGAGAACGAGCGCGGCTCCAGCTCCTCGAACGACACGTCGTCGTACGGGCAGTAGAGGTGCTCGGAGTACATCCGCTCGCGCTCGGCGTCGTCCTCGGGGAGGTCGACGAAGTCGAGCACGACCATGCCGCCGGACAGCCGCAGGGCCGTCTCCACCGAGTCGGTGAGCCGCCGCTTGGCGCTGTCCTTCACCGTCAGGCGGTCGATCACCACCTCGATGGTGTGCTTCTCCTGCTTCTTGAGCTTCGGCGGCTCGGCGAGCTGGACCGTCTCGCCGTCGACCCGGGCGCGGGAGTAGCCCTTGGACTGGAGGTCGGCGAACAGGTCGACGAACTCGCCCTTGCGCTCGCGCACCACCGGGCTCAGCACCTGGAAGCGGGTGCCCTCGGTGAGCTCCAGCACCTTGTCCACGATCGCCTGCGGCGACTGCTTGGCGATCGGACGGCCGCAGTGCGGGCAGTGCGGCTTGCCGATCCGGGCGAACAGCAGGCGCAGGTAGTCGTAGACCTCGGTGATGGTGCCGACGGTCGAACGGGGGTTGCGGTTGGTGGACTTCTGGTCGATCGAGACGGCCGGGGAGAGGCCTTCGATGAAGTCCACGTCGGGCTTGTCCATCTGCCCCAGGAACTGGCGGGCGTAGGACGACAGCGACTCGACGTAGCGGCGCTGGCCCTCGGCGAAGATCGTGTCGAAGGCGAGCGAGGACTTGCCGGAGCCGGAGAGGCCCGTGAAGACGATGAGGGAGTCGCGGGGCAGGTCGAGCGAGACGTTCTTGAGATTGTGCTCGCGAGCACCGCGGACGATGAGGCGGTCGGCCACTGCTTCTGGCGCCTTTCTCCGGGGCGAGAGGGCTTGCGTTGGGATGTGCTGCTTCTTCCAGGATGCGGCAGCCAGCCTATAGCTCAGACGTTCGAATATCGACCTTGTCCAGCGGGGACCACCCGAACGAGTGAAGGCGGCTCCCGGACGGTCCGTACCCGGACCGAAAAAGGCCCTGCTCAGGGCCGGAATGGGCGATAGCGTCACCTGGTCAACGAGCGGAGCCCTCGCGGGCAACGCACCGACCCGTACCGAAGGCGGATTCGATGACCGACCCCCAGCCGACCGACTCCCGGCCGACCGACTCCCGGCCGACCGGCCAGCGGACGACCGACCCGCACTCCGCCGCCGAGGCCGCCGCCTCCGCGGCCTCCTTCCTCCGACAGGTCGAGGAGAGCACCCGGCGCCTGCTGGCCACCGTCACCGGGCTGGAGCCCGAGGCCGTCGCCGAGCCCTCCGCACTGCCCGGCTGGACCCGCGGCCACGTGCTGGCCCACCTCGCCCGCAACGCCGACTCCCTGGTCAACCTGCTGACCGGCGCCCGCACCGGCACCGACATCCCGCAGTACGCCAGCAACGAGGCCCGCGACCAGGGCATCGAGCGCGACGCCCCGCGCCCGGTGGACGTCCAGCTCGCCGACCTGCGCGACTCCCACGCCCGCTTCGCCGAGGCCGCCGCGCTGCTGGACCCGCAGGCCTGGACGGCGACCGTGAAGCACCGCCACGGCTACGTCTTCCCGGCCTGCGACATCCCGGCCAAGCGCCTGGTGGAGCTGGAGTTCCACCACGTCGACCTGGCCGCCGGCTACACCCCCGCCCAGTGGCCGCGGGACTTCGCGCTCGCCCAGTTCCGCCGGCTCGCCGAGGGCCTGGCCGACGAGGCCGGCCTGCCCGGCGTCGAGCTGGTCGCCGAGGACACCGGGGAGCGCGCCGCGATCGGCTCGGGCGCCCCCGCGCTGACCGTCACCGGCCCCGTCCACGCCCTCGCCGCCTGGCTCTCCGGCCGCTCCGACGGCGCCGACCTGCGCCGCACCCCCGACACCGCCCTCCCCCAGCTTCCCCCGATGGGCTGACGGGGCGAGGATGATCCCAGGAGCCACTGGAGAGGGAGCGAACGGATGACGTACCACGGAGCGGTCAAGGTCGGCGGGCCGCCGGACGTACGGGAACTGGCCCATCTGATGATCACCAAGGTGGCCGTCGGCCCGTACGACAACAACGCCTACCTGCTGCGCTGCCGGGCCACCGACGAGCAGCTGCTGATCGACGCCGCCGCGGACGCCCCGGCGCTGCTGGAGACCGTCGGCGACGAGCTGGGCACCGTGGTCACCACCCACCGCCACCACGACCACTGGGGCGCGCTGGCCGAGGTGGTCGCCACCACCGGCGCCCGCACCGCCGCCGGCGAGCACGACGCCGAGGGCATCGACGTCCCCACCGAGCTGCTGCTCGCGGACGGCGACACGCTGCGGGTCGGCGAGGTCGAACTGACCGTCCGGCACCTGGTCGGGCACACCCCGGGCGCCATCGTGCTCGTCTACGACGACCCCCAGGGCCACCCCCACGTCTTCACCGGCGACTGCCTCTTCCCCGGCGGCGTCGGCAACACCTGGGGGGACCCGGAGGCCTTCCGGACCCTCTACCGCGACGTCACCGAGAAGATCTTCGACGTCCTCCCGGACGAGGCCTGGGTCTACCCCGGCCACGGCAACGACACCACCCTCGGCGCCGAACGCCCGCACCTGGAGGAGTGGCGCGAACGCGGCTGGTGACCGGGCCCCGGCCGGTCGGCTCCCCGGGGAGCCGACCGGCCGGGGAACAGGCCTCACTCGTCGTCGTAACAGCTGTCCGTGGCCAGCCGCCGCTCCAGGTCGTCGACCCACTCCTGAGCCCATGCCCGCAGGCCCGTGATGGTCTCCTCGTCAAGGCCGTAGGCGGCGAACTCGGTGTCGTCGATCCAGTCCGCCCCGGCCAGGCGGTCGCGCAGCTCGGTCAGGTCGAAGGTGTCGCGCGCGTGGCGGCGGCCGAGGTCTTCGAGGTCGCCATGGCTGAACCAGCGGCAGGCGGCCTGGATGTCGATCAGGTCGCGGGCGAAGCCGCGGTCGGCGAGGGCACGCATCTTGGTGCCGACCACGTCTTCGACGGACAGGACCGGCCCGAAATCGAGCTCGACGGTCGGCTTCCAGAGGTGCTCCTTGAGGACGTCGACCTCGCAGCTCTCCCCGCTCGCCGCGTCGGTGACCACCAGACGGCCCGACAGCGGGACGACCTCGACCTCGTGCACGGTCCAGCCCCGCTCGGCGAGGCCGCGGGTGAGCGCGCCGACGATCTCCCCCATCGCGGCCGGGTGCTCCGTAGCCACGTCGAGATCCTGACTGAGCCGATCGGCAAGTCCGTGGGCTTGGACGGCGTAGCCGCCGGTCAGCACCAGTCGGTACGGGGCGCCGACCGCCAGGACATCGATCAGCAGCCTCCGGTGGAGCGGAGTGAGCCTCACGCGGCGGCGGGCCGGGCAGCGGCCGCGAGCTCGCCGAAGGCCGACTCCCAAACACCGCGGACCGCCGGGCCGACCAGCTTGCGCAGATCGGGCCACTGCTCCACCAGCAGGCCTGCGTTCAGGTAGCGGGTGAGGTCATCGCGCATGCCCTCGGTGAGGACGAGCCGGTACAGACCCATCCGCAGCCGGGGCCGGTCGAGGTCGAAGACACGCAGTCCCGACCATGCCAGGTGCAGCGGCAGCTCTACCGTGCCGTCCGCCGGACCGGCCAAATCGTCCAACGACGCAGGCAGGCGTTCGGCCAGCTGTGCGCACCTGCTATCCACCACCGGGGCGAGGCTCATGCGCCGATTATCTCCTGTCGCGGGCCTGGCAGGCGTCGAGCGCCTCGGGCCCGCGCCGGATCGCCGCGTACGGCCGGCCCCGCGCAGCGCCGAGCCCCGCCGCCCGGAGAGATCCGGGCGGCGGGGCTCGGAGCCGCTCGGCCCGGCGGTCAGGCGTCGAGCTTCGCGTGCTCCTGGCGTTCGGCCTTCTTCGAGGCCCGCAGGCTGGTGACGGTGGTGATCGCCAGCACCAGCACGATGAAGCCGAGCGAGAACGGGATGCCGATCTCCGGGGCCCAGGTCGCGCCCGCCTCGTGGGCGGCGTGCAGGACCAGCTTCACGCCGATGAAGCCGAGGATCACCGACAGGCCGTAGCTGAGGTGGACCAGCTTCTTCAGCAGCCCGCCGATCAGGAAGTACAGCTGGCGCAGGCCCATCAGGGCGAAGGCGTTGGCGGTGAAGACGATGTACGCGTCCTGGGTCAGGCCGAAGATGGCCGGGATCGAGTCCAGCGCGAACAGCACGTCCGTCGTACCGATCGCCAGCATGACGACCAGCATCGGGGTGATCAGCCGGCGGCCGTTCTCGCGGACGAACAGCCTGGTGCCGCGGTAGTCCTCGGTGGCCGGGAAGCGGCGGGTGATCGCCTTGAGGGCGCGGTTCTCCTCGAAGTGCTCCTCCCCCTCGTCCTCGGCGCGGGCCTCCTTGATCAGCTTCCAGGCCGTCCAGATCAGGAAGGCGCCGAAGAGGAAGAACACCCAGGAGAACTCGGAGACCAGCGCCGCGCCGCCGGCGATGAACACCGCCCGGAGCACCAGGGCGATGATCACACCGAACATCAGCACGCGCTGCTGGTAGATCCTGGGCACCGCGAACTTGCCCATGATCAGGATGAACACGAAGAGGTTGTCGACGCTGAGTGACTTCTCGGTGATGTACCCGGCGAAGAACTCACCCGCCGGCTCCCCGCCGGAGTGCCACCAGAGGAAGCCCCCGAAGAGCACCGCCAGGGCGACCCAGACGGCCGTCCAGATCCCGGCCTCCTTGATCGAGACCTCGTGCGGCTTGCGCCCTCCGATGAAGAAGTCCGCCACGATCAGTGCGACCAGCACCAGGATCGTGGAGACCCACATGGTCATGGAAACGTCCACTACTGCTCCTCCGGCAGGTAGGCGAGACAGTCATCGTCACTGCCGGAGGTCTCTTCCGCCCGTCGGGCCAGCGCCCCGGGGTGCCGCGACGGGCACCCGTGATGACGGGGTCGACTGTCGAGGAATACTCCCCTCCGCTGCCGACGAGGGTAACAGCCACCCCAAGAGAAGGTAAAGAAGGTAAAGGGCGTGCCCCTACAGGAACGGCTCGATCGCCGGCAGCAGGTCCTGGAAGGTGCGCCCCCTGGCGGGCGCGCCGATCGCCTGCATCTCCCAGCCGCCGTTGCCGTCCCGGACCACCTTGGCCATGATCTGCCCGGTGTGCGGCCCGCCGCCCGCCAGCTCGTAGCGGGCCAGCTCCAGCCCGGTGGTCTCGTCCACCAGCCGGCAGTGCGCCCGCTGCACCTCGGCGAAGGTCTGGCCGGTGTACGAGCTCACCGTGAACACCACCTGGGTGATGTTGACGGGCACGTGGACCAGGTCGACCAGGATCGCCTCGTCGTCCTCGGCCCCCGAGCCGCCCTCCAGGTTGTCGCCGGTGTGCCGCACGGAACCGTCGTTGCTCTCCAGGTGCGAGAAGAACACCACGTCGGACGGGGTCTTCTCGGCGTAGAGCAGCGCCGAGGCGTCCAGGTCGATCTTCCGGGTGCGGCTGCCGAACAGCCCGCGCTTGGGGGCGGCCTGCCAGCCGAGGCCCATCCGGACCACGGACAGGGCGCTGCCCGGCCCCTTCTGGAGGCTGACCCTCTGCCCCTTGGCCAGGTTCACCGACACGACGACGTCCTCTCTGCCGGCCGCGCGGTCACGGCCGCGCGGCTCCACGGTGGAACACCCCGTCGCCGTCCCCCGGCTGAGGCCCCCTCTGCGTACGGCCCGCCACCCCGTCCCGAGGGCACGGTGCCGCAGGCCAGCCTAGGGCCTGTGGCGCCCCCGGCTCCCCGGGGTTTCCCCGTTTGTGGCGAGTCTGAGACACCTCCGGGCGGTTGGTTCCCGGAGGTGCGGGGAACGGCCGTGCCCCGGCGCCCCGGGCGTACCGTCAGGCCACACCGGCCTCGCGCATCTGCCGCAGCTCCTTCTTCAACTCCTTGACCTCGTCGCGCAGCCGGGCGGCGACCTCGAACTGGAGGTCGGCGGCGGCCGTGTGCATCCGGTCGGTCATCTCCTGGATGAGCTCCGCCAGTTCGGCGGCCGGCAGGGACTTGGCCGGCTTGCGCTCCGCGCCGAGCGCCGGCACCGGGGCCTTGCCCTTGCCCTGGTTGCGGTAGCCGGTGGAGAGCAGCTCGTCGGTGTCCACGTCCTCGCGGGCGAGGGTGTCCAGGATGTCGCCGATCTTCTTGCGCAGCGGCTGGGGGTCGATCCCGTGCTCCTTGTTGTAGGCCTGCTGCACGGCCCGGCGGCGGTTGGTCTCGTCGATGGCCTTCTCCATCGCGGGAGTGATCTTGTCCGCGTACATGTGGACCTGGCCGGAGACGTTGCGGGCGGCGCGGCCGATCGTCTGGATCAGGGAGGTGCCGGAGCGCAGGAAGCCCTCCTTGTCCGCGTCCAGGATCGCCACCAGCGACACCTCGGGCAGGTCCAGGCCCTCGCGCAGCAGGTTGATGCCGACCAGCACGTCGTACTTGCCCGCCCGCAGCTCGCGCAGCAGCTCCACCCGGCGCAGGGTGTCCACGTCGCTGTGCAGGTAGCGGACCCGGATGTCCAGGCCGAGCATGTAGTCGGTGAGGTCCTCGGCCATCTTCTTGGTCAGCGTGGTGACCAGCACGCGCTCGTCCTTCTCGACCCGCTTGCGGACCTCGTGCACCAGGTCGTCGATCTGGCCCTCGGTCGGCTTGACGATCACCTCGGGGTCGATCAGGCCGGTCGGGCGGATGATCTGCTCGACCTGGCCGTCGCCGCGCGACAGCTCGTACGCGCCGGGCGTCGCCGACAGGTAGACCGTCTGGCCGATCCGGCCCAGGAACTCCTCCCACTTCAGCGGGCGGTTGTCCATCGCGGACGGCAGCCGGAAGCCGTGCTCGACCAGGGTGCGCTTGCGCGAGGCGTCGCCCTCGTACATCGCGCCGATCTGCGGGACGGTGACGTGCGACTCGTCGATGACCAGGAGGAAGTCCTCCGGGAAGTAGTCGAGCAGGGTGTTGGGCGGGGAGCCCGGCTCGCGGCCGTCGAAGTGCATCGAGTAGTTCTCGACGCCCGAGCAGGTGCCGATCTGGCGCAGCATCTCGATGTCGTACGTGGTGCGCATCCGCAGCCGCTGGGCCTCCAGCAGCTTGCCCTGCTTCTCCAGCCGGGCGAGCGTCTCCTCCAGCTCCTTCTCGATGCCGGTGATCGCGCGCTCCATGCGCTCGGGGCCGGCCACGTAGTGCGAGGCGGGGAAGACGTAGACGGAGTCGTCCTGGCTGATGATCTCGCCGGTGAGCGGGTGGAGGGTGTAGAGCGCCTCGATCTCGTCGCCGAACATCTCGATCCGGACGGCGAGCTCCTCGTAGACCGGGAAGATCTCGATGGTGTCGCCGCGGACCCGGAAGGTGCCGCGGGTGAAGGCCACGTCGTTGCGGGCGTACTGGATGTCGACGAAGCGGCGCAGCAGGTCGTCCCGGTCGATCTCCTGGCCGACCTTGAGCGGCACCATCCGGTCCACGTACTCCTGCGGGGTGCCGAGGCCGTAGATGCAGGAGACCGAGGCGACCACGACGACGTCCCGGCGGGTGAGCAGCGAGTTGGTCGCCGAGTGGCGCAGCCGCTCGACCTCCTCGTTGATCGAGGAGTCCTTCTCGATGTAGGTGTCCGTCTGCGGGACGTACGCCTCCGGCTGGTAGTAGTCGTAGTACGAGACGAAGTACTCGACCGCGTTGTTCGGCAGCAGCTCGCGGAACTCGTTCGCCAGCTGCGCGGCCAGCGTCTTGTTCGGCGCCATCACCAGGGTGGGCCGCTGCAGCTTCTCGATCATCCAGGCCGTGGTGGCCGACTTGCCGGTGCCGGTGGCACCGAGCAGCACGACGTCCTTCTCCCCTCCCTTGATCCGCCGCTCCAGCTCGGCGATGGCCGCCGGCTGGTCGCCGTTCGGCTGGAAGGGGCTGACGACCTCGAAGGGCGCCACGGACCGCTCAATACTCGTGATGGGACGCACCATTCAACGGTACGACCCACCACTGACATTGATGCTGATACTCAGGTTCCGGTGGTCGTGGCTCAGCCACTGACTGACGCCCTGCTGGGCTGTCCTCAAGTTGTTCTGTCCG
>NZ_JBVITE010000078.1:0-33434 GCF_055575155.1 Kitasatospora sp. NPDC034533
CCCCCCCCTCCCCCCCCCCCCCCCCCCCCCCCCCCCCCCCCCCCCCCCCCCCCCCCCCCCCCCCCCCCCCCCCCCCCCCCCCCCCCCCCCCCCCCGGGACCGGTCCGCCATGCCGTCAGCGGGTCGGCGGTGCGAGCGCGCCCAGGGTCCGCAGGGCCGTCAGCGGCCCCTCCACCAGGTGCCGGTGCACCTGCTCCGGGCAGGCCGGGCTGTCGGGGTCGAGGACCACGGTCCGGGTGGTCGTGACCGTGGACCCCTGGGGCGAGGGCGCGACCGCCCAGTGGCCGGTGTGCTGGACGAGTCCGGTCGGCGGGGTCAGGGACTTGAAGACGACCTTGCGGGGCGCCAGCACCAGCCGCGCCGCCCGTCCGGTGCGCGGCCGCCCGTCCGCGTCGGTCTCGGCGAACTCCAGGAAGTGCACGCCGGGCGCCCCCTCTCCGGCGCGGGCCCGGACGGCTCCGGGAGCCAGGTCCGGCCGACGCCCCGGGTCGGCCAGCACCCGGTAGACCTCGCCCGGATCGGCCGCGACCGACAGGGTGGCGCGGAAGGACAGCGTCCGGCGGTCCAGTTCGGCCAGGTTCTCGGCGCACTCGGCGAGCCGGGCCATCTGGGCCCGGGTCCGGCCGTGGAACACTTCGGCCATGTCGCCGAGGCCCACCGGTGCGTCCTCGGCCAGCTCGAACTCGTGGACGGCCTCGACCCTCGTCCCACCGTCCGGTCCGGCGTCGAACGACCACGAGCCGCCGAGCCGGGCCACCTCGCCGACGGCGCCCTGCTGTTCGAACTCCATGCGCAGCGCCCCCGGATCCAGGCGCCGGCGCGACACCCAGGTGCGGATGGTCTCCTGGTCGGTGATGCCCCAGTAGCGCACCACGTCCTCCGGCCCCCGCCGTTCGAGCGGCTCGGTGTGCAGGATCCACGGGAACAGCCGGGGCCAGGTCTCCAGGCCGGTCAACAGCGCGTAGACGGTGGCGGCCGGCGCCGCGACGGCCGCCTCGGCGACGGCCCGCCCGGTGCGCGGTGCGCCGGTCACCGGGCCACCCTGGAGACGATCATGTGCAGGTAGGCGTTCACCGGCCGGACCTCTTCCACCGCCAGGCCCGCCCGCTCGACGAGCGCCAGCAGGTCGGCCCTGGTGTGCTTCTTGCCACCCACGTTGAGCAGCAGGAGCAGGTCCATCGCCGAGGTGAAGCCGGCCTCGGCGCCGGCGTCGACCAGGTTCTCCACGATCACCACCCGGGCGCCGGGGCGGGCGTGCCGGGCGACGTTGCGCAAGGTGGCCACCGTCGAGTCGTCGTCCCATTCGAGGACGTTCTTGAGCAGATAGAGATCCGCCTCGACCGGCACGTCGACGCGGCAGTCGCCCGCGACCAGCTCGCAGCGCCCGGCCAGCGGGCCGTCGCCGGTCAGCCGCGGATCCGGGTCGGCGACGACGGACGGCAGGTCGAACAGCACGCCCCGCACGCCGTGGCTGCTCTCCAGCAGCGCGGCCAGCGTCAGGCCCTGCCCGCCCGCCACGTCGACCAGCGTGTCCACCCCGGTCAGGTCCAGCACCGCCGGCAGCTGGAGCGCCGACAGCGTGCTGGCCTGCGTCATCGCCAGGTCGAACACCCGCGCGGAGTCCGGCGCGTCCTCGTGTAGATAGGCGAAGAAGTCCTTGCCGTGCAGGGCGTGGAAGACGTCCGCGCCGGAGCGGACCGCCTCCTCCAGCCGGGGCCACACCTCCCAGGTCCACGGCTCGGTCGCCCACATCGCCATGTGCCGCAGGCTGCGCGGGGTGCCCTCGCGCAGCAGCCGCGAGGTGGCGCTGTGCGAATAGCTCCCGTCCTCCTCCGCCACGAAGACGCCCCGCTGCGCCAGGGCACGCAGCAGCCGCCGCAGCGCCTGCGGGTCGGTTCCGGTGCGCCGGGCGAGCTGTTCGGCGGTGGCGGGCGTGTCGCCGAGCGCGTCGGCGACGCCCAGCCGGGCGGCGGCACGCACCGCGGCGGGCCAGGCGGCGGCGAGGATCAGTTCGCGCAGCTCCCGTACGGCCTCGGGTACGGCGGGGACCGCTCTCTGACCGGTCGGCTTCATCACGAGCACCTCTCGCGGTAGGACGGGAAGGGGGTACGCGGGGCCGTCACAATCCGGCCACGCTGTTCTCCCGGACGACGGTGAAGGGGGCCGGCTCCGCGCGGGCGTGCGCCATGATCTTCTTGACGCCGGCGAGGAAGCCCTCGCCGCGCAGCGCCTCCTGGTGCAGTTCGGCGCTCTCCCACTCGGCCGTCTCCACGTAGACGTTCGGCTCCTTGGCCGAGCGGTACAGGCGGTGCCGCCGAAAGCCCGGCCGGGCCGACATGTAGGCGTTGAGTTCGCCCAGGACCCGCTCGAACTCCTCGGTGTCCCCGGT
This sequence comes from Kitasatospora sp. NPDC034533, assembly GCF_055575155.1. NCBI lineage: Bacteria > Bacillati > Actinomycetota > Actinomycetes > Kitasatosporales > Streptomycetaceae > Kitasatospora > Kitasatospora sp. NPDC034533. The sequence continues at coordinate 2,390 of NZ_JBVITE010000078.1, forward strand.
CACGGTGAACCTGTTGATGAAGTGGAACATGACTGTCTCCTCTCTGATGTGACGGATCGTCAGGGCGTGGACGAAAAGTCGGCCAGCCGTGCGCGCAGCTCGTGGCGCGGGACCTTCCCGGTCGCCGACCGGGGGATCTCAGACACGAACGACACGCCGTGCAGATGCTCGTAGTAGGGCAGCCGTGCGTTGACGTACGCGGTCAGGGCCCCCTCCTCGACCTGGGTGCGCGCGACCACGAAGGCGTGGGCGACGGCTCCGTGCAGTTCGTCGGGGCGGTCCAGCACCACGCAGTCGGCGACGGCCGGGTGGGCGTTCAGCACGTTCTCGATGTCGCCGGGCGCGACCAGCCAGTTGTCGTGCTTGAACACGTCCTTGATGCGGCCGACGACGAACAGGAAGCCCTCGTCGTCGACGCGGCCGACGTCACCAGTGGCGAACCAGCCATCGGGGCCTATGTCCTCGCCGCGCTCGCGGCCCAGGTAGCCCAGCATCAGCTGCGGGCCGCGCACCTGGATCTCGCCGGTGGCCCCGCGCGCCAGCGCGGCCCCGGTGTCGAGGTCGACGATCCGGCAGTCGGTGCCGGCCGTGAGCACCCCGCACGAACCGGGCCGGGGACGGTCCGGGTCGCCGAGGTGGGTCGACGGGGAGGCCTCGGCCAGCCCGTACCCCTGGATCACCGGCGTCCCCAGCCGTTCGGCCAGCAGGTCCGCCGCCCGCGCGGACAGCTCCGAGCCGCCGGAGAGCACCGCCCGCAGGCCGGGCACCGACACCTCCGGCAGCCGGGGGTCTGCGGCCAGCCGGGCCAGGCGCACCGGCAGGCTGTAGTAGTGGGTCGCACCCGAGCGGGCCGCGGCCCGCAGCGCCTCCACCCCGTCCTGGCCCGGGTGCAGCACCAGGGTCGCGGTCGCGGTGACTGCGGCGTTTAGGTGCATCGGATGGAAGACCGGCAGGTGGTCGAAGAGCACCGCGTCCTCCGACAGCCGGTGCGCGTGCGCCGTCTGCGCGGCGTTGACGGTCAGGTTGCGATGGCTGAGCCGTACGGCCTTGGCCGGGCCGGTGGTGCCGCTGGTGAATTGGAGCCAGGCCAGCGCGTCCTCGTCCGCCAGGCCGCACGAGAAGCCCGACGGGTGACGCTGCATCAGCTCCTCCAGGGTGGGCGCGTCCTCGGCCCCCGTCTCCCGGTGGGTGAGGACCAGGGCGCGCAGGTCCGGGAGCCGCTCGCGCAGCGCCGACAGCCGCTGCGCGACCTGCGGCGTGACCACTGCGGTGCGCGCCCGGGAGATCCGCAGCTGCCGCACCAGGCGCTCGTCCGGCAGCAGCGAGTTGACCAGCACGCCGACGTTCCCGGAGCGCGAGACCGCGTAGTACGCGATCGGGAAGGCGAGGTCCAGCCGGTTGGTCAGCGCGATCGTCTCGCCGGGCCCGCCCGTGTGCGCGCGCAGCGCCGCGGCCAGCGCGCTCACCCGGGAGTCCAGGCCCCGGTAGGTCAGCTCGCCCTCGGAAGAGCGCAGGGCCGGCCGGTCGGGGGCCGTGCGCGCGGCCCGGGCGAGCAGGTCGTCCAGGCGGGGCCCGCCCAGCAGCCCGCCGAGCGTCTTGAGCGGGGGGCCGGTGAAGACCCGGTCTCCGGCGGACCCGGTGGTTGCCGCATCCTCGGCGTCGTACGGGCGACCCGATGCCATGTGCGTCCCTTCCGCTAGCCGTCGTTGCCGCCCCCCACCCTGGGGCCCGGCGCTGGAACGCCGCTGCGGGCCGGGGGCCGACGGCTGCACCGAGGCTGGACCAGCGGTTCAGCGGCCGCGGCGAGGCTGGTGGAAACACCTGGGCCGGGAGGAATCCAGTTGGACACGGACACCACGGAAGTTCTCGTCGTCGGCGCTGGTCCCGTCGGCCTCACCGTCGCCTACGAGCTGCGCCGCAGAGGCGTCGGCGTACGCGTCGTGGACGGCGCCGACGGCCCCGCCACCACCAGCCGGGCCACCGCGACCCACGCCCGGACCCTGGAGATCTACGACCAGATGGGGACACTGGCGGACCTGCTGCCCCGGGGGCTGCGCGTCGGCCACTTCTCGATGCACCGGGGCGGGCGGATGCTCGCCCGGCTCGGCACCGACTACTCGCAGTTGCCCACCCGCTTCCCCTTCACCCTCCAGGTCGACCAGGTCAGCACCGAGGAAGTGCTACGGACCCACCTGGCCGAACTCGGCGTGGACGTCGAATGGGACACCGAGGCCACCGGACTGGACCAGCCGCAGGGAGGCGGCGCGGTCGGGGTGCGCCTGCGGCACCGGGACGGGCGGACCGAGGAGCTCGCCGTGCCCTGGCTGGTCGGCGCCGACGGAGCCCACAGCTTCGTCCGCAGCCGCCTCGGCATCCCCCTGCTCGGCGAGTCCACCGAGACGTGGCTCGTCGCCGACGCCGTCCTGGACGTGGACCTGCCCAAGGACAGCCTGCACTGGCTGCACACCGGCCGGGGCACCGTCCTGCTCGTGCCGTTCGCCGCACCCGGCAAGTGGCGCCTGCTCGACACCGCCGACACCGACGGCCGCGAGGACCCACACGCCGTCGCCGAACGGTTCGCCGCGAAGATCGGCCAGGCCCTGGGCCGCACCGTCAAGGTCTCACCCCCCAGTTGGGTGTCGGTCTTCACCATCCAGCAGCGGATGGTGAAGTCCATGCGCGCCGGACGCTGCTTCGTCGCCGGCGACGCCGCCCACGTCCACAGCCCCGCCTCCGGGCAGGGCCTCAACACCGGTGTCCAGGACGCCTACAACCTGGGCTGGAAACTCGCTCAGGTGGTGCGCGGCGAGGCCCGGGAGGAACTCCTCGACAGCTACGGCGCCGAGCGCGTACCCGTCGGAGCCGCGCTGCTGGACTCGACCCGCACCGCGACCGCGCTGATCGCCCTGCGCAACGCCGCCGCTCCGGTCCTGCTCCCGCTCGGCCTGGGCGTCCTGCGCACGGTGACGCCGCTGCGCCGCCGCGTCGAACGCAAGATCCTGCGCGGCATGTCGGGCCTCGCCCTGCACTACCGCGACAGCCCGCTCACCGGCCGCACACCGCCCGACGCCGCGAGGCGGGACGTCCTGCCCCGTCCGGGCGACCGGGTGGCCTGCTCAGCCGGGACGGCGCGCACCTCGCCCGGCTGGCAGGCCCTGTGCGCCGAACTGACCGACCCCCGCTGGCTGTTGCTCGCGTTCGGCGACGGATCGGCGCCGTCCGGCCGGGCACTGACCCGGGTCCAGGACGACTTCCGCAGCGTGCTGTCCGTGCGCACGGTGCACCCCGACGGCCCCGGCCCGCTCCCCGACCCCGACGGCTCCCTGCGCGCCGGGCTCGGCGCGCAGGCTGGCGAGTACCTGCTGATCCGGCCCGACGGATACCTCGCCGCCCGCGGCAGGCTCTCCAGTGCCGATGCCCTGGGCGCCCGGCTGGCCTCCTTCCATCTCCTGCCGGGCGGCACCCGCGTCCTGCCCGAACGGGCGCCCCGATGACGGCGCGCCACCACCGGCCCCTGGACGGCAAGGTCGCCCTGGTCACCGGCGGCACCCGGGGCCTGGGCCGGGTGATCGCGCTCAAGCTACGGGAGTCGGGCTGCCGGGTCGTCGCCTGCCACCTGCGGGATGAACCGGCCCCGTCACTGCCGCAGGGCGTCACCGCCGTGCGCGCGGACGTCACCCGCCCCGACGAGATCGTCCCACTGATCGAGGGGACCGGCCGCGAACACGGCCGGCTGGACTTCTTCATCCACAACGCGGCCGCCTTCCACCCCATGCCCGCCCACAACCTCGACCCCGTCGCCTGCGCGCAGGACATGGCCGTCGCCCTGGGCCCGTTCCTCCACGCCATCACGCCGCTGGCCGGGCTCCTGACGGCCACCGCGGGCCGGATCGTCGTCGTCTCGAGCACCGGAGGCAGATCCGTGATCCCCGGCTACGTCAGCCTCGGCATTGCCAAGGCGGCCCTGGAACACCTCGTGCGCCACCTCGCCGTCGAGCTCGCCCCCCGCGGGATCGCCGTCAACGCGGTCGCGGGCGGCAAGCTCGACGAGGGCGCCACGGCCGCCACCGATCCCGTCGGCCCGCGGATCGCCGCCCGTACCCCCGTGGGCCGCCTGACCACCCGCGAGGAGCTGGCCGACGCGGTCAGCCTGCTGTGCCACCCGCAGGCGGGCGCGCTGCACGGCCAGGTGATCACCGTCGACGGCGGCCTCAGCCTCCTGGCCTGACCTCTGCCCGCCACCGCATCCGAACACCGACCGAACAGGGGGCGCCCCCATGCGCATCATCGACCTGTCCACCGCCGTGGACGCCTCCGGCTGGGAACCGGATCCCGTCCGACACGAGATCATGTCCCCCGCCGAAGGCGGCAAGCACATGGCCGCCGCCATGGCCGCGGCCTTCGGCACCGAGTTCGACCCGGCCCACCTGCCCGACGGGGAACTACTCTCCCTCGACACCCTCACCCTCACCAGCCACACCGGCACCCACGTCGACGCCCCCTCGCACTACGGCAGCACGGCCGCGTACGGCACCCCCCGGCACATCGACCAGATGCCGCTGGACTGGTTCGTCGGCGACGGCGTCCGCCTGGACGTCTCCGACGCACCGACCGGCACCATCGGGGCCGACCGGCTCGAACAGGCCTTCGCCGAGATCGGGCACCGCCCCCGGCCTGGCGAGATCGTCCTCCTGCGCACCGGCGCCGACCGCCGCGCCGGGCGCCCCGAGTACTTCACCGACTTCGCCGGCCTGGACGGACCCGCCACCGAGTTGCTCCTCGACCTGGGCGTGCGCGTCATCGGCACCGACGCCTTCAGCCTGGACGCGCCGTTCGGGCACATGATCGACACCTACCGGCGCACTGGCGACCAGAGCGCGCTCTGGCCCGCGCACGTCGCCGGCCGCCGGCGCGAGTACTGCCAGATCGAACGCCTCGCCAACCTGGATGCCCTGCCCACCCCCACCGGCTTCACCGTGCTCTGCCTCCCGGTGAAGATCGCCGACGCCGGCGCGGGCTGGACCAGGGCCGCCGCACTCCTGCCGGACGCCTGAGCGCCTGAGACCCTACCCACCCGCACCGGGGCACACCGTCCCCGCACCCCGAGAGGACCCCATGAACCCGACCAACGGCCCACTGACCAAACAGGTCCTGCACGAGATCTCCCGCGGCTACCTCAAGACCGCCCTGCTGCGCACCGCCATGGAGCTGCGCCTGTTCGAGGGCGTCGGCGAGGACGGCGCCGACGCCGACGGCCTCGCCGCCGCCCGCTCGGTGGACCCACGGGCCCTGCGCATCGTCCTCGACGCCCTGACAGCCATCGGCTTGCTGCGCAAGGACGCCGACCGCTACACGCTGCCGCCCGGCGGACGCGAGCACCTGCTGCCCTCCGGCGAGCACTACTTCGGCGGCGCGGTGCGCCTGGGCGCCAGCGACTGGGAGTGGGGCGCGCAGGCCCGGCTGGCCGACGCGGTCCGCAAGGGCGGCACCGTCCTCACCGAGCACTACCTGACCCCGGAACTCGACTACTGGGAGGACTTCGCCGAGCACACCACCTGGTTCAACAACGGCGCCGCCGAGGTCCTCGCCGACCAGCTGGCGCCCTGGGCCCGGGAGCGGGAGACCGTCGACGTCCTGGACGTCGCCGCCAGCCACGGCAACTACGGCTTCGCCCTCGCCCGCCGCGAGCCGCGAGCGAGGATCTGGGCCTTGGACTGGCCCAACGTCCTGCCGCACACCCGGCGCAACGCCGAACGCCACGGGCTCGCGGACCGGCTGAGCCTGATCCCGGGCGACATGTTCACGGTGCCGCTGGGCGGGCCGTACGACCTCGTACTGGTCACCAACGTGCTGCACCACTTCGCCGAGGAGAGCGCCGTACGGCTGCTCACCCGGCTGTCCGGGGCCCTTCAGCCAGGCGGGCGGATCGCGGTGGTCGGCCACACCTTCCACGAGGGCGAGGACCCGGCCCGCAACCCGATGCCCTTCCTGTTCTCGGTCAGCATGCTGGCGCAGACGCACGACGGTGAGACGCACTCCGTCCAGGCGTACGAGCGGATGCTGGCGGCGAGCGGCTTCGGCGGCACCCGGATGTACACCGGTCCCCGGGCGCAGCACACGGTGTTCCTTGCGGAGAAGGCATGAGGCCCGCCGATCCGGCCGACCGTCGCGTCGTCATCACCGGGCTCGGGGTGCTGGCGCCCGGCGGCACCGGGGCGGAGGAGTTCTGGAGCCTGCTCTCGGAAGGCCGTACGGCGACCCGGCGGATCACCTCCTTCGACCCGTCGCCGTTCCGCTCCCGGGTGGCCGCGGAGATCGACTTCGACCCGTGGCAGCACGGTCTCGGCCCGCAGGAGGTCCGGCGGATGGACCGGGCCGCGCAGTTCGCCGTGGTCGCCGCGCGCGAGGCGCTGGCCGACAGCGGGCTGCCGCGCGCGGGCGGGGACCCGGGCCGCACGGGGGTGAGCGTGGGCAGCGCGGTCGGCGCGACCATGAGCCTCGACCAGGAGTACCGGGTGGTCAGCGACGGGGGCCGGCTGGAGCTGACCGACCACGCCTACGCGTCCCCGCACCTCTACCAGCACTTCGTCCCGAGCTCCTTCGCCGCCGAAGTGGCCTGGCAGGCGGGTGCCGAGGGCCCGGCGACCGTGGTATCCACCGGCTGTACCTCGGGCCTGGACGCCGTCGGGTACGCGGCGGAACTGATCCGCGAGGGATCGGCGGACGTGATGATCGCCGGGGCCACCGACGCTCCGATCTCGCCCATCACCCTGGCCTGCTTCGACGCCATCAAGGCGACCACGCCCCGGGAGGACGAACCCGAGCACGCTTCCCGGCCCTTCGACGCCACCCGCAACGGCTTCGTGCTGGGAGAGGGGGCGGCGGTCTTCGTGCTGGAGGAGCTCCAGGGCGCGCTGCGGCGCGGTGCCCGGATCCGCGCCGAGATCGCCGGCTTCGCCTCCCGCTGCAACGCCTTCCACATGACCGGGCTGCGCCCGGACGGCGCCGAGATGGCCGAGGCGATCACCCACGCGCTGGACCAGGCCCGGATCGGCCCCGACGACGTCGACTACGTCAACGCACATGGCTCCGGCACCCGGCAGAACGACCGGCATGAGACGGCCGCCTTCAAGCGCGCCCTGGGCGCGCACGCCTACCGCGTCCCGGTCAGTTCCATCAAGTCGATGGTCGGGCACTCCCTCGGCGCGATCGGTTCCATCGAGATCGCCGCCTCGGTGCTGGCCATGGAGCACCACGTGGTGCCGCCGACCGCGAACCTGCACGCCCCCGACCCGGAGTGCGACCTGGACTACGTCCCGCTCGCCGCCCGGGACTGGCGCACCGACACGGTGCTCAGCGTCGGCAGCGGCTTCGGCGGCTTCCAGAGCGCGATGGTGCTGACCCGGCCGGGCCGGAGGCGGCCATGACGGCCTCCGTCGCCGTCACCGGGCTCGGGGTCGCGGCACCCAACGGCCTGGGCGTCGCCGACTACTGGGCGGCGGCCCTGGTCGGCAAGAGCGGCATCGGCCCGGTCACCCGCTTCGACGCGAGCGGCTACCCGGCCCGGCTCGCTGGTGAGATCACCGGGTTCCTGGCCGAGGAGCACCTCCCGGCCCGGTTGCTGGTGCAGACCGACCGCATGACGCGGATCGCCCTGGCGGCCGCCCAGTGGGCGTTGGACGACGCCGGGATACCGCCGCACACGTTGGCGCCGTACGAGGCGGGCGTGGTGACGGCGAGCTCGTGCGGAGGGTTCGAGTTCGGCCAGGACGAGCTGCGCAAGCTGTGGAGCAAGGGCAGCCGGTACGTCAGCGCGTACCAGTCCTTCGCCTGGTTCTACGCCGTCAACACCGGCCAGATCTCGATCCGACACGGGCTCAAGGGACCCAGCGGCGTGGTGGTGAGCGACCAGGCCGGCGGCCTCGACGCGCTGGCCCAGGCCCGGCGGCACATCCGCCGGGGCAGCCGGCTCGTCGTCTCCGGCGCGGTGGACGCATCGCTGTGCCCCTGGGGCTGGACCGCCCAGCTCACCAGCCGGCGGATGAGCACCGCCACGCAGCCGGATCGGGCGTACCTGCCGTTCGACCCGGCCGCCCGGGGCCACGTGCCCGGGGAGGGCGGCGCACTCCTCGTCCTGGAGGACGCCGACACGGCCCGCGCCCGCGGAACCCGCCTCTACGGCCTGATCGCCGGTTACGGAGCCACCTTCGACCCGCCGCCCGGCAGCGGGCGCCCGCCGACCCTGGAACGAGCGGTCCGGGTGGCCCTCGCCGACGCGGACGCGGAACCCGGGGACGTCGACGTCGTGTTCGCGGACGGTGCGGCCATACCCGACCTCGACCGGGCGGAGGCACACGCCCTTCGGGCCGTGTTCGGCCCGCACGCGGTGCCGGTCACCGTGCCGAAGACGATGACCGGACGGCTCAACTCCGGGGGCGCTCCGCTGGACGTGGCCACCGCGCTGCTGGCCATCCGGGACGGCATCGTCCCGCCGACGACGAATGTCTGTGCGGACCCCGCCCTCGGGCTCGACCTGGTGACCGACGTCCCGCGCAGCACACCCGTGCGCACCGCGCTCGTCATCGCCCGCGGCCACGGCGGTTTCAACGCCGCCCTGGTGATCCGGGCCGCCGACGGGCCGTGAGACCACACCCCACGACACACGCCGAGATGGGAGCGTCATGCCCGAGCAGCAATTCACCCTCGACGACCTGGCAAGCGTCCTGAGCTCCGCCGCCGGGGCCGTCACCGACGGCACGTTGGACGCGGACGCCCTGGACCGGGAGTTCACGGATCTGGGCTATGACTCGCTGAACCTGCTGGAGGCCGTGGCCAGGATCGAGCAGGACTACGGGATCACCCTGGCCGACTCGGTGATCGGCGAGGCCACGACACCGCGGGCCCTGGTGCAGGCGGTCAACGAGCGGGGACGGGCGGGTGCGCCCTGACCCGTTCCGCTGCCATGGCCGGCCGCCGCGGGCACCGGTTCCGAGGGCGCCGTAACGGACGGGGCCCGGTCCGGGTTCAGGTCGAAGGGGCGGCCGGCGGAAGTGTCCGAAAAGGATCTTCCGCCGGCCGCTCCGTCTTCCCCGGGCGGGCCGGTTGGTGGTCGAATCACTGCCGCCCGCATCGGCCACTCATCCCCCTGGGAGAGGCATGTCCGTCCTGACCCCCCGCCGCAAGGCCGCCGCCGCCGTCGCCCTCGGCACCCTCGCCCTCACCTGCGCCGGGGTGACGCCCAGCAGCGCGGCCGGCCAGGTCCTGTGGACGCCGAGCACCAGCGCGGGCCCGTCCTCGTTCAAGTCGGTCCAGTGCGCGGCCGGCAACTTCGGCGTCGTCAAGGACTCCGTCAAGGGCGACGTGTGGCGGGCCTTCCAGGCGGCCGGGGAGGAGCGCTGCGAGACGCTCAGCCCGGACCTGAAGGAGGGCGACACGTTCTACCTGGGCTGGTCGTCCAAGGTGGACGTCAAGGACACCAACAGCCGGTACGTGTTCCAGCTGAAGTGCTCGCCGAGCACCGACACGGCCAACCACCCGATCGAGATCGACATCACGAACGGGCGCGTGCGCCTCCAGGAGTGGGACGTCAACCACGTGTCGCACTCCCTGTGGACGGCGCAGACGGCCAACAACACGTGGCACTCCTACGCGCTCAAGATCCGCCTGGGGCGCACGGACGGGACCATCGACTTCTGGTTCGACGGCGTGAAGCAGACGTTCACCACCGGCTCGGGCACCTTCACGGGCACCACCTGGGACGGCGACCGCAACTACCTGAAGTGGGGCTCGTACCACCAGTCCACGGGGGACGCGACGAACACCTTCACCAGCCCGGTGATGGCCACGACGCTGGAGGCGGCCACCGCGGGCTCGTAGGGGCGGCCGCAGGAGGTGTCCTCGGCCCGTGTTCAGTCCGCGATGCCGGAGATCGCCAGCGGCAGGTGCCGGGGCCCGCGCAGGATCGGGCTGCGGCGGTACACGGGCGGGTCCTGGAGCAGGCGGGGGCCTTCGAGGCGGCGGACGAGCGCGGTGAGGGCGATCCGCCCCTCGACCCTGGCGAGCGGCGCGCCGAAGCAGCTGTGCACGCCGCCGCCGAAGCCGAGGTGCCGGTTGTCCTGCCGGGCCGGGTCGAAGCGGTCCGGGTCGCGGAAGCGCCGGGGGTCCCGGTTGCCGGAGGCGAGCACCAGGACCAGCGGCTCGCCCTTGGGGATGGTGACGCCGGCGACCTCGACGTCGGTCAGCGCGGTGCGCTGCGGCAGCAACTGGACCGGGGGCTCGTAGCGCAGCACCTCCTCCACCATGCCGGGCATCAACTCGGGCCGCTCGCGCACCAGTTGGAGGGCGTCGGGGTGGCGCAGCAGGGTGAGCGCGCTGTTGGTGATCAGGTTGACGGTCGTCTCGTGCCCGGCGATGAGCAGCAGGACGGCGGTGGCCATCAGCTCCTGCGGAGTGAAGCCGCCGTCCGGGCCGGGGTCGTTGACGAAGGTTCGTCCAGGTCGTTGGTCACGATCGTGGGCGGCACGGCGAGGCCGAGTCGAGAGGCCGTGGCGAGCCGGGCGGGTTTGTAGTCGGCTTCCGCTTCGCGAAGCGGGTGGTTCACCCAGAGCGGACCGTCGAGGGCGTAGAGGACGCCCCCGAGGCCGTAGCGGACCTGGGCGGCGGCGAAGCGGGCGTCGCCGTCGCCCAGACCGGCTTCCTGGAACGTCGGCCAGACGGGGCGGCGCCAGTACACCGATCGCACGCGGGCCAGGTCGGCGGTCCTCGACGGGGTACGCACCTGCCCGGCCACGGAGGCCGGGCAGGTGCCGAACCGAGCCGAGACCGCCATCCCCGCCCCGATGTCGCGGGCGTCGAACCTGACCACCGGCACACTTCGCCGGTTGAGTTCGGTGATCACCATGTCAGCGGTGACGTCCACCGCTTCGGTGGCCACCAGGACCGGCCTCTCGTCGGTCACAGTCATCAGTCCCCGGTGCTGTCCTGGTCGTGGCCCTGGTCGTTCCGGGAGTCCGAGTTCGTGATGGTGTTCGTCTCGGTTCCCCTGTTGGTGCCGTGCTTGCCCATCTCCACCACCCGGCCGGCACGGTCGCGGAAGACGCCGAGTTGCGTCACCGGATCGATGCCGACGGTGGCGAACGGAAGACGCGCGGAGGCCGGGTATGGCGCGAGCCGGCCGGCGCCCCACGGGCGGGTGACGGTGACGGGCGGTGCTTCGGTGACATCCACGAAAACTCCTCGGAGTGCGCTGGGCCGACGGATGAGTCGGACGTGCCGACCCCACCAGGACACCGCGTCCGGCCGCTGCGACAACAGGTGCGCGACCGCTGCACTCCCGTGCGGACCGGCGCCGCGGGAACCGCTGCGAACTGCTGTGTTTTGCTGCGAACGTCCGTCCTGCGAGGCCTGGTTGACGCAGCGGGGCGTACCCTGATGCCCCTGAAGCACACGGCCGCCAGCACGAGGGAGCCTCCGGTGCCAGCATCCGGACGACGCCCGAACGACGCCCTGGCCCACTGGGTCACCAGCACCGGGGCGAGCCATGAGAAAGTCGTCCGGGAAGTCGCCAAGGTCGCCCGCGAACACGGCCGCAACGACATCCGGCCCGACCGTTCCCGCGTTCCCCGGTGGATCAAGGGCGAGGAACCACGCGAACCCATCCCGGAGTACCTGGCCACGGCCCTGGGGCGCCTCAGCAACCCCCAGATCCCCCTCGCACCCGCCGACATCGGCATGACGGGCCGACCGTCCGTCGGCATCGCCTCGTCCTGGTCCGGAGCGGCGGTCGTCGCAGCGATCATCGACACCACCAGGAGCGACGCCATGACCGACGACACCTCCCCCACCCGCGCCCGTCTCCTCGTCGGCCCGGGCCTCCTCGCCGCCGTGCAGCCCTGGCTCCACCTGCCGGACGCCGAACTCCCCGCCCCCACCCGCCCGGGGCGCCTCGGCATGTCCGACGTCCAGCGCATCAGGGACACCACAGACGCCTTCCGGGTGCTCGACAACGCACACGGCGGCGGCCTCAGCAGACGAGCCGTCGTCGGCCAGCTCCGCGACGTCACCGAACTCGCCAAGCAGGGGCGCGTCAGCGACAAGGTCGGCCGCGAGCTGTTCGTCGCCGTCGCCGACCTCGCCTCCGTCGCCGGCTGGATGACCCACGACACCGGGCGCCACGCCGAAGCCCAGCACTACCTCCTGCTCGGCCTCCAAGCCGCCAAAGCAGCAGGCGCCCAAGGCGCGGGAATCGCCGGCCACCTCCTCAACTGCCTCGCCCGTCAGGCCAACCACCTGGGCCGCACCGCCGATGCGCTCGACCTCGTCCAGGCGGGGCTGTACGGCACCCGCAAACGTCCCGCCGACCGGCTGCGTGCCGTCCTGGCCACCCTGGAAGCCCGCTGCCACGCCACTCTCGGCGACCTGCCCGCCGTCGAGCGGTCCATCGCGGTCGCCGAACACGCCCTCGACTCCGACGCCGAAGTCCCCACCTGGGTGGAGTGGTTCGACCGAGCCGAGTACGAGGTCACCGTGGGCGTGTGCGAGCTGATCACCGCCGAACACGACGCCGACCGGGCTCGGCGTGCGATCACCGACATCCAGGCAGGCACCGCGCTGCGCCCTGCGGAGCGGACCCGCAGCCGGGCCTTCGACCAGATCGCCCTGGCACGGGCGTACACCCGAGCGCGGGACCTCGACGGCGCGGACGGCGCGACCTCGGCCGCCCTGCACCTGTTCGGCCGGGTCGACTCCACCCGCATCACCGACCGCCTTCAGGAACTCGACGAAGAACTCGCGGCCGTACCTGGGTCCAGCGCGGCCCGCTCCGCCCGCGAGCGCATCCGCTCGGCCACCGCCGACTGACCGCCGCCAAGGACGGCGGAGAGGTCGTTGACGACGACCGGCAGCCGCTGGGACCCCGGCCGGCAGCGCCCGCGAGCCGCTTCGCGCCGGCCCGGGCCCATGGCCGGCGCTCGCCGCCCCGGCGAGGACGGGCCAAGCCGTCGAAGCGGACCGGTCCGACTTCCCCGGTGGGCAGCCGGCTGCCCGGTGGCCGGGCGGCACGGCCCAGGACGCGCTGGCTGCGAAGAAGCCGGGCGCATCCGGGCGAGGAGAGAACGCGGGGCCCGGACCGCAGTGTATAGTCCGGGCCCCGCGGTTCCCAGTGGTTCAGCTCAGGCCTCGCCGGATCCGCCGTCGCGGAGGGCGGCGGGTCCGGCGAGGGAGCTCCGAAGGCGGCCTCGGCGGGAGGTCAGGACTTGACGATGGCGAGGTACTTCGCAGCGTCGGCGAGGGTGGAGACGGTGACGCCGCCGACCTTGTGCGGGGGCGTCTTGGGATCGGCGTGCTTCTTCACCGCCCAGCCGGAGAAGCCGTCCCAGTCGTTCTCCAGGGCCTTGATGAACGGGCGCTTGCCGACCGTGCCCGTCCAGCCGTTGGTGACCAGGCTCTGGATCCCGCTGAACCGGGCGGCCTCGCTGGAGTCCTGGATGAGGACCAGGAGCGCGTTGCACGCCTTCGGGACGTCGAGCTTCGGAGGCGTCCCGGTGGTGGGGGCGGCGAGGTCGACGACGGACTGGTTGACCCTGTCCCGGCTGAGGGAGACGGTGTCGCGCTTCACGGTCCCCTTGTTCTCCAGGGTGACGTAACTGCCGTCGAAGCCGGTGGGGACGGTGGTGGTGCGCCCGGTGGGGTTGTAGACGGGCTTGGGAGTGTCGGTGAGCGCGTAGAAGGTGTCGGTGGCCGGCAGGTACCAGCCGACGACGTACAGGTTGCTGGCCCGTACGACGAGATCCACCCGGGCGCCCGTCCCGGCGGTCAGGTGCAGGGGGAACAGGTCGTTCACGGCCGTCGGCCGGGTGCGGTAGATGCCCTGGTAGAACACCTGCCCGTTGGTGGCGCGCAGGCGCAGGGCCTGGACGAAGTCCCGGTACGCGCCGGTGCCGGCGGTGCCGGTGTTGAGGACCGGATCCGGGTAGGCGGCGTGCGGCGCCGCGCGGACGGCCTCGGGGGCGGGGGCGGTGGTGTGGGCGGCGGCCGGGGCGGTGGCGGAGGTGGCGAGGGCGGCGGTGAGCGTGAGGGCGAGGGCGAGTAGGCGCGGGACCTGACGAGGCATGGCAGTCTCCTCGATGGCGCGGAGGGAGCCGTACGGGCCGGGCTGCCGGCGGTCACCCGCAGCCACGGCTGGTCCCACCATCCAGGCACGATCCGCGCGCGGCCCACCAACGGGGGGCCGCCGTTCGAAGTCGGTTGGCAGGTGGATGGCCCAGTCCGAGCGTCCCCGGGTGGCCAGAGCCGGGCGGGCGGGTTAGGCCTCGCCGAACTCGCCGCTGCGGAGGGCGGCGAGGAAGGACACCCAGGCCTCGGCGGGGAAGACCAGGGCGGGGCCGTGGGGGTCCTTGGAGTCACGGACGGGCATCACATCGGCAGAACTGAGTGCTACCTCAATGCAGTCGCCGCCTTGCTGGCTGTACGAGGACTTGAACCACTGGGCACCTGATAGATCAACTTCCAGAGCACTCATAGCCCTTCCGTGCCCTCCCCCACCTATGCAAAACGCTCGGCCAGGGAACCCCAGCCGAGCGTCTGCTGACTCTTCATGGTCTGAACCCGGCAGCCGGTCTCGTGCAGCGGCCCCTGGTAACCGCCCCAGGCCGGGAGCCGTTTCAGGGCTTCGGCTCAGACCTCGCCGAACTCGCCGCTGCGGACGGCGACGAGGAAGGACGTCCAGGCCTCGGACGGGAAGATCAGAGCCGGGCCGTGGGGGTCCTTCGAGTCACGGACGGGCGTCAGACCAGGGAAGTCGGGAGCCACCTCAACACAATTGCCACCTTGCTGACTGTAGCTCGCCTTCACCCAACGGGCGGCGGCCAGGTTGATGTCGGACATTGGATCCCTTTCCGAGCAGCGCGCATCCATTCGAGAGTCGCCGCTTCGGCCAGCGCTCCCACCTGGAGCCGATCGTAGCGTTTTCTCCAACTGGCGAGCCGATCAGTGTCCCGCTCAAGGTGGCTTCGGCCCTCGGATTCCGAGTACCCCAGGAGGGATTGGTCAGGGAGAGTCAGGAGCACCATCGGCAAGGAGAAGGGACGTTCCTCAGCTAGCGCGAACGGTGCAACTTGAAGGATCACGTTGTTGACGGCATACATCTCCTCCAAGTGAGCGAACTGCGCCCTCATCACCTCAGGGCCTCCGATAGGGCGATGAAGGCAACTCTCGTCCAACACTGCATGTACCAGCGGCGGCCGAGCACGGTGAAGTAGTTTCTGCCGCGTGAGCAGATAGGTCACTCGTTCATCCGCCTGCTGCGGCGTGATCGCGCCTCGACGGACATCGCCAGC
This sequence comes from Kitasatospora sp. NPDC034533, assembly GCF_055575155.1. Taxonomy (NCBI): domain Bacteria; kingdom Bacillati; phylum Actinomycetota; class Actinomycetes; order Kitasatosporales; family Streptomycetaceae; genus Kitasatospora; species Kitasatospora sp. NPDC034533. The sequence goes on from NZ_JBVITE010000078.1 coordinate 17,725, forward strand.
TGCCAGAGCCCGGGCATAGGGCTCGATCTGGAAGAGACCCGGGATAACTCCAGCCTCATAGATCCTTATCTCGGTGGCAATCTGCTCCTGATTCGCGTACTCGGGGAACCCTTCTAGCAGGGCCGAGTGCTTGGCCTGGAGCCACATCAGCAGCAGGGTTCCGCCCGTCTCCAGCACGCGATCGGCATCACGTGCGAACTTCTCGCTTGGCGGAGTCCGGCCGGGCGGAGCAAGTTCGGCGTAGGAGACGTAGGAGGGGTCGACTCCCAGGAGTTTCGCCAGCTGGGCTTGCGTGAGGCCAGCAGCCCTGCGTGACCTGCGAAGTTGCACTCCGAAGGGAGCCCAGGGGCTTGATGTTGGATCAAGTTCCTTGAGGTTCAATGATCTTCACCTACTTGCCGAGCACCGATTTCAAGCTTCAGATCGGCTTCCGATGATAGGGGCCGGAGCGCCATCATGGCTACAACCGGTGATTCACCGGATGCACAGAGCAATCCACAAAGACATCATGGAGCCCCCGCTGGACCCTCTGAAGCACTTCCAACTCCCGTAATTTGCAAGGGGCTTCGTCAAACGTAGGAGCGGAAGGTCGCACAGAGAAACCTTCACTAAGGCCGCTCTCGAACGAGTGACAGGTCGTCTAGGCCTCATACAACCGGCAGCAGCCGCCCACGCGCCGCCAAGCGCACCCTGTTCACACGCACCCCGAGGTACTCCCCCATGCCCATCCCCCGCCGCCCCCGACCGTTCGTCGCGCGCCTCGACTCCTGTGTCGAATCCGCGCCGCTCGCCCGCTACTTGCTCCGGGCCTACCTCTCCGGGCTGCCCGCCGGCGACCGCTACTGCGACACCGCCGAACTCCTCCTGTGCGAACTCTTCGCCAACGCCGTCCGGCACTCCGCCGCTCCCGACGACCGGCACATCGAGGTCCGCTTCTCCCTCGCCAACTCCCGTCTCCGGCTGGAAGTCCACGACGCCGGGAGCGGCCGACCGTCCCTCCGTGCCGCCGGGCCGGACGACGAGTGCGGACGCGGTCTCCTTCTCGTCAACGAGCTGGCCGAGCGGTGGGGTTGCTGCCCGCGCGCCGGCGGTATCGGCAAGTTCGTCTGGGTGCTCATCGCCCCCACCCCCATCCCCGCCACCGCCTGAAAGCCCGGACCTCCCTCATGCACCTCGTCACCCTCGCCCGCCACACCCTCTCCCGTGGCGCCACCCCCGCCGCCACCTACGCCCTCCTCGCCCGCCTCGGCCACCAGCCCCTGCCCTGCGCCCAGGCCGTCTGCGCCGCCCTCGCCATCCCCCCGGAAGACATCACCCGCCGCCTCGACGACTGCTACGACGCCCTCCTCGCCAACCCCCGACCCGACTCCGAAGCCGACACCGGCGAAGTCCTCGAAGCCCTCGGCGTCTTCGACGTCCCCAAGCAACTCACCCCCACCGAGCGCACCATCGTCGCCCACCTCACCACCGCCGTCGACGCCCACGGCGGCCTCCGCCCCGGCCACCACCACGGCCTCCAGCGCTGGTTCACCACCGGCAACCTCACCGCCGCCTACCTCTCCCTCACCGCCGCCACGCCCCTGCCCCGCACCGGCGATCCCGCCCTGTACTGGTCCACCCTCGTCACCGCCGGGGAACTCCTCACCACCGTCCTCCCGTCCGACCGCCGCATCACCTACGCCCTCACCCACTGCCGCACCCAGGCCACCCGCACCTGAATCCCGGGCCTGCGCAGGAAGTCGGACCCGCCGACTTCCTGTGCATCACAGCAGCAGTCCTCGTCCCCCAGGCATCCAGCCCCGGCAGCCGCCTCCGCCCGGGCGGAGGGCAGGTCGAGCAGAATCCGACGCTCTCGCCGCCGCGTTGAGGTGGCCGGCGGGCCCAGCGCCGGCGCGGTGGTTCCCGACCGATCGGCAGCGCGAGTTGGCGTGGGCGCCCAGCGGCGCAGCGCCCGGCCTCCCCGGCGCGGCGGTCGAGCGGCACCCGTGAGCGGGCGATGGTGTACCGCTCCCAGCCGGCAAGGCGGCGGAAGCGGGCCGATGGCCGAGCGCGGCCGGCCCGCTCGGCGCGCCGTCCGAGTCGAGGGTGACGTCGAGGTCGGGGTCGAAGCGGCGGGTGGTCCGGTGTCACACCAGGTTCTTGCGCATCAGCGTGCACATCGTCTCGTACCGCCGCAGCGAGCCGTCCTCGGCCTCCACGTCCCAGGCGTCGGGCTCGCGGCCGAAGGCCCGGTAGCCCAGGCGCTCGTAGGGCGCGGGCCCGCGGGTTGCTCTCCTCCACCCCGAGTCGGGCGCGGGTCAGGCCCCGGGCGCCGATCCGCTGCTCGGCGGAGCGGATCAGCAGCGTGCCGATCCCGCAGGACCGCAGGGCCGGGTGGACGCCGAGCTGCCAGAGCGTGCCCGCGCCGGGCTCGACGGTGTAGTCGACGCCGCCGAGCGCCACCGGGAGCCCGACCGGCGTGCAGACCGCCAGGTAGTCGATCTCGCCCGCCTCGGCGCGGCGGATCTGGTGGACGAGTTCGCGCACGTGCTTCGGGGAGCCGGCCCAACCGCAGGACGGCAGGTCCGCTTCGGTGAGGGCGCGCACCGACAGGTGCAGCCTGATCTCCGCCATCGCCGCGCCCCCTTCGACTCCCCCAACCCGGCCGTCTGCCATTGCAGCAAGCCGATCCCCGTGCCATCCAAGGGGTTTCGGACCGGCCCCGGCCGACAGGATCGCCCCGAGAGACCGGCGCGCCCCTCGGCGAGATCGTCGCAGCGCAGGGAAGCTGACCCAGGGGGCGGGCGGCGCAGGAAGTCGGCGGGTCCGACTTCCTGCGCCGCGGACTTCCGGCGAGGGACCGCTGGGGCGCAGCCGGGTGGTCCGCCGTGGACCGGCTGCTCTGCCGCCGGCTTGGTGCGTGGCGCGTCGAGGGCTGACACGCTGCCATGGCTCGTCGGCTCGGCGCTGGGGTCCCCGCACGGTCCACGGCCGAAGCGACTGTGACCGGGATTGGTCCACCGTGATCGGAAGGCGGTTCGCGGGAGGAGCGCACGCGCGGCGGCTGGTATTACTGGGGGATGCAGGAAGAGACGGCACGCTCCGCGATCGACACGTTCATCTCCGCGTTCAACGCCTCGGACGACAGCTATGTGGTCGCCCTGCTCTCCCGGGCCCTGACCTCGGACGTGGTCTTCTGGGGGCCGCTGGGCCGCAGCGAGGGAATCGCGGCGGTCGAGCAGTTCGTGCTGGACATCCGCCGCCACCCGGCGGGGACCGGCACGATGGCGCGCTGCTCGGAGGTGGACATGCCTGGCGAGTGGGCCCGGTACCAGTGGGTCTTCACCACGCCGGATGGCGGCCCCCGCTTGTCGGGAACGGATGTCGTCCATCTGCGGCGGAGCCTCATCGACCAGGTCATCGTCTTCGCTGGGGAGATCGAGCCGTCCGCCTCCTGAGCCCGTCCTGCCGCCGCCACCTCGGTGGCGGCGGCCTGAGGGCGGGGGCTACGGGGTGCCGAGGAGTTGGGCGCGCAGTGCGGCGGCGCCGGTTTCGGCGAGCCAGTCGGCCAGGGTGCGCAGTCGGGGGTGGATGACCCGCAGGGCCTCGATGTCGGCGTGCCAGCGGTGTCCGGCGGCCCACTGGGCGCGGACTTCGGCGAGCTCCGGGTTCAGTGCGGCGGCTTCGTCGTGGGTGAGCTGCTGGTAGCGCACCGGGATGCCGGTCGCGGCGCTGATCGCGGCGGCGGCCTCGACGGGGGTGGGGGCGTCGCCGGCCAGTTCCAGGGTCCGTCCGGCGAAGCGGTCGGGCTGTTCGAAGGCCAGGGCCGCGAACTCGGCGATGTCCTCCAGCGCGATGATCTGGAGGGGGTCGTCCGGGGTGAAGAGGTGGCGGTGGACGCCGTCGGCGATCCCGTCGAGGCCGAGGCCGTTGTTCCCGAGGTAGTTGGTCATGAAGCGCACCGGGCGCAGCACGGTGACGAGCGGGATGCGTTCGCGCAGGTACTCCTCGGTGCGGCGTTTGCCCGGTGCGGCGAAGGCCGCGCCGGAGGTGGAGGCGACGCCGGTGAAGACGACCTGGCGGATTCCGGTGGCGGCTGCGGCGTCGGTCAGGGCGCGGCCTCGGGTGAATTCCCGTTCGGTGTCGGTGCCCGACGGGCCGTAGGCGACGGGGGGTACGGCGAACAGGGCGGTGGCGCCGGCCAGGGCGGGTTCGAGGCCGGCGGGGTCGTCGAGGTCGGCGTGGGCGAGTTCGGCTCCGGCGCGGGCGAGGGCGAGGGCGGCGGGTGCGGTGCGGTCGCGTACGAGGGCGCGGACCGGGTGGCCGGCGGCGAGCAGGCGGCGTGCGGTGGCGCCGCCCTGTTTGCCGGTGGCGCCGGTGACGGCGACGAGGCCTCGGGGTGCTTCGGCGGCGGTGCCGGCTTCGGTGCGGGTTTCGGTGCCGGTACGGGTGGGTTCGGTGGTCATGTCGTCCTTTCCTCTTCCGAGGGATCTGGAATACTCCAACCCGGTTGGCTTCCGGGGGACAAGGGGTTTCGTGACATGGCGTCAGTGACCGGCGGTAGCGGCGGCGGTGGCGGTGGCGGTGGTGGCGGTGGTGGTGGCGAGCGGGCCGATGCCCGCCGCAACCGGGCGAAGGTGCTGTCGGCCGCCGGGGAGGCGTTCGCCGAGCACGGGTTCGACGTCCCGCTCGGCGAGATCGCGCGCCGGGCCGGGGTCGGCGCGGGCACCGTGTACCGGCACTTCCCGAGCAAGCAGGCCCTGCTGGAGGCGGTGTTCGCCCGGCAGCTGGACGAGCTGGTCGCCTCCGGTGAGCGGCGGATGGCGCGGTTCGCGCCCACCGAGGCGTTCTTCGGGTTCCTACTGGAGGTCGTGGAGACGTCCGGGCGGCGCGGGCCGGTGTGCGAGGTCGTCTCGGCGGAGGCGAGTTGGCCGCGTCCGGTGCTCACGGCCTCGGTGCTGCGGTTCCGCCAGGTGCTGGCCGCCCTGCTGCGCGCGGCGCAGCGGGCGGGCGGGGTGCGGGCCGGCCTCGGCCCCGAGGACGTGGCGTCGTTCGTCGTGGGGTGCGCGTCGATGCTGGGCGCGCGCGGTGACCGGGTGGCCGGGCTCGATCTGGTGCGGTTGGCGCTGGAGGGTCTGCGGCCTTCCGGTTCCGTCACGGAACGTCCGGTCTTTCGTGACGGCCTGGCGAGCGGCTGCGCGGAGTGCGGGGCGGCGCTCACCGTCCGGGCCACCGGCCGCCCGGTGCGCTACTGCGGTGCCACCTGCCGTCAGCGGGCCCGCCGCCGGCGCCTGGCCGGGTGAGGGGGCGGGGCGGGCGCGCACGGGTGCCGGCCCTGCGCCGTGGTGCCGGCGCCGCGCCGTCGGGCGGTGGCCGGCACCCGTGCGCGGCGGGTCAGTTGTCGTTGTTGACCTTGGTGTAGGCGGTGCTGTAGCCGGTCGGACAGTAGAGGGTGTCGGTGCCGTCGCCCATGTGCCAGGAGCCGATGACCGTCGTCTGGTTGCCCTTGACGTTGTCGTTGTTGCAGACCAGCACCAGCTGCCAGTGGTTCTTGGTGGCGGTGGTCTGGCAGCTCACGGAGCCCCAGTTGGGCCCCTGGGTGGTGCTGCAGTACGAGGTCGCCGACGCGCTCGGCGCCGCCGTCACCCCGGCCGCCACCAGCAGCGCCGCACCGGTCCCCAGAGCAGCGATTCGACGCATGGCCTTCTCCTTCGCCGTGTTCCGAACAAGGTGTGCGGTCAGCATGCCGACGATGTGATCGGTTGTATCCATTCACGGCACAAGTGGCCGAAACCGGCTGTTCCGCTTACCCGGCGGCCGGTGTGGGACCGGGCGTGCGGGAGTGCGCGCGGTGGTGGGTGCGCGTCCCGCGCCGGGCCCGGAGAACAAGGCCGCAGGCCCGGACCGTGGTCGCGGTCCGGGCCTGCGGTTCCTCACCCGTGGTTCCTCACCTGCGGGGCGTCATCTGCGGGGCGTCACAGCTTGGCGCACTGGCCGCCCTTCGGGCCGCTCACCGTGTTGGCGAGGCCGCCGTCGGCGGGGGGTGGGGTGTTGCCGGAGCAGTCCAGCGGGCCGCGCACGGTGGTGCCGGCCAGCAGGGTGGCGCCCTGGTTGAGGGCCAGGTGCAGCGGGCCGGCGACCGTGGTGCGCAGGAGGGCCGTGGTGCCGGTGGTGCCGCTGACGGCAACCGGGCCGTGGACGGTGGTGTCGCTGAGCACCAGCGTGGCCGCGCCGCGGGCGGAGAGCGGGCCGCTCACGGTGGAGTCGACGGCGACCAGGGCCGCGCCGGGCTGCACCAGGACCGGGCCGTCGATGCTCGCGCCCTGGAGGCAGGTGACGCCGGAGGTGACGGCGAGCGAGGAGTGCTTGCCGCGCACGGTGGTGGTGCAGGCGGGCACCGCGCCGACGGTGAGCGGCTGTTCGGCCTTCACCCCGCCGACGGTGACGCTCAGCGTCCCGGTGCCCGGGCGCAGCCCGGTCAGGGTGCCGGTGGCCGGGTCGTAGGCGGCGACGGCGGTGCGCGGGGCGCTCGCGGCGGTGCCGATGTGCACGCCGTTGCCGCCCCACTGGGCGGTGACCGGCCAGGCGACGGGCACGGTGCGCTCGCCGTCCTGGCTGAAGGTGGCGTTCACCGGGGCGGTTTCGAGCAGGCCCAGGGCGGTGGGGGCCTTGAGGTCGACGGCGTCGGCGCGGGCGCGGACCTCGGCGCGCAGCCAGGCGGAGGTGTCGTCGCCGACGGCGTAGGGGTCGCCGACGCGGCCGGCGGCGGGGTTGAGGCCGAGCATGGTCCAGCCGGTGAAGCCGCCGCGGTCGGGTTCGGAGGCGGGGCCCTTGCCGGAGTTGCCGTTGATCAGGTGCGGGACTCCGTCGATGCTCTGGGCGTGGAAGGCGCCGACGTGGCCGGTGACCATGGCGGCGGACTTGCCGCCGGTGCGGAAGTCGGCGAGCCACTGTTCGACGAGGGCGGCCTCCTTGCGGTCGGTGAGCCGGCTGCCCTGGTCGGGCAGGGGGTCGCGGGTGGGGTGGTGCTCGAAGAGCAGCAGGCCGGTGATGGCCGGGTCCTTGGCGGCGCCGTCGAGGGCGGTGCGCAGGGTGGCGATCTGGTCGAAGCCGCTGCCGCGCAGGGTGCCGAGCGAGCTGTTCAGGGTGACGAAGCGGGTGCCCTTGACGTCGAAGACCTGGGTGGTGTCGCCGAAGGCGGCCTTGAAGTTGTCGATGGTGCCGGGGCCCATGACCTCGTGGTTGCCGGGCACGTAGTGCCAGGGGATGCTGTGGCCGGTGAGCTGGTCGAACTCGTCCAGGATGGTGCGGGCGAGGGCGAAGTCGGCGGGGGCGGCCTCGTCGACGAGGTCGCCGTCGATGACGAGCAGGTCGGGCTTGGCGGCGGCGATGTCGCGCAGGGTGCGGCGGGCGGCCTGGACGATGTCGCTGTCGGGGGCGCGGGCGATGAACTGGGCGTCGGACATGACGGCGACGCGCAGCGGGCGGCCGTCGACGGTGCCGTGGGTGAGCACGACGGGGTCGGTGACCTTGGGCCGGGCGGGCAGGTCGACGTCGGGGGCGACCTTGACGCGCAGGTCGGCGAGGGTGAGGGCGCCGGTGTAGGAGCGGGCGGCGCTGGTCTCCATCAGGCGGAAGCGCTGGAAGGTCAGCGGGTACTGGACGCCGGCCGGGATCGGGAACTCGACCTTGCGCCAGCCGGTCCAGGTGACCATCGGGGCGTCGAGGTTGGCGGTGACGCCGGCGGCGGTGCGGTACTGGATGCGCGGCCAGGCGCCGTTGCCGTCGCCCTCGATCCACATGGTGACGGCGCGGGGCTGGCCGGGCAGCACGATGCCGTCGGGGGCGATGGCGTACTGGCCGCGGGTGCCGGTGGACCGGGTGAAGTCGTAGGACAGGCGCAGGCCGTGGGCGCCGTCGGGGCCGGGGGCGGGGGCCACCGAGCCGCCGGGGGCGCGGTCGTTGCCGGACTTCCAGGCGGCGGCGTCGGAGAAGTCGGCGAAGGGCTTCTCGGTCATGCCGACGGTGACGGCGACGGCGCTCTTCAGGGAGCCCACGGTCAGGTCGAGGGTGGCGGACCTGCCGTCGGCCAGGGCCTTGAGGGCGAGGGTGCCGTCGGGGGCGGTGCTCGTCTCGACGACGCCCTCGCCGCCGGTGACCTTGATGTCGGCGGCCTCGACGGGGGCGCCGTGGCCGAGCGCGTCGTAGCCGGTGACGGTGAGGCGGGCGGTGGCGCCGGCGCCGTCGAGGGCGATCGGCTCGTTGCCGGCGGTGATGCGCACCGCGGGGCCGAGGACGGTCAGCGGCAGGGCGGCCTTCTCGGCGCCCTTGGCGGTGACGGCGACCTCGGCCGGGCCGGAGGCGCGGCCGGTGACGACGGCGTCCAGGCCGCGGCCCTCGACGCTCACCCGGGCACCGGTGGCGGTGGACCAGGCGGTGGCGGGGACTTGGGCGGTGACGGCGCCGTAGGCCTCGTCGTGGGGCAGGGCCCGTACGGTGCGGTGCAGGCCGGGGAAGACGCGGGCGGCGGTGTCCACGGCCTGGGCCGGGCGCAGCCGGAAGCCCTTGGCCTGGCCGGAGCCGGGGGTGGAGAAGAGGCCGAGGCCGTTGGCGACGGCGCGTTCCCCGCCGTTGTCGGAGGGGCTGCTGACGGTCCCGGCCTGCTGGGCGCCGGGCAGGCGGGCGGCCATCGCGGCGGAGCCGCCGCCGTCCATGTTGAGGGCGTTGTGGGCGCCCATGTCGCGCATCAGGACGGCGAGGTCGGGCAGGTTGATGCCGGGGCTGTCGGCCTGCCGGCCGTCGATGGTGACCAGGTACATGCGCCGGTTGTCGGCGGAGAAGCCGACGGCGGTACGGGCGTTGGGCTCGTTGCCGTCGTTCTCGCCGGAGCGCTGGGCGACGCCGTCGGCGACCAGGACCTGGTAGCCGCCGACCGCGACGGCGACCTCGCCGAAGGAGGCGCGCGGGCGGTAGCCGACGGTGACCCGGTCGCCGGGCTTGAGGTCGCGCAGGGCGCGGGCGCCGGCTTCGCGGCCGACCAGGACGGTGGCGCCTTCGGGGACGGCGCCGCCGAGGGTGTCGCGCACCGCGGTGACCTTGCCGTCGCGCAGTTCGACCTCGGTGACGTCGGTGGAGCCGTTCGCGACGTGGGCGCGGGTGGCGTCGCCCCAGGCGGGGGTGAACACCCCGACGCCGTCGGCGGGCAGGCCGTAGGTGTTGACGCCGGTGAGCGCCAGTTCGCGGCCGTCGGGCAGGCCGGCGTGGCCTTCCAGGAAGACCTGGGCCATCCGGGCCAGGCCGTCGGTGCCGACGGTGACGGCCTGGTTCCAGCCCTCGACGGGGGCCTGGACGAGGCCGTCCTTGCGGGAGACGCCGACGCCGAGGGGGGCCTCGGAGGCGTTCATGTCGAAGTAGTCGCCGTTGATGGCGGCGACGGCTCCGGCGCCGCGGGCCATGTCGCTGACGGTCTGGCGGGTGGTCACCTTGCCGGAGGACAGGTAGTCGACGCTCAGGCCCTTGGTGTCCAGGTCGGCGACGAGGACCTTGCCGCGGATCCAGCCGGGGCCGCCGAGGCGGTCGAAGGAGGTCATGGTCAGGCCGGGGGCGATGGGGGTGACCTCGCGGCGGGTGACGACCGACTCGCCGGGGCGGTCCAGGACCAGGCCGGGGTCGGCGGCCTGGGCCCGGTTCTGCGCCGAGGCGGAGGCGGGGCTGGGGGCGGCCCAGGCGGGGGTGGCGAGGCCGGGCAGGCCGGCGGCGAGCGTGGTGGCCAGAGCGAGCGCGGCCAGGGCGCGGCGGCCTCGGGTACGGGTGCCGGTGCCGGTGCCGGTGCCGGTCAGGGTGTGGGCGGGCGGGGGTGGCATGCGGGGTTCTCCTCGGGCGACTTCGTGCTCGGACGGCGGCGGGCTCGGGCGGCTGCGGCGGCGTGCGGGGCGCCGCGGCCGTCGTTCGCCCGCGGACGGTGCGGCCCGGGGGCGATTCCCCCAGGTCGGGGGCAGCCAACCGTGCACGGACGACCTCCAGTCCACGGCCCGGTGAACCGGTCCGCTCGGCGCCGCGAACAGGCGGGCCGATCCGGTGCGAAAGCTGACGTACCGCCACGGAGCGGGTACCAGCGGGGCGGGCCGAACCGGGAGGTGTACCACCCGAACTGGGCGACGGCCGGGCCGCAGGAGCACGTCGTGGATGTCGCCGTGCCGCTGGGCCCGCGGTGAACCGCCCGTCGCCGTACGGGTTTTCTGGACTTGTGGGTCCATTTTCGGCTGCCTACCGTGCTGCCCGTTCCCTTCTCCGCCTCCGAACGAGCCCGTACAGGAAGGTGTCATCCCATGCACGCGATCCGGATCGAGGAGCACGGCGGCCCCGAGGTCATGCGCTGGAGCGAGCTGCTGGACCCGGTGCCCGGCCCCGGCGAGGTGCTGGTGCGCCTGGGAGCGGCCGGCGTCAACTACGTGACTCCTCCCCCGCGTGGACGCGGGGGCTTCTCGCTATCCCCGGCGGGTTTCGCGACGGACCAGCCCGGCCCGTAGGACGTTGACGGCTCCCACCGTGTCAGCGTGCGCCGTATGGTCGCAGCTGACGCAGTGAAAGGTCTCCTGAGCAGGCCGGTTCTTCGCCGTGGTGTGTCCGCATCCGGGGCACCGACGTGAGGTGTTGCGGGGGTCCACAGCGATCACTTCCCGCCCGGCGCTCTCAGCCTTGGCACGCAGGACCGCGAGGAACACCCCCCACCCGGCATCGTTGATCGAGCGGTTCAACCCCGCCTTGGCCCTGGCCCCGTTCGGCAGGAACACCCCTGCCCGCTCGGGATCGGGCTTCGGCACGGAAGCCCTGACCATGGCGCGGATCCTGAGGTCTTCGTGCGCGATGAAGTCATGCGCCCGGACCAGGTCAAGGGCGGTCTTATGAGCGTGGTCAAGCCGTTGGCGGCGGACTTTCCGGTGCAGCCGGGACACAGTCTCCACGGCCTTACGACAGCGATTGCTACGGAGCTTGCACCGTGCCAGCGCCCGCTGCGCGGCTTCGAGCTTCTCCGCGGCGTTCCGGCCGTAGCGCGGGCTGGGGACGAACCCGCCATCGGAGTCTGCGAGAAAGTTGGCTACTCCCATGTCGATGCCGACCACGGACCCGGTCGAGGGCAGCGGGTCGGGCTCGCTCTGCTCGGCGGTCAGCACCACGTACCAACGCCTGCCCTCGCGCTTCACCGAGACGGTCTTGACCTTGCCGACGACTGGGCGGTGTCGGTTGACCTTGACCTGGCCGATGCCCTGGAAGCGGACTCGGGTCGCCGGGTCGTGCGGAGCACAGTCCCAACGGCAACCGTCGCCGTCCTTGGGGAAGTCCACCGTGTCGAATCGGTTCACGCCGCGAAAGCGCGGGTATCCGGGCTGTTCGCCGGCCTTGGCCCGACGGAAGAACGCGGCGAACGCCTTGTCCAGTCGCCGAAGCGTCGCCTGCTGGGCGGAGAAGGACCACCGGCCCTGACACTCCGGGTCGAACGCCCGGATCTCCTTGAGCTGCGCGGACTGGTCACCGTACCGGACCGTCGTCCGAGACGTGTGCTGCCAGGCGCCGCGTCGCTCCTGCAACGCCCCGTTGTAGAGCGAGCAGTGATCCCGCAACATCTCGGAAAGCGCCTGCTGCTGGCTCACAGTGGGCCGCATCAGGAACTTGTACGCACGGATCAACTCGGCCCACCTCCCTCATCGGTCGGCGATCACCATGCCACACACCACTGACAGCGGAGCTGGACGCCGAGCGGGAGGCAGCGGCGCTGCCGGCCGGGATCCAGGGCGGGGTGCTGATCCTGATGACCACCGGCTCCGCCGACCACCTGGAGGCGGCACTGGACTCGGGGCTCGCCCGGCTGGGGATCACGCCCTGACGCGGAGCCGACGGGGAGCCCGCGGGGAGCCGGCAGGGAGCCGGCAGGGAGCCGGCGGAAAGCCCGCCGAGCGCCTGCGGCCGGCCGCGGCAGCCCCGTCGGCGGTCACACAGAGAGGTCGTTCCCGTACGCACGGAAGCCGCCCCGGTGTGACATGGGCCACATTTCCGGGCCCGCGAGAGGCTCCGGGTGACAAGGGTCACGCCGGTCGCGTCCTCGCGGCGCCCGGTGGCGGCTGCCCCCGGCAGGACTGGGCGGGAGCCGATCCGGCACGGGCGTAGGGCCTGTCCGCTTCGGGACCTTGGTCGCGAATCCGCTCGACCTTCGGCCCGGTGGCGCCCCGGCGAGGGCCGGGCAACCGTGGACGGTCGCCCGTTGTGACCGGGCGGTGGCGCCGTCCGACGTGGGCGGCGCTTTTCCCTGCCGTCTACCCGGCGCACGGTGCGCAGTGCGCGCCGTACGCTCCGGAGGACCCCAAGCACATGTCCCAGACCATCGACAACGCCCCGTATACCGCCTTCCACCGCAGGCTGGCCCTCGCCTGTTCGGGCGGGCCACTGCTCGACGGCTACATCCTGAGCATCGTCGGCGTCGCCCTGATCGGGATGCGCCCGGACCTCGGGCTCTCCACCGCCGAGGTCAGCCTGATCGGCGCCGCCGCCCTGGTCGGCATGTTCGTCGGCGGCGCGCTCTTCGGCGTGCTGACCGACAAGATCGGCCGGGAGGTGATGTACACCGCCGACCTGCTCGTGATGGTCGCCTGCTCGGTACTCTCCTTCTGGGTCGACGCGGTGTGGGCGATCGCCGTGCTGCGCTTCGTGCTCGGCATGGCCGTGGCCGCCGACTACCCCATCGCCACCTCACTGCTCGCCGAGTGGCTGCCCACCAAGCACCGCGGCCGCCTGCTCGGACAGCAGATCATCGCCTGGTACGCCGGCTCCGTACTCGCCTACGTGGTGGGCTACCTGTTCCTGGAGCTGGCCGGACCGGGCAGCTGGCGCTGGATGCTGGCGAGCTCCACGGTGCTGTGCGTGGTCTTCCTGGTGATCCGGCGCGGCTCGCCGGAGTCCCCGCGCTGGCTGGCGGCCAACGGGCGGGTCGGTGACGCGGTGCACGTGGTCGAGAAGCACCTGGGCGTGCGCGTGGACGGCCGGGAGCTGATGCCCGATCCCGCCGAGCGCGGCCGCCCCGCCGGGCTGCGCCTGCTGATGACCCAGCCCTACCGCCGCCGCACCCTGTTCTGCGGCCTGTTCTTCCTGTGCCAGGTCGGGCCGCTGTTCGCGATGCTCACCTTCGGCCCGCAGATCCTCTCCTCCTTCGGCATGCCGGGCGGCAACCTGATGGAGACCCTCGGCACCGGCCTGATCAGCCTCGTCTTCCTGCTCGGCTGCTACCCGGCGCTGCGCCTGATCGACACCCGGGGCCGGCGCCCCGTCATCATCTGGTCCTTCGCGCTGATGACCGTCCCGCTCGCGCTGCTGGGCGTGTGGCCCACCGCCCCGGCGGCCGTCGCGCTGCTGGCGCTGTGCGCGTACGCCTTCCTGTGCGGCGGGCCCAACGTGCTCGACTGGACCTACCCCAACGAGCTGTTCCCCACCGAGATCCGGGCCACCGCCGTGGGCATCGCCACCTCGGTCAGCCGGATCGGCGCGGCCGTGGGCACCTACCTGCTGCCGCTGTCGCTGACCGGGCTCGGCACCGGGCCGACCATGCTGATCGCCGCCGGGGTCACAGCGGTGGGGCTGCTGATCTGCGTGGCGTGGGCCGAGGAGACGCGCGGCACCGCGCTCGGGGCCTCGCCGGCCGCCGCCTCCGGCGCCGGTGCGCGCGCGGGGCGGGGGACCGTCCCGGCGCAGCGGGTGGCGCAGACGGCGCGCTGACGGCTTCGCGTACGGCTTCTGCGTACGGGTTTCGCGTACGGCCTCCGTGCACGGTCTCCGTCCACGGCTTTCGCGTACGGCTTCGACGGCGCCGCCCGGTTCGTCCGGGCGGCGCCGTCCGGCGTCTCGCGGGGCCGGCGGGCTTCCCGTCAGGCCAGGTCGCCGCGTTCGCGCAGCAGCGGCAGGAGGTGGTCGCGCACGGCCGGGGCCAGGCGGAGGGTGTCGTCGCGGCCGTCGGTCCAGCGCAGGTCGGCGAGTTCGGCGGCGGGGACGGGGTCGCGGTCCAGGGCCGCGGTGAAGACGGTCATCAGCATGGGCACGCCTTCGAGGGCGGCGGTGGCGCGGATGTCGGTGAGGTGGCGGGGGTCGACCGGGGCCGCGCCGAGTTCCTCGCCGAGTTCGCGGGCCAGCGCCTGGAGGGCGTCCTCGCCGGGGTCGGGCTTGCCGCCGGGGAGGTAGAAGACGTCGGGGGCGGCCTGCTTGCTGACCACCAGGAGCCGGCCGTCGCGGACGATCGCGGCGGCGGCGACGGTGAGCGGGGCGGCCTGGGCAGCCGGGGCGGCAGGGACGTCGGTGACTGCGGGGTCGATCATGGAACGGATTGTCGCAGGTGGGAGGGTGCGCGGAAGAGCCGCCTTGCAGGTATGTGCATGCACAACTATTGTTGGCGAGTGTAAATGCAGCCGCAAAAGTTGCACGCTCGTCGGCCCAGCACCCTGGCGCCGACCCACCGGGAGTCCGATATGAGCAGCTCTCTCTTCGCCCCCCTGACCCTGCGGGGCCTGACCGTCCCGAACCGGATCTGGATGCCGGCGATGTGCCAGTACAGCGCCGCCCCGGACGGCGACGCGGCCGGTGTCCCGACGGACTGGCACCTCACCCACCTCGCGGCCCGCGCCGCCGGCGGCACCGGGCTGATCATCACCGAGGCCACCGCGGTCAGCCCCGAGGGGCGCATCAGCCCGTACGACCTCGGCATCTGGAACGACGAGCAGGTCGCCGCCTTCCGGCGGATCACCTCCTTCCTGAAGAGCCAGGGCACCGTCCCGGCCATCCAGCTCGCCCACGCCGGGCGCAAGGCCTCCACCGAGCGCACCTGGGTCGACCGCGGGCGCCCCGTCGCCCCCGACGAGGAGTACGGCTGGACCCCGGTCGCCCCCAGCGCCGAGGCCTTCGACGCCTCCCACACCACCCCCCAGGAGCTGACCGAGGAGCAGATCGGCGAGATCGTGGGGCAGTTCGCCGACGCCGCCCGGCGCGCGCTCGACGCCGGCTTCCAGGTCGCCGAGGTCCACGGTGCCCACGGCTACCTGATCCATCAGTTCCTCTCCCCCGCGGCCAACCGCCGCACCGACGGCTACGGCGGCCCCTTCGAGAACCGCATCCGCTTCGCGCTGGAGGTCGTCGACGCCGTCCGCGCGGTGTGGCCCGAGGACCTGCCGGTCTTCTTCCGCGTCTCCGCGACCGACTGGCTCACCGAGAACGCCGAGGACGGCCGCGAGGGGTGGACCTCGCAGGACACCGTCCGCCTCGCCAAGGAGCTCCAGGCGCACGGCGTGGACCTGCTGGACGTCTCCACCGGCGGCATCGTCCCCGACGCCCGGATCCAGGCCGCGCCCGGCTTCCAGGTGCCCTTCGCCGAGGCGGTGCGCAACGGGACCGGCCTGCCGGTGGCGGCCGTCGGCCTGATCACCGAGCCCGCCCAGGCCCAGGCCATCCTCACCGAGGGCCACGCCGACGCCGTCCTGCTCGGCCGTGAACTGCTGCGCGACCCGTACTGGGCCCGCCACGCCGCCGCCGAACTCGGCGGCGAGGTCGCCACGCCCACCCAGTACCACCGCGCCTGACGGCCGCCGAGGGGCGGGGGGGGGGGGGGGGGGGGGGGGGGGGTCCCCCCCCCCCCCCCCCCCCCCCCCCCCCCAACCCAAAAAAGAGAGCCCACCCCCACCCCCCCCCCCCCCCCCCCC
>NZ_JBVITE010000079.1:0-33379 GCF_055575155.1 Kitasatospora sp. NPDC034533
CCGCTACGAACGCAAGGCCGACCACTTCGCCGCCTTCGCCAGCATCGCCGCCGCCCTCATCTGCACCCGCCGACTCCCCAAATGAGATGAATTCTTAGTACCAGTGGTGGTTCTGCCAGAAGTCCCAGGCGGCGTTCGGGCTGCCGTAGCGGGTGTTCATGTAGTCCAGCGCCCACTTGATCTGGGTGGCGGGGTTGGTCTTCCAGTCCGCACCGGCCGAGGCCATCTTGGAGGCCGGCAGCGCCTGGCCCAGGCCGTAGGAGCCCGAGCTCGGGTTGGTCGCGGTGACGTTCCAGCCCGACTCGTGGGAGATGATCTGGCTGAAGGAGGCCAGCTGGTTGGCCGGGACGATCTGGGCGGCGATGGCCTGCGGGGAGGCGTCCGCGGCGGAGGCCACGGAGGGCACCACGGCGGCGCCCAGGGCGGTCAGACCGGCGGCGCCGGCAAGAATCGCGGCAGAGGTGCGCATACGGAGCTTGAAAGCGGGCATGTAGAGCAAGACCTCAATCGGGTTGGGCCGGTGTACACCCCGTTTCGACCGTGGCCGGACAGGGGCCAGACGGTCGCGGGGTGTGCATCGGCGGGAAGCCGTTCACCGGCGGGACAGGAGCCGGTGTGGCTGGCGACGAATGCCAAGGTGCCAGACCGGATCGGGGGCGGCCAAGACCCCCTCGCTACGATCCGCCGTCGTAGCCGCCGGACCGGCTCCGATTCGAAGGAGGGGCCGCGCCGGGTGCCTCGAACCGCTCTGGCCTGCGCGGATGCCTTCCGGAGCTTGGTAAAAGACGGGCAAAACGGACAGTGCTAGCCGTCGTCGTTCATCGCATCCGCGTGTGAGCGCCCTCACCGCCGGAGGCCCGGCCGCGTCGCCGACCGATCCGTCGCCGTCACTCCAGGTCACCGCCGATCGGCCTCCGTTGAGATGCCCGTCACACCCCTGGTGGGGCCGGGAACGGTGGGCGGCGCCCCTCCTTCGGGGTCGGTCGGGACCCGAAGGAGGGGCGCCGTCGCATCCGGGTAGGGCGCTCCGGTCGCTCGGCTGAACCGGAACAGGGCGGGGTGCGGGCGGCGCTCTCCCTCAGACCGGGGGCGAACGCCTGGCAGGTGCCGGCGTGGGCCCGGTCGGTCTTCCGGACATAGGTGTACGTGCCGGAGTCCGCGTCGTAGTTCATCCGGTTGACGGCGGGCGGGTCGGCGACCGGCGGTCGGCGGCGGCCGGAAGCCGCTGGAGGGGCGCGCCTCGGTCACGGTGGGTGCGTCGGTGGCGACGGAAAAGGGCGTACGGGCCGCTCGGGCTGCGGGCCGGTGCCGACCCGGGGGAGTCGAGCTGCCGTGGGCGGTGTCCGTGCCGGGGGAAATCGGCCCGGCGGTACCCATCGGGTCGATTCGGAAAATGATCGCCCGGGTGATCGAAAAATACCCGCGAATACCTTCCTGGCCCGCGATCCCCCCGACGGGAATGCGGTCGTATCGGCCCAGCGGACAGGGCGCACAAGGGAGTTGACAGTGTATTGACGAGGAGCATGGGGCGCCGTAGTGTCGCTGATCAGTAGGGCCGGTCGGGGGCTTGATCCGGCGGAGATCGATTTCTGTGTGCATCAAGGAACGGATTCACGTCGTCCAGAATCGCACCGCACCGGTGGGACGGAGATCGAATGCGACTCAACAGCTATGACGACTGGTCGCCGCTGCGCGAAATCGTGGTGGGGTCGGCCGAGAACTATCTGTCTCATGAACGCGACATGTCCTTCGACCTCTTCTTCTACGACCAACTGGCGGACGACGAGAACAACTTCGACAAGATGTACTACCCGAGCGTCCGGCGGCGGACCGCCGAGGGCGACGCTCCCGGGGACGACGCCCCGGCACGGGGACGGCACCGGATCAAACAGCGCTACGTCGACGAGCTGGTCGAGGACGTGGAGGGCCTGGCCGAGGTGCTGCGCCAGCTGTCCGTCACCGTGCTGCGGCCCCGGACGATGCGTGCGGACCAGCGGATCAGGACCCTGGCCTGGGAGGCCGACGCCATCCCGCCGCTGAACATCCGCGACAACGCCCTCATCCTGGGCGACGAGATCATCGAGACGCCGCCGCAGGTGCGGGCGCGCTACCACGAGAACCAGTTCCTGGCCGAGGTCTTCGGCGAGTACTTCGGCGAAGGCGCCCGGTGGACGGTGATGCCGAGGCCGCTGATGACGGACCGGTCGTTCGACCGCTCGTACGCCACCGGCTCGCCCGGCGGGCCCGCCGAGTACATCGAGGACCCCCGGCCGTCGGTCTACGACGTCGGCCTGGAGATGATGTTCGACGGCGCGCAGTGCCTGCGGCTTGGCGGCGACATCATGGTCAACATCGCCACCGCCAACCACGAACTCGCCGTCCGCTGGCTGGAGCGGCACCTCGCGGGGCGGTTCCGCATCCACCGGGTGCACAACCTCGCCGACAACCACATCGACAGCAAGGTGATCGCGCTGCGGCCCGGGCTGCTGCTGGTGCGCAACCAGGCGGTGGCCGACATGCTGCCGCCGCAGCTCCAGAAGTGGGACATGATCATGGCGCCGCCGCCGGACGCGAACAACTTCCCGGTCTACGACGACGGCGAGCTGATCCTCACCAGCAAGTACATCGACATGAACGTGCTCTCCGTGTCGCCCGACACCGTGCTGGTGAACGAGGCCTGCCCCGAACTGATCAGGACCCTGGAAGCGGCCCGCTTCACCGTCGTACCGGTGCGGCACCGGCACCGGCGGCTCTTCGGCGGCGGCTTCCACTGCTTCACCCTCGACACCGTGCGCGAGGGCTCGGCGCCCGAGTTCTACCTGGACTGACAGCGGTGGGCCGCCCGCGCCTTCCGGTGCCCGGCCTCGGGCCGCAGCCGGCGGGAGGTCCGTACGCACTGGCCCCCACGGGAACCGGGTACGGACCGGCCCCTCCTTCCTCCGACGACGGCATCGGGCGAGAGAGGGGCCGACGGGCCACCGGCCTCCTGGCCTCGGTGCCGGGCCTCGGTGTTCGGCACGCTGCACCAGGCCCACCGTAAATCCGTTCGCCCGGCGGTCGTCCGGCCGCGTACGGTGCGCGCATGACGAGGACCACGCCGGCCAGAGCGGTGTCCGTGGAGGCCGTGTTCCCGGAACTGGCCGCCTACCGGGCCCGGACGACCCGGTTGCACCCCAGGCCGGGGCGCCCCGGCAGGCATGACAGCCACATCGGCGGACCGATGCTGTGGCCGGAGGACGAACCGTGGCCGTTCTGCGACGAGCCGCACCGGAGCGAGACCGAGGGGTACTCGCCGGAGGACATCCGCAAGGCCCGGGCCGCGGACGTGTGGCCGTCGAGCAGGCCGTGGCCGCGCGGGGGAGCAGAGGGAACGGACGGTCCGGTGCCCTTCGTCGGGCTGGCGCAGCTCTTCCGCCGTGACATCCCCGGCCTTGCCCCCGGACCGGGCGGCGCTGACCTGGTACAGCTCTTCCGCTGCCCCTTCACGCACGACCCGCTCCTGGAGCGCCGCTACCACCTGCGGTGGCGGCAGGCCGGGCGGACGGAGCGCGCGGCACGCCTCCTCGCCGACCCGCCCCACGTGCCCCTGGTCCCGTGGGAGCACGAGATCCCCGAGCCGTGTGTCCTGCACCCGGAAGAGGTGGACACCTATCCGTGGGCGGAGGGCGACACGCTGCCCGCCTCGCTGATCGCGCGCATCGACGACTGGGACGACGCCCAGGCGGCGGCACACGGCGCCGACGCCCTCAACTACCAGGGTGACCTGTCGATCCCTCCGGGCTGGCGCGTCGGCGGATTCCCCAGCTGGGCGTCGACGGGCCCGCTGGCCATCGCTTGCGCGTCCTGCGTGGCCCCGATGCGGCTGCTGCTGACGGCCGACGGCTGCGAGACGGAGGCCGGCTCGCACAGCTGGGTGCCGCTGGAGGACCGCGACCCGGCCCTGAAGGGGAGGGAATCGATCCGGGGCGGCCGATCCGTCACCCAACCCACCCGGCTCCGCTTCGGCCGGGACCGGGACCTGCACGTCTTCACCTGCCCGGCCGACCCCGGGCACCCTCCCCGGTGGGTGCTCGCCTGAGCTTGCCGTTCGGCCTCGGCGGGCCCGGTGTTCCTTGATCGGCTCGGCGCGTTCGACGGCCTCGCCGACACGGTGGCGCTTGGTTCACTACCGGTGCTCCGGACGGGGAGGTTCTCCGGGCCGGGCGGTTCTCCGGGTGGAGCCGATGACGTGGTCGAGCGCGGACCCGTGCGAGGGTATCGGCTCGGCGGTGACGGCCATCCGGAGGGGCACGGCGGTTCCGTGAGGTGCCACTGAGGCCTTCACGCGGTTCCCGGGCGGTGACAAGGCGGTGGTCTTCGGAGCCCGGTTCACTTCCCAGGCGCGTCGGGAAGCCCCCACCGGTCCTGTGCGGGAGGTCAGTTGGCCTGGCCCGCGCTGCCGACGGGGCCGAACTTCACGGGGGAGCCGGGGGTGTCCGTGGCGGGCAGCGAGGCGGCGCCCGGCCAGGGGAGGGTGACCGCCTTGTTGTCGTCCGGCGGGGTCACCCGGAGGCCGGTGATGCGGATGCCGGAGCCGCCGGTCTTGTTGGCCGGGTAGGTGATGCCGAAGAAGGTGGACTTGCCGTTCTTGAGGACGCCGGGGACGACCGCCTCGCCGGACCGGTCCGCGGTGAGGGGGC
This sequence comes from Kitasatospora sp. NPDC034533, assembly GCF_055575155.1. Taxonomy (NCBI): domain Bacteria; kingdom Bacillati; phylum Actinomycetota; class Actinomycetes; order Kitasatosporales; family Streptomycetaceae; genus Kitasatospora; species Kitasatospora sp. NPDC034533. The sequence continues at coordinate 4,680 of NZ_JBVITE010000079.1, forward strand.
CCGCGTTGGTCTCCAGGTCGACCTTGGCGTAGCCGGAGATCGAGCAGTCGTGGCCGCTGTGGTTCTTCAGCTCGACCACGACGGTGCGCTCGGGGTCGCCGTCGATGGTGCGGTCCGCGGCCGTGATCGTCAGGTCGGCGGCCTGGCACTTGCCGCTCTTGTCGGCGGCGGGGGAGGTTCCGGCGGAGGTGGGCTTCTTGCCGGCCGGGGCCGATGTGGTGGAGGCCGAACCACCCGTCGTGGACGGGGTGGTGGCCGTGGCCGATGCGGACGGGACGGTGGTCACGGCCGGCGTGGACGTCGGCTTGGCCTGGTCGGTGGTGGCGTCGTCGTTCTGGCAGGCCGTGAGGGAGAGGGCCGCGGCAATGGCCAGGGCCGCGAAAGTGACGTGGTGAACGCGCATCGTGTCCTCCTCGGGTACGGGTGGCAAGTGCCGGGTGCGGCAGGGTGTTTCCGGTGAGCAGGACCGCCCGGCCGGTCGGGCCGTTCCGTCCGGCGGGCCTCCAGGACAGGGCTGTTACACACGCGGTGCCGGGTGGGACGCGCACCGCCGCCTGGCCCGTCCGCCGACCAGGCCGGACGGCGGTTCCGGGCGCGCGGTTCGCCTCCCGACCGCGAGGGCGTCCGTTGGGACGGATCCGTGACCCGGCGGATCTTGATCGCGCACAGTCCCGCCGCCGGGACACCGGCCTCGCCTTCGTCGCGCCGTACCCGACAAAGGCGGTACGGGGAATGTCGGGTGACCGGAGCCGGTGCCGCCGCACGATGGGCGCATGGACGACACGACTTTGGTATCCCGCTTCCTCCGCGACGGCTTCGTGAAGCTGGAGGGGGCGGTCGCGCCGCGCGTGGCCGAGGACTGCGCGCGGCTGCTGTGGCGGGAGACGGGCTGCGACCCGCAGGACCCGTCGACGTGGACGCGGCCCGTGCACTGGGTGGGCGGCATGGCGCAGGGGCCGTTCGCCGCCGCTCCCAACTCCCCTTCCCTGCACCGCGCGTACGACCTGCTCGTCGGCGCGGGGCGCTGGGAGCCGCGCTACTCGCTGGGCACCTTCCCGTTGCGCTTCCCGCACGAGGAGGAGCCGGACGACGCGGGCTGGCACATCGAGGGGAGCTATCTGCCGGAGGGCGAGAGCTGGTACTTCACGAACCTGCGCTCCCGGGGCCGGGCGCTGCTGATGCTGTTCCTGTTCAGTGAGGTCGGTGAGGAGGACGCCCCGACCCGGATCCGGGTCGGCTCGCACCTCGACGTGCCGAAGGTGCTGGAGAAGTACGGGGAGGACGGGGCGAGCGGGCCGGCCCTCGCGCCCGACCTGGTGGCCGCGTCCGAGCACCGGCCGCTCGCCCTCGCCACCGGCTCCCCGGGCGACGTCTTCCTGTGCCATCCGTTCCTGGTGCACGCCGCGCAGCCGCACCACGGGCTGCGGCCGCGCTTCATGGCCCAGCCGCCGCTGATGCCGGCCGCGCCGTACGAACTGGAGCGGGCCGACGGCGCGTACTCGCCGGTGGAGACCGCGATCCGCCGGGGCCTGGGACTGGACACCCCCGGCCCGGACGGGGACGGCACCGGCCACGGCGGCGAGTAGACGGTGCCGCTGACCGTCGACGGCTACGGGGCACACCGTCCCCGGCTACCCGGGCCTCCCGTCCGGTGCGGACGCCGAGTCGCGGTCCCTCACAGCAGGCCGTCGCGCTGGGCCCGGTGGACGGTGGGGACGGTGGCGCCGAAGCAGAGGCTGCGCAGGAGGGTGCCGTCGACGCGGCCCAGCCAGGGGTCGGTGAGCGGTTCGGCGGAGCGCTCGTGAGGGGCGCCGACGGTGGCGGGGGCGTCCTCGCGGGCGGGCCGGACGGGCGGCTACGGCCAGGGGTAGCCCACCTGCTCGGGGTTGTGGCCTCCGCAGAGTTCGGCGGCGGTCCGGGGATCGCCCGCGGTCAGCCGCGCCACGAGGCGTATCGCCTGCTCCGACGGGTCGTCGGCGGAGATCGGGAGGGTCATCAGGAACTGGGCGTAGGGCAGATCCGTCCCGTCCCGGCCGGGGGGATGCCTCAGGACGACCTCGATGTGATCGGGTTCGTTGCGCCAGGTCCAGACGGCTTCCAGCTCGCACTCCCACCTGGCCAGCCAGTCCTCGCGTTGCCTCAGCCCCGCTTCGAGCAGCGTCGCGACCACCGCCGCGGGCCACTCCCAGCCGCGGTCCTCCTCGGCCCGCAGGACCTCGGCGTCGTACTGGTCCGCGGCGAACCGCAGTTGCGGCAGGTCGAGGTCCGGATCGGCCGCGTCGTGCCAGCCCGTCCAGACGACCTGCTCGCCGTCTCGCCGGACCGTCACGTACAGGGCGCCGCAGCACTCCTCGACGCCGCACCCGGATCGGGCGAGCCGGACCTCGTGGGGGATCGCCGTGGCGCGCAACGGCCCGCCCCGGGCCAGCAGGTACCGGATGCTCGATGCCACGTACCGGACGTTCGCTGGCTCGGACCGGGAGGGCATGCCGGCCAGCAGGTCCCGGCCGTTGACGATCGGGCGGACCTCCAGGCCGGGACCGTCGGGTGGTGGGCGGAGGATCTTCAGGTCGAGGAGGTCGGGTTCCATGGCCACCGGCCCATGGTCGCGGATCCGGTCGCGGCTGTCGCGTGAATTCGCGTGGTCCGCGCTCGGGGCGGCGGCCGGGGCCCGGCGAGGCCGTCCGAAGCGCTCGCAGGGCCCACGGTGCGCGGCCCGTCACGCCGCCACCCCGCTACGCCGTCTTGACCGCCCCGCCGTCGATGAGGTGGTCGGCTCCGGTGGTGCTCGCCGCGAGCGGCGAGGCGAGGTAGGCGATCAGGGCGGCGACCTCGGCCGGCTCCACCAGGCGCCCCGTCACCATGCCCATCGTGGCGGGCAGGTCGGCCACCAGCTGCTCGCGGGTCAGCCCGAGCGAGGCGGCGAGCCGGGCGCCGTAGCCGTCGGGCGCTTCCCACATGGCCGTGCGCACGGGCCCGGGTGACACGGTGTTGACGCGGACGCCCCGGGGCCCGAACTCCTCCGCGAGGGCCTTTCCGAACGCCGTGAGGGCGGCCTTCGCCGTGGTGTACGGAACCGGGCCGGCGTGCGGGACGCGCGCGCCGTTCGAGGACACGTTGATGACGGCGCCGGCGCGTCGCAGCAGGCTGGGCAGGGCGGCGCGGGTCGTACGGACGGCGGCGAAGAGGTTCAGGCCGTAGATCTCCGCCCACTGGTCGTCGTCGAAGGACAGGAATCCGCCCGACGCGTCGCCGTCGCCTCCGCCGACGTTGTTGACGAGCACGTCCAGCTCGCCGAGTTCCGCCAGCGCCGCCTCGATCAGTCGCGCCGGTCCGTCGGTGGCCGCCAGGTCCACCGGGACGGTGATCGCTCCGAGGGCCTTGAGCTCGGGCGTCACCGTCCGCGTGGCCGCGACCACGCGCATGCCCTCGTCCGTCAGCGCCGCGACCGTGGCGAGCCCGATCCCCTTGCCGGCTCCGGTCACGACGGCGGTTCGCCCACTCAGTCGCAGATCCATTCCATGCCTCCCCAATGCATCGTTGATGACGCAATGAAGCTATAACTTGCAACACTGGTGTAGCAAGTCATGGTGGTGAAGCGACCGCGGTGTAGTTTTTCCGGGTGACCACGCCACACGAACGCTTCCGCCTCGGAGACAAGCCCCTGCGCGCCGACGCGGAACGGACCGTGCGCGCGATCCTGGAGGCCGCCGAGCGCGTGCTCTCGGACGATCCCGCGGCCACCATGGAGCAGATCGCCGAGGCCGCCGGCGTCGCCCGCACCACCGTGCACCGGCGCTTCGCCACCCGCGAGGCGCTCGTCGACGCCCTGACCCGCTGGGCGGCCTTCCGGTTCGCCGCCGTCGTCGACGGCGCGCTCTCCGACACCGCGCCGCCCCTGGTCGTCCTCCACCGGGTCACGGCGGACGTGCTGCGCGTCAAGATCGGCTGGGGCTTCGCCATGACCCGGGCCGCCGCCTCCGCGGACCCGGAGATCGCCCAGGTGCACGCCGACGTCCTCGGCCAGTGTGACGGGCTCTTCCGCCGCGCGCGGGACACCGGACTCCTGCGGCCCGACGCCGACGTCCAGTGGGCGCGGCGCTGCTACTACGCGCTCATCCACGAGGTGGCCCACGGCGGCACCGCCGACGCGGACGTCGACGCCCTGGCCACCCTGATCGTGGACACCCTGCTGCGGGGCTTCGGCGGCGAGCCCGGGCGCACGTCCACCGGGCTCTGAGGCTCGCGGCCCCTCGCGTCGGCCTGCATCTCACCGGACCGGGCGTCGACCATCGATGCGGTGGTGAGGGGACGCGGCAGGGGCGCGAACCACGGCACGTCACCGGTGTTCGGAACAGTGGCCCAGATTGCGGCGCGCCGCCCTCACCCTGACGTTCGTGCGTTCGGCGCGAGGACAGCGGCACAGGCCGGTGGCATGCTTCCTCGGTTGTGCAGGGCGGTCGTCGACTGCGGTGACTTCGGGCATCGGGACCGACCACGGGGGAAACGGCTTCGCTGCGGGCCCATGGCCCCGGCATGATTCCCACCGTGCATGAGGACAAGGACCACCTCGGGCGGACGCGGTACACGCTGGCTGAGACGGAGTACGGCCGTGTCTGGGGCGTCTGCGCCGAGGCGGAAGGGTTGTTCGGGGAGCCCCGGCGCGGGACCTGCGAACTGTTGGGATGGGATTCACCAACAGAGATACGCGGTTGGGCCGGCAGCCGGGTGTGGTTGGTGCCGGAGGACAAGGCGTTCGGTCCCTGGCTGCTGGAGGACGTGGAGAGCCTGGGGCAGCAGCCCGGGACGGACAGTCTCGTGCTCACCGGCCTGGACGACCACGAAGAACCACCCGAGGGATACAGGGGCCCGGTCCGACTGCACGACGGACGCCGGTGGCTGGGCTCCTGTCGAGAATTCGCCCGCGTCCTGTCGGCCGAGCAGTCGGCACCACTGCTCGTCCTGCGGGGGCTTGCCCCGAGCGAACGACTGCGGACGGCATTGAGGAAGGGCACCCGGCAGGCGTTGGACCTGGGGCAGGCTGCTCTGGAGATACGGGACGACCGGGGCGAGCCGCTCACCGATCGACTGCTGTGGGCCACGGTCAGCGCATGGCGATCATCCCCTCACGGAGCAGACCTGATCGACCTGGAACTCGGCGGGGGACTCTTCACACCCGTTCCCGAATACGCCCGGCCCGTCTGGGAACGGTGGTTCGCCGGACCGCCGGCCACCCCGGCCGCCTGGGTCGGCCTCGACACCCGGCGTCGCGGCGCCTGGCTCGACCTCGTCCGTGAACGGGCTTGTCGACGTACTCTCGCTGACCGGTCGGCTGGGCATGCCTACGAGATCGACGGCCGGCACATCACCGACGAGCCAGGCCTCTACCTCGCGCTGGGCGAGGCGGTGAACGGGCCGGGCGGCTACTTCGGAGGTTGTCTGGACGCCCTCGCCGACTGCCTGCGCGGGACCTTCGGCTACACCGCCCCCGCCACCCTGCTCTGGCGGGATGCCGTGACCGCAGGCGAGCACCTGTCCCAGGTACTGACACCGGACGGCCGGTCCTGCGACCTGTTCGCCGATGTCCTCGACGTCTTGGAGAAGGGCGGCATGCGCGTCACCCTGGGGTGAGCTGCGGTCCGCCCGCCGATCATCGCTTCTCTACCGCCCTGACCGTGGCGGGCCTCCGCGACGCGGTTGACCACGAGGCCCGGCACTACCGGGACCTGTTCCACCAGCGGTCCGGGCTCCTGTCCGCCCAAGGCACCCCACACTTCTGCTCGGACCCCTACTCCAACGACGCGTTCTCGGCGACGCACGTGAGATCCACATCGAGTACTGCGGCCAGTGGGACTCATGAACCGACCGGCAGGACCTCGCCGCCCATGACAGCGGGCCCGGAACCGCAACTTGCGGTCCGGAATCGGGTGATGACTCGCTGGAGGGTAGGCGGTACGTCGACCAGCTCCGACACGATCAGACAGAGTCCATGACGGAGTTCGGCAGATTCGTTCCAAACCGCTGGATTCCTGGTGAGGACCGCGGAGAGCAGATCACCCGGGTAGAGGTCGCCCTCTGCCAGCGGGTTCTCCCGCAGAAGCTCCACTGCCATCGGAGATACCGCAGTCCCACCTCCTGTCCGATCAAGAGGCGCATGGCCTCCACGGTCAGCTCGCCGATCGGCTGACGCGGAAGGGCAGGCACGGTTGCGACGAGACGGGTCGCGTCAGCCGGAGGGGCCGGCCAGCGGTCACCTTCAAGCTCATCGAGGGAGCGGTCGCGGCTCACGGGGCGGGTCACTGGCTGATTGTCCCGTGTCGGGAGCGTGGCCTGAGGCGTTCGGACAGTGCCGATACGCGACTCGGCGGTTTCCGGACGGAAGCGAGGAGCGAGCAGGCCCAAGCGCACAGGCACATGACCAAGGAGTGCGACTTCCCTGGCCCAGCGCCTGTCCTTCGCCGGGAGTCGGCCCCAGACATAGGGGGATTCGGCCAGGGCGCATTCTCGGATGCGGGCGGAGGAACCCCGTCCCTATGATGGCCCGATGTCGATCAAGCAGGTCCAGGTCACCTTCGACTGCGCCGAACCGCAGCGCGTCGCCCGCTTCTGGTCCGAGGTGTTGGGATACACCGGACCGCAGCTGCCGGAGGGGTACGCCACCTGGGAGGACTTCGACCGCGAACGGCCCGCCGACTACCAGGGCCCGGCCTGGGCGGCCTGCGCCGACCCGTCGGGCGTGGGCCCGCGGCTGTACTTCCAGCGCGTTCCCGAGGGCAAGGTCGTCAAGAACCGGGTGCACCTCGACGTGCGGGTCGGCACCGGGCTCGTGGGCGAGGAGCGGGTGGCCGCGCTGGAGGCCGAGTGCGCGCGGCTGGTCGCGCTCGGCGGGGTGCGCCTGTACCTGCTGCGTGCCGACGGCGTCAACGAGTCGTGCCTGGCGATGCAGGACGTCGAGGGCAACGAGTTCTGCCTCGACTGACGGCGTCGGCCCGACGGCCGGTTTCCCGGGAAGGAACACCAGATCCATGACCACGCTCTCGCTGCCCGTCGGCACCGAACGGCTCCTGCTGCGCCGGTTCACGCCCGACGACCTCGACGACCTGTACGCATATCAGGGCCGCTCCGAGGTCGCCCGCTACCTGTACCGGCCACCGCTCACTCGTGACCAGTGCGCGCAGAGCCTGACCCGGCGTGCGGCCGGCGCCGCGTGGGCCGAGGACGGCGACGACCTGGTGGTCGCCGTCTGCCCGCTCGGCGAGGCGAAGGTCGTCGGCGAGGTCGTCCTGAAGCTCGCCAGCGCGCGGTCGCGCCAGGTCGAGATCGGCTGGATCTTCAACCCGGCGTACGGAGGCCAGGGTTACGCGACCGAGGCGGCGCGTGCCGTCGCCGAGCTGGCCTTCACCGAACTGGGCGCCCACCGGCTCTTCGCCCGCCTCGACGTGCTCAACACGGGGTCGGTGCGGGTCTGCGAACGCCTCGGCATGCGCCGGGAGGCGCACCTCGTCGAGAACGACCTCGACGGCGAGCGCTGGGGCAGCGAGTACGTCTACGCGACGCTCGCCCGGGAGTGGAAGGCCGACCAGGCCTGATCGCGGGGCAGGCTGGACGAGTCTCCAGTCGTGCGGGTTCCGTTCGCACCGGCCTCCGCGACGTGTGAACGAACGGCGGTGGCCGATCTGATGAGGCCGGGCGCCATCAACTCCTGGACACCCCAGGGTTCTCGGCCTACTCCGTGCCTGCCGCTCCGAGCTCGGGGGCTGATCGTGCCGGGTCACGTGCGGCTGCCCCGATTTCCGCGCCGCAGGATCGGCTGCAGCACGGCGCGTCGGCCGAGACAGCGATGACGGGAATCAGGTCAAGGCCGGAGGCGATGTGCCCGTTCCGCCGGGTACGGTGGCGCCTGGGGCGAGGGAGCCGACGAGGGCGACTGACATGCCTGTCACGGCCGTGAATCCGTGGCTGAATTGGGGAGGAACACGGGCAGGTCCTGAGAGTGCGCCCCAGTCACTGAACGTCAGGCCGGTTCGGAAGCTTGTCGATGAGGCTGGGACTGATAGGCAGATTGGCTGTGCCATCGAGATCACCGACCGAAGGAGAACACCGTGGAGAAGCCGCCCGCCCACTACCGGCAGCTCGCCGGCGACCTGCGCACCGCCATCCTCAACGGTCAGTACCCGCCCGGTACGGTCCTCCCGAGGATCACCGACCTCGCGGATGAGTACGGCATCTCCAAGCAGACCGCCCGTGAGGCCATCGCCGTCCTTGAAGCCGAGGGTCTGGTCGAGGTCGTCCGCCGGCGCGGCACCGTCGTGCGTGCCCTGCCCCGGCGTCAGAAGCTCTCCCGCGTCCGCCAGGTGCTCCGGGACGCCCGAGGCTACTACTTCGACCCCGCGGCCCAGCCCTGGGTCGCACTGCGCGAACCCACCGTCACCTGGGCGCCCGCACCGCATGACATCAGTGACCTCCTCGGCGTAGCGCTCACCACCGAGGTCCTCCTGCGTGACCGCCTCATGGGTGACCCGGACACCCGTGAGCCCACCCAGCTCGCCACCAGCTACCTGCCCTCCGCCGTCGCACGTGGCACCAGGCTCGCCGAGGCGGATACCGGCCCCGGCGGCATCTACGACATCCTGGAACGCGACCTCGGCCACGGCCCGCTGGCCTGGCACGAGACCATCACCTCCCGCATGCCCACCCCGGCGGAGACCGTCGACCTCCAAGTCCCCAAGGGCACACCGCTGTTGCGGATCATCCGCACCGCGACCGGCACGGACGGGACCGTTGTGGAGGTCAACGACACCCGGATGCGGGCCGACAGGTACGAAATCGGCTACCCGATCACCCGCCACCCCACAGCCGAGTGGCCCGGGGCCCGCGCGGCCGGCGCGGAGGCGTAGGAAGCAGGGCTCGCGGAGGCCGGGCGTCGTCATGAGCTGATCGGCCGGTCGGTGCAGCCATTGGCCGGGGGCCCGGGCGTGGGCACAGGCTGAGCCGGGCAGCGTCGTCGGTTCACTCCGGAGTGGGAGGGGGTTCGCCTGGCAGTGGCAGGTGAACCCCCTCATCGCGGTCCCCAGACCCACGGGGCGGGGTGGGCGCCGCGCAGGCAGGCGATCCAGTGGGCGGCCAGCCGGCGGGTGCGCTTGTCGAGGTGGGCGCGGCGCACCGTCTCCATGACCGTGGTGAGGACGACGATGTCGCGCACGGTCCGGTAGCCGGACCAGGCGCCGATGTAGGGGCGGTCGGGGGCCCGATCCTCCTGCTCGTAGGAGAGGTAGGAGGCGGCGTAGGTGCGGTGGTCCTCGCGCGGGCCGGCGAGCAGCTCGCTGCGCCAGCGGGCGGCGACCAGGTCCCACTCGCGGTGCCCGCGCCACAGCCGTCGGCGCAGCAGGAGCCCGACGTGGACTCCGTCGTCGTGGACGGGAACCATACCGAGGGTGCCGAGGACGACGGTGTCCGGTGTCGGCCAGTAGAGGTAGTCCCACTCCTCACGCAGTTGTTCCGCGTGCTCGCGCAGGAAGCGGCGGGCGGGATCGTCCAGCGGGGCGTGGTCCAGGCCGTCGAGCAGGCCGGCGAACGGGTCGTGCTCCTGGAGCCACGGTGCCGCCGCCGGGTCGATCCGGTGGGTGAGGGCGGTCACCCATGCGGACAGGGAGGTGTCGCCGCTCGGCGAGCCGCACTGGTGCCAGAAGCTGACGGCCTGGCCGTTAGCGGCGGCACGGATGTCGGTGAAGTACGGTGCGACAGCGGCGACTTGGTGCTCCCGGAGGAACTGCGCGCCCTTGACCAGGGCCCAGGCCTCGTCCGCGTTCGGGTGGACGATGGCGAGTGCGCACGGGCGTGAACGCAAGCTGAGCGACCACAGGTGGTTCGGACTGTCGCTGACCAGCTGGGCCTGCCAGGTGCCGTTGCCGGTGGCCTCGCAGGCCTGCGCCAGGGCCTCGAAGGAGGCCGCGACGTCCGGGCGGCGGGTCGCGGTGATGGTCTTGAGTAGCGTGGTGGTGCGGGTTCCGGCGCTCATGGCGCAGTCCTCGGTGCGAAGTGGACGGATGGGAAGGGGAGGCCCCGGGGCGGCTCGGGGTGATCCCGGGGCGCGTGCCGCGGGTGTGCGCCCTGCCCGTGCTCCGACACAGCGATGAACGCGTGGGGCTCGGGCGCGCACTCGAACCAAACGACCTTCGTCCGGCTCTCGTGGTCAACCTCCACTCCCCAGGAGTCGGACAAGGCATCGGCCAGGACCATCCCCTGTCCATTGGTCAGTTCCTGGCCGAACTGCTCACGGGCCACCGGCTCTTCAGTGCTGGAGTCGGTGACTTCCACGCGGACTGCGGTGCCGGTCCAACTCGCGGTGACCTGCACCGGTTCTCCCGTGTGGATGACAGCGTTGTTGATGAGCTCGGCGGCCAGGAGCTCGATGTCGTCGATCCGTGGAATGCCGAGTTCGGGCAATCCCCAGCGTCGGATGCCGTCGAGCAGGCTGCGCCGCGTGTTGGCGGCGTCCTCCTTGGTGGGGGCTGTGTGCAGGACCAATGGGAGGGGCCTGCGTGTGACTTGCGTGGGGTCCGGTCGGCCGGGGCGCAGGGATTCAGGCATGGGTGTACCCCCAAAGCACGGAGACGATCACCAAGCGTGCGGTGGTGGCCACGGTCGGTGAGTGTGTGATGTACGTTCCCGCAGACCGGGCAGGAATGCAAATGAGCCAGAACCGTGAATTCGCGGCTGGTGGGAACTGGCGTTCCCGGGGGACGCACACCGGACTTGACTGGTAGTCAGCAGCGCAGATAGGGGTGGCGTCATGGCACCAGCAAAGAGGTCACGCGCTCGGATGGCGGCCCCAGTCGACGGCTCCGGTCCGACGTTCCTTGGTTCGCTCCTCGGTCAGATGTTCCGGCAGATCCGGGAGCAGCACAGAGCGAGCCGGGAGGAGGTCGCACAGATCCTGGACGTTTCCGTGCACGCCGTCGCCCGGCTTGAGACGGCAGAGAACAAGGGGACCGTGCCACAGGTCCACATGCTCTGCTCACACTTCAAGGTCCCGGCGGAGACTGCCAGTCACATGGAGCGATTGGCCAGGAAGGCGTTCCAGAGAGGCTGGTGGTCGGAGTATGACGAGCCATTGGGCGGTGCGTACGCGAGCATCGTCGCCGTCGAGAACCTGATCGCGGTGTCGGGAACCGGCGAGATGCGCATCTGGGAGCCGGAGATCTTCCCCGGCCTCTTCCAGGCGCCTGAATACATCCGAGCCCTGTTCCAGCAGCATGAGGTTCTGGCGAAGAGCACTGGCGAGCGTCCTTGGCCGGCGAGCCTCTCGCTCGACGAACAAGTTCAGAGCAGGCAGAAGCGGGCACTGATCCTGGAGGGCGAAAACCCGCCCAGGATCTGGGCGATCATCGGCGAGGGCGCCTTCCGCAAGAAGATCGGCGGAAGCGGTGTGATGCGCAAGCAGATCGAGCACCTGCACGAGCTCTCCCAGCGCCCCAACATCACGATCCAGGTGATGAAGGACGACATCGGCTACCACCCCGGCGTCTCCGGGCCGTTCACGCACTACATCTTTTCCAAAGCCGCAGACCACTCAGTCGTCTACCACGAGGGCCCGAGCAGCTTCGGCGACAGTCTCCCGCTGATCGCCAAGCACGAAGCCGTCTTCCGTCAGCTCCAGGGCAACGCCACGAGCTTCCATGACGCCCGGTCATACTTGCTGGACACCATCTCGTAACCGGCGAGTTGGGCATCCGCCAGGAAGGATGGCCATGCACGATCGCACCACCGGTACCACCCCGACCCAAGGAGCCGGCGGCTGGCACAAGTCCAGTTACAGCAACGCGCCGAACGACAACTGCGTCGAGCAGGGCTTCTCGGACGACAGCTTGACCGTCGCGGTCCGGGACTCCAAGGAGAAGGGCCTCGGCGCGGTGCTCCGCGTCTCGCCCGAGGCGTGGACGAGCTTCATCGCCGCTGTCAACACCGGAGAGTTCCAGATCCCCTAGCAGATGATCAATGAGGAAGCGGGGGACCTTGACGAAGCCGACGCCAAGGTCCCCCGCTTCTAAAGATCTCGTCCACATTGAGGGTGGTAGTACGGGAGCGACCTGGCCCCTGTGAATGTTATGGAGCGTCAATTGACCGGAAAAGCTGGGCGAAGTTATCGCACGAGCTCCATGTTACGAATGAGCCCTGAGAGAGCGGCGGCCTGCGACGGCACCCCGGCCTGGGCGAGCTCGGTGACCAGGGCGCGGCTCATGGGGTCGGCGTACACGTAGTGCGGTGCCGCCGCGGCGGCTTCCTTCAGCTTGACCACCGCAGCCGAGCTCCGGCCCATCCGGTGCATCGCCCGGGCCTCGTCGATCGCGTAGTGCGTCCGGCGCTCCTTCGACGGGACCTCGTGGATGTCCACCTCCGGAACGCGCTGGAGGCCACGGTCCGGCTCGTCCACCTCCACGCCGGCTTCGGCCGCGTGCACAGCCACGACGCCACGCCCGAACACGGTGTGGTTCGCCAGGTCGTACCAGCCGGGGCCCAGTTGGTCGGCGTCCTCCAGTGCGGCATCGATCCGGGCCCAGGCCTCGTCCTTCTGCCCTGCGCGGGCGTGGGCGATCGAACACCGCAGGTGCAGGGCGCCGCGCAACGACACCGCTGCCCGGTCGGCCGGACCGCTGCCGGTATGGGGCTCCAGGTCCCGCATCGCGGCCTCCGCGACCGCGATGGTCTCCCGGTTCGAGGCCTGGTGCAGCAACGCGCCGCATCGGTCCCAGGCCACGGCGGCGCGCAGGAGCGGGTCGCCGACAGCGGTCGCGGCGCCGGCCGCGACTTCGGCCGCCGACCACGCCAGATCCGGGTAGCCGAGCTGGTTCAGGCACATCCGGGCCGTCCGGGCGGCGTCGACCAGCAGTCTCAGTGCCTCGTCCCGCTGGGCCCCGGCGAGCGTGAGCACCGCCGTGTTCAGGTCCTCGATCAACGGCGGAAGCAGGGTGGCGACCCGGGGCAGGTTCGCCGCCTGGCGGGCCGCGTTGGCACGACGGGACTGCGAGCGCAGCTCGGCCGACTCGACCGGTGCCCCGTGCGGGATGAGCCCGGGGTGCCCCGAGAGGATCAGTCCGGCTCGGCGGATGCCGGTCCGGATCGCGGGGACGTGCGCGTGGGCCAGACCCCCTCCTGCCCGCTGAAGGCGGTACGGCTGACCGAGAAGCCAGACGACGTCGACATCGCAACGGTCGGCAATGGCCGTGATCACGCTGTACCGGTCGAGCGGCTGCCGGCCGCTTTCGACGTTCGCCATCCAGGATTCGGCCCGGCCCAGGAAGCCGGCCAGCTCAACCTGGGTGAGCCCAGCCGCATTTCGGGCGATCCGTACGCGTGCGCCAATGTGCTCGCTGTTCAGGGGCATACCGGTGTTCTCCGTTCTGGTCCCGACAACCAGGACGGTACCCCGGGTGCCCGACGACGAACTGGTGAAGGCCGATGTCGGTATCGCAGCGGCCTGATCGCCGCCGGCCCGGCCGGCTGCGTCACCATGGTGACCATCAGGAGCGACCAGGCCTGCGGCGACCGCGAGGCCGCCGCAGGCCTGGTCGCTCGATCAGTCGCTTGATCGAGACCATCACTGCACAGAAAGACAGGCTGAAGTGACACACGTCCCCAACTCCACAACCCTGACGGTCAGGTGGAGGAAGAGCCCTCACAGCGGCGGCAACGGCGACTGCGTCGAGATTGCCGCGAGCGAAGACCTTCGATACGTACGTGACTCAAAAGATCCCGCAGGTCCCGCGCTGGCCTTCAGCGCTGCTGCCCACAGTTCATTCCTCGCTGCTGTAGTGGCAGGTGTGTTCGACTTTGATCTCATCTGACCCAGCAGCACTACGGTCCGGCGCAAGCAGGGTGCGCCAGACCGTGGCGCTGTTCCGCCCAATGCCACGTCGCAGGGGCTCACGACGTTCACGCTGCGGTCTACGCCCGTCAGTGCGACGCGCGGGAGAACGGGAGCGAGGCGTCCACCACGACCCAGCGCGAGAAGAAGGGCTTCGAGGAAGCCCGGAAGCGCAACGCCGTATCCATCAGCTACGTCGAAGACCTCGGGATCTCGGCCTTCACCGGGTGGAACGTGTTCGCCAAGCGGAACGAGTCGGCCGATGAGAGCAGCGGCCGGAAGCTGGACCGGACGCGGACGGGTGGGTGGAAGCTCCGGTGACGATCGGCGGCTACTTCTCGCAGGCGACCCCGTCGCCGTCCCGGTCCAGCGCGGGGCGGTAGCCCGGCTGTCCCCGGTAGATCGGAGCGGCGCCGGCGGCCTTTGCTTCCGTGCAGTTCTTGTAGTAGACCGCCGACGGCGGCGTCGTGGCGGGCTCGGGCTTGGGAACGGTGTCCTTGGGCGGCGGAGTCACAGCGGGCCGCGGAGCCTCGGCGACGGCCGGCGCCGTGGTGTGGGGCTGGGCCGGAGCCGGGTTCTCCTGAACCGGAGCCGGGTTCTCCTGAGTCGGACTCGGGTTCTCCTGGGCCGGAGTGGGCAACGGCTCGGGCGGTGCGGTGGTGGGTTCGGCCGTGGGGCTGGGGCTGGGGCTGTCACTGGCAGCCGCCTCCGGACTGCTGCTCGGCGGGCCGGTAGTGGTGACGGGGGTCGGGGCGTCCTTCTTGGCCGGGCCGATGATCGTCCCGAGCCAGAAGAGCGACATGAACGCGCACCACACGGTGAGCAGCACCTTGGCGACGACGTGCACGCGGCGCGACCGCCACATCATCACGGCGGCGACCGGCGGAAGGAAGATCAGCAGAGCGATCCGTACCAGCCGGTTCCTCGGGCTGCGTTGATGGGGATGAGCGGACGGCTGCTGGTACGTCTGCGTCTGCACTGCGGTTCCTCTGGCTTTGTGGAGATGTGGTGATCGTATTCTCCCGCATCGACACGACCTGGCGGTTCGAACCTCCTTGATGCCTTCGGTCGCCACACGACGCCGACAGTTGTCACTGGGATCGAGGCCGTCGCCAGACAGACCTGATCCGCTCCGTCCTGTCGTGGTGCAGCCGGCGGGTTCATCGCGTCGGGCTCTGGGGTGACGGGCATGAATCGTTCCGCCCGTCACCCCTCTCGCTCGGCCCCGGGGACAACCGCACCGAGGCCCTTGAGTCCGTCACCAAGCTCGGACTCATCAACACAGCGGTCGACCCCGACACCTACGTCACCGGCGACCACAAGGCCCCCGTCCCGCTGCGGGCAGTGCGGTCCTCACCCGCGGCGACGACCGCAACCCGGCCACCACCCCTGGGTCGAGGACGTCGGCACAGGTGAGGCCGCAGCCCGCGGCGGTGCCGCACGCGCCCGAGCCGCGACGCGCGGTGCCAGGCCCGCGCTCCACATCGGAGGTCCGGCGTTGGCGACCGGGTGACTCCCGTGCGCGCCGATGCCAGGACACGCCCCCGGCATCTGTCCGCTCCGGCGACTACGACCGGGGCGCGGGTACTACACCGCGGTGTGGACCTGGATCAGGCCGAACCTGCCGCTGGTCCGCCACGGCTCCCCGGTGGCGTCCAGTCCGGCGAGCACGGATCCGTCCAAGCCGACGATGACGTCCGACTTCAGCGTGCGCAGGGCCGCCACCGGGGACGGGAAGCGACCGGCTCGCTCGGCGAACGGTGTCGTGGCGTCCCAGAGCTGGTCTCCCACGAGGCGGCGGTAGTTGAGGTCACCCTTGGTGATCGTCAGGGCGGCGCTGCGGAGTTCGTTCCTGAGGTCAGTGGGCATGTCGTGGAACGGCAGCGGCGCGCAGAAGAACGGGTGCGTGCGGACCGTGAGGGTGCCGCTGTTCATCGCGCTCCAGAGGCGACGGCCGATCAGTTCGGCTTCCCGGCCGGGGGCGCTGCGGAGTCGCTGGACGGTCGCGAGGGCGTCCGCGGTGGTGGCGTCCGAGACGTAGTAGGGGTAGGGCTTGACGTACAGGGCGACCTCGGTGGCGAGCCCGCTCGCGAGGAGATGGTCGATCAGGACGAGGTCGGGCAGCAGCTCCCGACCGGCGTTGTCCGCGACGACGCAGACCCTCGCGTCGCGCGCGGCGGCGAGGGTGGACCACAGCAGCGGGCTGTCGTCGGCGATCAGGGCGGGGATCTGGGCGTCGCCGGTCGAGGCGGTGATCCGGAAGCTGAGGTCCGCCCGGTTGCCCCAGAGCGCCGATGACAGCAGCACCTCGCCCCGCTTCTCGGTGGACAGGGCGGGCAACTCGCTGAGGGCCGCCAGCTCGGCGTCGACCGCGGGCCCGGCGAGTTCGGCGCCCTTGAACGGTGCGAACGGGTCGATGCCCTGCCAGGTCCCGGGACGGAAGTAGCCGGTGGCCTCCAGCAGCCTGCGGTAGAAGTAGCTCTCGGCCCACAGGAACGGCGCCTCGCCCCACGGCCGCCCGTACACGCCCTCGCCGCCCCACTCCAGCCACTGCTGGTGGTCATGGGCGCTGGCGTCGAGCGGCTGCAGCACACCGTCGATGCTCTCGGCGAGGAGCTCCTCGATCGCGGCTCGCTCGCCCGGCCCGTACGGCAGTGCGTCGAGCACCTGCCGGACGAGCTTCGGGTGCCGCTCGTGGAAGACGTCCCGGGCGAACGAACCGGGGGTGCCGCTCAGGATCACGGGTGCGCTGGGCATGGTCGGACTCGTCCTTCTCCTCGGCTGTCGGCGGGTTCCGCCACATGATCCATGGTCTGCCCTTGGGGGAGCCGAAGCGACGCCGGGCCGGCCGCGCTCCCGACGAGTACGCGACCCGTACCGGGGTCGGCGGCGGCGCAGTTCAGCCGTCGCGTCGACGCGCACCTCGGCGAGTTGGTGCTGGCGGCCGAGCGACCAGACCCGAACCGTTCCGTCGGCGGCGGCCGGCAGCAGCCGGTCGGGATCGTCGCCGAAGGCCATCATGAGGACCCGGCCGACGCGTCCGGACAGGTGCGCGGTGAACTGGCCGGCCACCTCAACTGCCCCGAACCACAACGTGATCAATTGGCTGCGGCGCGATGCGCCTCGGTGTAGAGTCGCGTACTTCTGCCCGTATCCGCTGGCCAGGCCAGCCGACAGATCCAGGAGCGTAACGACGCCATGAGCCGTCTCAGCGAATCCGTGATCCGCGCCATGGAGATCCTCAACGGATCGGACCTGGCCGCGGACTATACGGTCGCCCGGCTCCTGGAAGAGACCTATGGCCGTCGCTCCCTGGACCTGTCCGACCTCCCCCCGGTCGAACAGGCGGCACTGGTCGAAGGCCGCGCGATCAACGTCATCCCCTCCGCGTCCGGGCTCGCGGAGAAGATCGCCACCGCCCAGGCGGAGGGTCGGCGGCTCGTGGTCAAGTACGGCATCGACCCGACGTCCCCGGACGTGCACCTGGGCCACTCGGTGCCGATCATCATCGCGTCCCGGTTCCAGCGCATGGGCCACCACGTCGTCTTCATCATCGGCGACGTGACCGCCAAGATCGGTGACCCGTCCGGCCGTTCCTCCGAGCGGCCGGCGCTCAGCGACGCCGACATCGCCCACAACCTCAGCGGTTACCAGCAGCAGGTCAGCCCGTTCATCGACTTCACGCGCGCCGACCTCCGCTTCAACGGCGAGTGGCTGAACGAGATCAGCCTCCCCGACCTGGTGGGCATCCTCGCCCGCGTTCCGGTCTCGATGACCCTCCAGCGGGAGGACTTCCGCGGCCGGCTCGCCGCCGGCGACGGCCTCTCGGTCGCCGAGTTCGTGTACTCCGTCGTGATGGCGCTCGACTCCGTGGCCATCGCCGCGGACGTCGAACTCGGCGGCGTGGACCAGCTCCTGAACCTCCAGATGTGCCGCAAGGTCATGGAGATCCGCGAGCAGACCCCCGAGGTCATCATCACCACCCCGCTCATCGAGGGCACGGACGGCACCGGCGCCAAGATGAGCAAGTCCAAGGGCAACTACGTCGGGCTGTCGTCCTCCCCGGACGAGATCTTCGGCCGCGTGATGTCCATCCCCGACCACCTCGTCGAGCCCTACCTCAAGCAGCTCACGGAGTGGACCGACGAGGAGGTCGCCACCGTCACCCGGCGCGTGGCCGACGGCACCGCGCACCCCATGGCGGTCAAGCGCATCCTCGCGGGCGAGGTCACCGCCGCCCTCCACGGCCTGGAGGCCGCCGAGGCCGCCCGGGCCGAGTTCACCGCCCGCTTCTCCAAGCGGACCTTCGGAGAGGCACGGAACCTCCCGGCCGTCTCCTTCACGGAGCACGCCGAGACTCCCGTGGTCACCCTGCTCACCCAGGTCCTCGGCTTCGCCCCGAGCAACTCCGCCGCCCGCCGCGTCGCCGCCCAGAACGGCCTCCGTCTCATCGCCGAGGTGGACGGCGAGCAGCGCACCACCCAGCTCGACGAGGAGGCCACCCACCAGCTGCTGTCCGCCGTCGTCAGCGAGGCCGACATCGCCGGTGAGGCGACCTTCTACCTGAAGGCCGGCCGCAAGATCGCCCGCATCGGCAAGTAACCCGCCGTGGTGGTGGGGCCGAGTCGGCTCCACCACCACGGTCTTGCCGGTCGCCCTCGCGTGCCGACAGGTGTGGTCCACGACGTCGTCGGACGTCGAGGACGCCCGGGATGTCGGTCCGGGTGGAGGGGAGAGCGGCCGTGTAACTGGCCGGGCCGGAACCGATGATGATCGCGTTGCGGACGTCGCTCATGCGTCTCAGCCCTCCAGCCGCGTGGCGTCGATCTCGGCGATCAGGTTCTCGACGAGGGCCCTGATCTCGTCGCGGATCGGGCGGACGGCTTCGACGCCCTGGCCGGCCGGGTCGTCCAGCTTCCAGTCGAGGTACCTCTTGCCGGGGAAGTACGGGCAGGCGTCGCCGCAGCCCATGGTGATCACGTAGTCGGATGCCTGGACGGCCTCGGGGGTGAGGACCTTCGGCTTCTGGTCGGAGATGTCGATGCCGAGCTCGGCCATGGCGGCGACGGCGGCCGGGTTGACCATCGCGCCGGGCATGGAGCCGGCGGAGCGGACCTCGACGCGGTCGCCCGCGAGGTGGGTGAGGAAGCCTGCGGCCATCTGGGAGCGGCCGGCGTTGTGGACGCAGACGAACAGCACGGAGGCGATCGGCGTGGCGGTCATCGGTGGGCGGTCCTTCGTTCGGTCGGAGATCCAGTCCGGGGTGTGGCGTCCGGCGGCGCAGATGCCGCCGGGCGGCCGGCGCCGGTTATACGTCAGCTGCCGCTGGTGTCAGCCCCGGCTGATGTGAAAGTATCAGTGCATGCTGATGTCAGTCGACGCTGACCTGTTGCGGGTGCTGGCCGATCCGCTCAGGCTCAAGATCGTGGCCCTGCTGGCCCGCGAGACCCTGTGCACCACGCACCTGGTGGAGGAGACCGGTGCCCGCCAGACGAACCTCTCCAACCATCTGAAGGTGCTGCGCGAGGCCGGGGTGGTGGACACCGAGCCGTGCGGCCGGTTCACCTACTACCGGCTCAGGCCGGAGGTGCTGGAGGCCCTGTCGGGCCGGTTCGCGGACCTCGCCGCCACCGCCCGCGCCAACGCCGACGCGAAGAGGTCCTGCCCGTGACCGCCACCAGGACCGCCGCCCCTGCGGAGCGTCCCGAGGCCGGACCGGTCGGCAGGCTCTCCTTCCTGGACCGCTTCCTCGCGGTGTGGATCCTGCTCGCCATGGGCCTCGGGCTCGGCCTCGGCCGACTGGTCCCCGGCCTGAACGACGCCCTCGCCAAGGTCGAGGTCGGCGGCGTCTCGCTGCCCATCGGCGTCGGCCTGCTGGTCATGATGTACCCGGTGCTCGCGAAGGTCCGCTACGACCGCCTGCACACCGTCACCGGCGACAAGAAGCTGATGGTCTCGTCCCTGGTGATCAACTGGGTGCTGGGGCCCGCGGTGATGTTCGCCCTGGCCTGGCTCCTCCTGCCCGACCTGCCCGAGTACCGCACCGGGCTGATCATCGTGGGCCTGGCCCGCTGCATCGCCATGGTCATCATCTGGAACGACCTCGCCTGCGGCGACCGCGAGGCCGCCGCCGTCCTGGTCGCCCTCAACTCCGTCTTCCAGGTCGTCATGTTCGGCGTGCTCGGCTGGTTCTACCTCGACGTCCTGCCCGGCTGGCTGGGCCTCGAACAGGACGGCCTGCACTTCTCTGTGACCAGGATCGTCGTCAACGTGCTGGTCTTCCTCGGCATCCCGCTGCTGGCCGGGTTCCTCACCCGCCGCTTCGGCGAGCGGAAGCTGGGCCGCGAGAGGTACGAGCAGAAGTTCCTGCCGAAGATCGGCCCCTGGGCCCTGTACGGGCTGCTGTTCACGATCGTGATCCTCTTCGCCCTCCAGGGGAAGACCATCACCAGCCAGCCCGGCGACGTCGCCCGCATCGCGCTGCCGCTGCTGGCCTACTTCGCGATCATGTGGTTCGGCACCTTCGCGCTCGGCAAGGCCATCGGCCTCGCCTACGACCGCACCGCCACCCTCGCCTTCACCGCCGCCGGCAACAACTTCGAACTCGCCATCGCGGTGGCCATCGCGACCTTCGGCGTCACCTCCGGCCAGGCCCTCTCGGGTGTCGTCGGCCCGCTCATCGAGGTGCCCGTCCTCGTCGCCCTGGTCCACGTCTCCCTGGCCTGGCGCAAGCGATTCGCCTCCGCCGCCGTCACCACCGCGGCGAAGGAGTCCTGACCCCGTGCACTGCCTGGAGCGCCGTTCGGCGGACACGACCAGCACCGCCATCGGCGTCTGCCGCGGCTGAGGCGTCGATGTCCGCGTTCACCGCCCGGTGTCCGTCACCTCGGTGACGGAAGGCGGCCAGGGCGGCTTGGTCGTCCACACCGACGAAGGCACCTGGCGCACCCGCGCGCTGATCAGTGCCATCGGCCCTGGACCCGCCCCTTCGTGCCCGCCGTCCCGGGCCGCGAGCTGTTCACCGGCCGCCAGCTCCACACCACCGGCTACGGCCAGGCCGTGGGGCGGTCGGATCAGCGGACGGCGGTGCTCAGCAGGCCGGCCATCGAGGCCAGCACCGAGGGCTCGACGCGGTAGTACACCCAGGTCCCCCGCCGCTCGGAGGTGAGCAAGCCCGCCTCGCGCAGCTTCTTGAGGTGGTGGGACACGGTGGGCTGCGAGACACCGACGTCCTGGATGTCGCACACGCACGCCTCCCCGCCCTCATGCGAGGCGATGCGGGAGAACAGCCGCAGCCGCACCGGGTCGCCCAGCGCCTTGAACATCACCGCCATCCGCACCGAGTCCTCCTCCGACAACGACGCGGCGGTCAGCGGCGGGCAGCACGGGGCGACGGCCCCGTCCGCCTCCAGCGGCGGCAACGGCACAGTATTCGACATGCGTCAATATATACACCTGCCGAATCAACAGGGAAGGGCGGCAGTCTCCCGACTGTCCCGCACCCTCGCGGGGCATGGGGATCACCACCTCTTGAATCAACACCCGTCTATGTTGACGTTTGTCTAATCAGATGCGAGGCTGGCCCGACCGCCGGACATCGAC
Source organism: Kitasatospora sp. NPDC034533 (assembly GCF_055575155.1). Classification (NCBI taxonomy): domain Bacteria; kingdom Bacillati; phylum Actinomycetota; class Actinomycetes; order Kitasatosporales; family Streptomycetaceae; genus Kitasatospora; species Kitasatospora sp. NPDC034533. The sequence goes on from NZ_JBVITE010000079.1 coordinate 26,146, forward strand.
AGATGTCTAAACAGCAAGGGAGTGGCCACCGTGAACGCCTCCACCACCGCACAGCTGCCCGTCGTCGTCATCGGGGCAGGGCCCATCGGCCTGGCCGCCGCCGCACACCTGGCCGGGTGCGGCATCGAAGCCGTGGTACTGGAGGCCGGACCGAACGCCGGCACGGCGGTGCGCGAGTGGGCGCACGTGCGGCTGTTCTCGCGGTGGGCCGAGGTCACAGACCCGGCCGCCGAGAAGCTGCTCGCCGACACCGGCTGGGTCCGTCCCGACAGTGACGCCTACCCGTCGGGCGGCGAGTGGGCCGAGCGCTACCTGCAGCCGCTCGCCGACGCCCTCGGCGAGCGCGTCCGGTACAACGCGACGGTCACCGGCGTCGCCCGCGCCGGCCGTGACCGCATCGTCGACTCCGGCCGCGACGAGCAGCCCTTCACCGTCCACGTCACCCGAGCCGACGGATCCGAGGAGCGCCTCCTCGCCCGCGCCGTCCTCGACGCCTCCGGCACCTGGGCCACCCCCAACCCGCTCGGCGCCAACGGCCTGCCCGCCCTCGGCGAACGCGCCGCGGGCGCCCGCCTGACCTACCGCGTCCCCGACCTGAGCGACCCGGCCGTGCGCGAGCGCTTCGCCGGCAAGCGCACCGCCGTCGTCGGCACCGGCGCCTCCGCCTTCACCGCCCTCGCGCTCCTGGCCGACCTCGCCGAGCAGGAGCCCGGCACCCACGCGGTGTGGATCCTGCGCCGCGGCATCAGCGGCAGTACCTACGGCGGCGGCGCCGCCGACCAGCTGCCCGAGCGCGGCGCACTCGGACTGCGCGCCAAGGCCGCCGTCGAGGACGGCCGCGCCACCGCGCTCACGGGCTTCCGTGCCGCCGCCGTCGAACCGCAGGGCGAGCGGCTGGTCCTGGTCGCCGAGGACGGGCGCCGCAGCGAGAGCGTGGACCAGGTCGTCGTCCTGACCGGCCTGCGCCCGGACCTCTCCTTCCTCTCCGAGATCCGCCTCGGCCTCGACGAGCGCCTCCAGGCACCCGCCGCCCTCGCCCCGCTGATCGACCCCAACCGGCACTCCTGCGGCACCGTCTACCCGCACGGCGCCGGCGAGCTCGCCCACCCCGAGAAGGACATCTACCTGGTCGGCGCGAAGTCCTACGGCCGCGCCCCGACCTTCCTCGCCATGACCGGCTACGAGCAGGTCCGCTCCGTCGCCGCCCACCTCGCCGGAGACACCGAGGCCGCCGCCCGCGTCGAACTCACCCTCCCCGAGACGGGCGTCTGTGGCGGGGCCGGCCTGTTCGACGAGCCCGAAGCCGCCCAGGACGGCGGCTGCTGCTCGGCGCCCGCAGAACCCCGGCTGATCACGCTCGGCGGCCCCGGGGCCGGACTGTCCTGCTCCACCGCCGGCGGCGGGTGCTGACCGCACCCGCAGAAGAGGCGGTAGCAACTCGCCGGCGTCGCGCCTCGTCGATTCGCTCCGGTTACTCCGGCTGTCGCGGTCATGCCGGGGGCGAGACTCGCGGAACGCCAGCTCCCGCTACGGAACCGGGGGCGGAGAGCGTTCCTTGCCGCAAATCCGGACGCACTCATCGCCGGAGGGCGACGCAGGGCCCCGAACCGCGCGGTCCGGGGCCCTGCGTCGTACGGGACTACTGGCCGTCGGCGGGGACGAGCACCGCGACGCCCGTCACGCGGTCGGCGGCGAGGTCGGCGAGCGCGGTGTCGGCGTGCCGCAGCGGGTAGCGGGTGACGTGGACGGCCGGGCGGGTGCGGGCGGCCTCCGCGAGGTAGGCGCGGCCGTCGGCGCGCGTGTTGGCGGTGACGCTGCGCAGGGTGCGCTCCTGGAAGAGGTGCCGCTGGTAGTCGAGCACCGGGACGTCGGTCAGGTGGATGCCCGCGACGGCGAGCGTGCCGCCGCGGTCCAGTGCGGCGAGCGCGACGGGCACCAGCTCGCCGACCGGGGCGAAGAGGATCGCGGAGTCCAGCGGCTGCGCGGGCGGGTCGTAGGAGTCGCCGGCGAACTCGGCGCCGAGGTCCAGCGCGAGCTGCCTGGCGGCCTCGGCCCGGGTGAACACGTGCACCCGGGCGCCCCGGGCGAGGGCGAGCTGGGCGGTCAGGTGCGCCGAGGCGCCGAAGCCGTAGATGCCGAGCAGCCCGCCGACCGGGAGTTCGGCGCGCTCCAGGGCCCGGTAGCCGATGATCCCCGCGCACAGCAGCGGGGCCAGCTCCTCGGCGGGCCGGTCCCCGGGCAGCCGGTAGGCGAAGCGGGCGTCCGCGGTCAGCCGGTGGGCGTAGCCGCCGGGCCGGTCCCAGCCGGTGTAGCGCGAGTCGGGGCAGAGGTTCTCCCGGCCGGCCCGGCAGTAGGCGCAGGTGCCGCAGGTCCCGGCCAGCCAGGCGACCCCGACGCGGTCCCCGGCCGTGAACCCCTCGACGGCCGGCCCGACCTCCCGGACACGCCCGACCACCTCGTGCCCGGGGGTGCACCGCGCCGTCCTCGGGGCGAGATCGCCCTCCGCGAGGTGCAGGTCCGTACGGCACACCCCGCAGGCCTCCACCTCCACCAGGAGTTCGTGCGGGCCGGGCGGGGCGAGCGTTCGCCGCTCCCACGCCAGCGGACCCGTCCCCATGGCTCCCGGCCGGGCCACGACCCAGGCCCCGGTCTCCCGCGGTGTGTCCATCGTCGCCTCGCGCCTCCTCGTCCCCGCTCCCAGGATCGTCCCTCGGGTGGGGCCGTGCACAGGGGCCAGCGGGTGGGCCGGCGGTGGGCGGCGGTGGCCGTCCGTCCGTGCGGAAGCGGCCGGTCGGCTCAGGCCGCCGACCCGCACCGAACCCGACCATCCGAAACCCGGCCATCCGGCGCTCGACCATCCGGCACGGTGCCGCGGCAGGAACGGACCGACGCCGAGGACACCCTGGGCTGGGTGGCCGGCTTCCGGTCACGTCGCCCGTTCGGCCGCGGCCACCGCGTGCTTCACGGCGGCGAAGCTGTCCGGGGTGACGGAGATCGAGTCGATCCCGGCCTGGACCAGGAAGCGCGTGAACTCCGGGTCGTTGCTGGGGCGTTGACCGCAGAGCCCGACATGGCGGCCGGCCGCGTGGGCGGTGGCGATCAGGGACTCGATGCTCCGGGTGACGGCCGGGTCGCGCTCGTCGAAGAGGTGGGCGAGCAATCCGGAGTCGCGGTCGACGCCGAGGATGAGCTGGGTGAGGTCGTTGCTGCCGATCGAGAAGCCGTCGAAGCGCTCGGCGAACTGCTCGGCGAGCAGGATGTTGGCCGGGATCTCCGCCATCACGTACACCCGCAGCCCGTTGGCGCCCCGGGCGAGTCCGTTGTCGGCCATCACCGCGAGCACCCGGTCGGCCTCCTGCGGCGTCCGGCAGAAGGGGATCATCACCACGACGTTGGTCAGCCCGAGTTCGTCCCGGGCCCGGCGCAGCGCCCGGCACTCCAGCGCGAAGCCCTCCCGGTAGCCGGGGTCGTAGTAGCGGCTCGCGCCGCGCCAGCCGATCATCGGGTTGGCCTCGGCCGGTTCGAAGGGGGCGCCGCCGATCAACCGGGCGTACTCGTTGGTCTTGAAGTCGCTGGTGCGCACGACGACCGGGTCCGGCCAGCGGGAGGCGGCGATCCGGGCCACCCCGCGGGCGAACCGGTCCACGAAGTAGTCGGCCCGGTCCGGGTGTCCGGACGTCAGCTCGTCGACCAGCCGCCGGTCCTCGGCGGAGAGCCGCTCCGGGTGGACCAGCGCCATCGGGTGGACGCGGACCTGGTGGGCGACCACGAACTCGCTCCGCGCCAGGCCCACGCCGTCGGCCGGCAGTCGCCACCAGCGGAAGGCGGCGCCCGGGTCCGCCAGGTTGAGCATCACCCCGGTGCGGGTGGCCGGCAGCGAGCCGAGGTCGGTCTCGGTCGCCTCGTAGGCGACCCGGCCGGCGTAGACGTGGCCCTCGGCGCCCTCGGCGCAGGAGACCGTCACCTGCTGCCCGTCGGTGAGGACGGCGGTCGCCGAGCCGGTGCCGACCAGGGCCGGCACGCCCAGTTCGCGGCTGACGATCGCCGCGTGCGAGGTCCGGCCGCCGTGGTCGGTGACGATCGCGGCGGCCCGCTTCATCAGCGGTTCCCAGTCCGGGTCGGTGATCTCCGTGACCAGCACCGCGCCCCGCGGGAAGCGTTCCAGGCCGACCGGCTCGGCCAGCGCGCACACCGGACCGGCGCCGATCGCCTCGCCCACCGCGATGCCGTCCACCAGTCGCTCGCCCGTACCGGTGAGGCGGAACCGGCGCAGGACGTCGCCCCGGCGGGACTGCACGGTCTCCGGCCGGGCCTGGACCAGGAACAGCTGCCCGGTGAGGCCGTCCTCGGCCCACTCCAGGTCCATCGGGCAGCCGTAGTGCTCCTCGACGGCCACCGCCCATGCGGCCAGCGTGCGGATGTCGCCCTCGCCGAGCACCGGGCGGGAGCGCTCCCGGGCGTCGGTGTCGACGACCGCCGTCGCACCGGCCCCGGCGTACACGGCCTTGCGGCGCTTCGCCCCGAGCCGCACCTGGAGCACCGGGTCGAGGCGGTGCTCCTTGAGGGCGGGCTTGAACACCACGTACTCGTCCGGGTCGACCCGGCCGCTGACCACCGTCTCGCCCAGCCCCCAGGCGGCGCTGATCACCACCACGCCGGGGAAGCCGGTCTCGGTGTCCAGCGTGAAGGCCACGCCCGCGCCCGCCAGGTCGGAGCGCACCATCAGCTGCACGCCGACCGAGAGGGCGAGGGCGAGGTGGTCGAAGCCCATCCGCTCCCGGTAGTCGATCGCCCGGTCGGTGAACAGCGAGGCGAAGCAGCGGCGGCAGGCGTCCAGCAGGGCGGCGGGCCCCCGGACGTTGAGGAAGGTCTCCTGCTGCCCGGCGAAGCTCGCCTCCGGAAGGTCCTCGGCGGTGGCGCTGCTGCGCACCGCGACGTCCGGATCCCGCCGGCCGGCCTCCCGGGCGAGCCGGCCGTACGCCTGCACCACCTCGTGTTCGAGCGCGGGCGGCAGCGGTGCGGCCAGGACCGCGGAGCGGACGGCGGCTCCCACCTCGGGCAGCGGGGCACCCCCGTGCAGCCGCTCCACCTGCTCGGCGATCCGCTCGCGCAGGCCGCCGGTGTCCAGCAGCTCGCGGTAGGCGTCCGCCGTGGTCGCGAAGCCGTCCGGCACCCGCACCCCGACGGGCCCCAGCCCGTTGATCAGTTCGCCGAGCGAGGCGTTCTTGCCGCCGACCAGGCCGACGTCCTCCCGGTGGAGGTCACGGAAGCGGATGACGCGGCGCATGGCTGCCTCCAGGCTCGCTGGCAGGGTGGCACGGCCCTCACCGGGCCCCGTTCCCACCACCGTAGGAGGGGAGGCCCGCCCGGCGCTGGGGCCGTTCGGCCTCGGGCCGGAGCCGAACGGGACCGTGATCCGGGCCCCCGGGCACCGGTCCGGGTGCCCGGGAGAGGCCCGGTTGTGACCGAACCCGTCGTCGTCGGGGCGGACAGCTCCGGTCCGAGCCGGCGAGCCCTCGTGCGGTCGCCCACGGGGCGGCCTTGCGGAGGTCTTCATCGAGCGGCCCGAGCGCGCGAGCGCCGTCGTGCCGGGCGCCCCGGACGGATTCCGTGTCCGTCCCGGGTACACGGCTGCCGGGCGTGTGCGTCCGCTACGGGTCCGCGGGCACCGTCACGACCGGGCAGCGGGCGCGGCGCAGCAGGCCGTGGGGGACGGAGCCGAGGCGCATGCCGGTGAAGCCGCCGTTGCCGCGGCGTCCGACGACCACGGCCAGGGCGTGTTCGGCGGCCCGGGCCAGCTCCTCGACGGGGTGGCCGCGCACCAGTTCGTGGGTCACGGCGACGTCGGGGTACCGGTCGTGGCGGCCCGCGGTGGACTCGAAGAGCATCCGGCGCAGGATCCGCTCGGTGTCGCGCTGGTCCGGGTTGCCGACCGCCGGTCGCGGCCACACCCGGAGCACGCGCAGCGCGGCCCCGCGTTCGTCGGCGAAGGCGAAGGCGAAGTCGACGGCGGGCTCCGAGGCGGGGCTGCCGTCCACGCCGAGCACGACGTAGGGCGGGTCCTGGGTGGTGTGCTCGGGGTCGCGGACCACGGCCACGGGGCAATGGGCCTGGGCGCTCACCGGGACGGCCACCGAGTACGAACTGAGCGCCTCCTCGACCCGGCTCAGCCGGCGGGAGCCGAGGACGACGAGCGAGGCCCGGTGGGACTCGTGGCACAGCGCGGGGGCCGGGACGTCCTCCACCACGACGGTGCTCACGGCCAGGCCGGGGTGGCGCTCCCGGGCCACCGCGGTGGCCCGGTCGAGGGCCCGGTCGGCCCGCTCGCGCAGGGCCTTGTGGTAGCGGCCTTCGTCGAAGGGCCGGAATTCGCGGAACAGCGACGGGACGGCGTGCACCAGCCGCAGGGGCAGGCCCCGGCGGGCGGCTTCGTCAGCGGCCCAGGCGGCGGCCATCCGGCCGGTGTCGTGCGCGTCGACGCCGAGGACGACGGGGCGGGCGGTGCCCTCCGGACTCGCGGGTGTCATGGCGGTCCTCCTCGGTCGGGAGCTACGGACCCGTATCCACGCTAGGCACGGTCCGGCTCCGGCCGCGAGGGCCGACCGGCCCGGTCGTCGGAAGCCGCGGGCCCCCTTCGTGCTGTCCCCCTCCGGCGGCCCGAACCGGCCGCCGGGACCGACGGGACACCGGAACCGGGAACGGGGCGCGGAGGGCGCAGCCGCCCGGGCGGTGGCCGTCATGATCCGGATCGAGGTCGCCGCCCGGGCCCGCACGGACGCCTCCCGCCGGGCCCGCGGACGCCGCCCGGCCGTCGGCTGCCCCACCGGCAGCAGGGGATCCAGGGCCTCGATCGCCGGGGGACCGGGGCCTCCCGGACGGGGAGGGACCGGTCAGTCCGCGAACAGGTGCGGACCCGGCGGGACGGTCCGGGTGGCCGGGGACTCGTGGTCGAAGTGGTGGATCCGGGCGTCCGGCCCGGGGAAGTACTCGGTGACCCGGTCGTCGTCCGACCAGCGCACGTCGTAGGGCGGGCTGCCGTCCGGGTGGTGCAGCCCGACGATCTCGCCGTCCCTGCGGGCCGCCCCCGGCCGGGTGCCCTGGACGATGATGCGGTCTCCCACGGCGGCTCTCATGGCGGTCTCCGTAAGTTGTTAGGCGGCCCAGGAGGGCCGGATGTGGCTGATGGCGGCTTGCCTTTGGTGGCTCCCAAGGAGTGGCCGTCCGGCTCTCCGGG
>NZ_JBVITE010000080.1:0-31400 GCF_055575155.1 Kitasatospora sp. NPDC034533
TGGCCACTCTCTCCCATCAAGGGAACCTGTGTTGTTGGTTGTTTCTCTCTCTGTTGTGGGGGGGGGGGTGGGGGTGCTCTTCCCCCCCCCCCCCCCCCCCCCCCCCCCCCCCCCCGCCGCGACTACTTCGGCTCCTCCGCGTCGCCGTGGGCCTCGCGCACGACGACCACGGGGCAGGGCGCGTGCTCGGTGAGGTGGCGGCTGACCGAGCCGAGCAGCACACCGGAGAAACCGCCCAGGCCGCGGCTGCCGACGACGAGCAGCGCGGCGCCCTTGGCGGCCTCCAGCAGCACCCGGGCGGCGTTGCCGGGCGTCACGCTCTCCGTGATCCGCACGCCCGCGTCGTCACCGGCCACCTTGACGACGGTGTCGGTGAGGGTCTTCTCGGCGATCTCCTCGGGGTTGAAGGTCTCGACGGTCGGCACGCCCTGTCCGGCCCAGCCGTAGAAGGCCGGGTACTCCCAGGCGGCGATCGCGTGGATCGTCCCGCCGACGGCCCGCGCGTAGTCGATCGCCCAGCTCAGCGCCTGCTCCGAGGCGGGCGAGCCGTCCACGCCGACGACGATCCGGGGATTGGCACTCATGCCTTGCTCCTTCGGTTGCTCCTGATCGGTACCGACCCTCAGAACATAGATCAAATCGGACAAACGCTCGGTATCTGCCACGCCGGAAGCCGCCCACCGCATTCAATTCCAGTGCGACCGGCGCCCGGGCCTGGGAGACTGGCCGGATGCCGAGCAAGCCCCGCCGCCGTCCCGGCGGCTTCGCCGAGGTCCTGGCCGCCCTGCCGCCGAAGGAGGACGCGGGCGTGCCGTGGGAACTGCACGACCCGGTCGCCTCGGGCGGCTTCGTGGACGCCGGGGGCCGCTACTGGCGGCTGGCCCGCGGGCCGGTGGACCGGCGGCTGGCCGAGCGGCTGGCGGCCGAGGCCGAGGAGATGTCGCTGGGCCGGTGGGGCCGGCTGGACGAGACGTCCCCGGGCCACTACGTGCCGGCCCTGCTCACCGCCGAGGAGCGCCCGGCCGCCTGGCTCTCGGCCACCGCCCTGGAGTACCTGGCGTACGAGTTCCGCGCCTCCGGCGGTCGGCGGCTGCTCTACCTGGTCGTCTTCTGCTGAGCCACCGGATCGCGGCGGTGGTCGTCAACTGCGGTAGGCGGCCCAGGAGTTGGCCATGCGCTGGACCTGCCCCGGGGTGAACTGGGTCATGCAGGAGTCGTAGCTGTAGTCCATGAAGTTGTGGATCGGGTCCAGCCCCGGGCCGGAGCAGCTGTGGCGGCCCTCGGGGCAGCCGGAGGCGGCGGTGCGCTCGGGCGGGGTGTCGTCCACGTAGTCGCCCGGGGCTTGGCAGCCGTTCTGGAAGGTGTGGAAGAGGCCGAGCCAGTGGCCGATCTCGTGGGTCGCGGTGTTGCCCTCGTCGTAGTGGGTGGCGGAGCCGCCCGGCAGCGAGGCGTCCAGCACCACCACGCCGTCCTGGACCGGGTCCGCCCGGTACGCGTTCGGGAAGGTCGACCAGCCGAGCAGGGAGTCGCCGGGCAGGACCGTGTAGAGATTGAGGGTGCCCTGGTCGCCCTTGCGCAGGGCGGTCTTCATCTGCTGCTCGGCGACCGAGCCGGGGGTCATGCCGGTGTACCAGGAGGCGTTGTCGGTCCAGTCGGTGCCGACCAGCTCGAAGTGGAAGGTGCTCGCGGTGTTGCCCTCGCCCCGGCCACCGTAACTGGCGTTGAGGTGATCGATCTGGGCCGTGACGGCGCCCTGGTCCAGCCGCCCGTCGTCACCGGAGTGGACCACGTGAACGTATACCGGGACGGTGGTCGGGGTGAGGGCCCGGACCCGTGCGGTGCCGAGCTCGGCGAGCCGGGCGTCGAGGTCGGCCTGCATCGCCCGGGCCTCCTCGGCGCTCACCTCGTTCGGGTCCCGCCCCGCCCGGCTGCCGGCCGGCAGCCGGGCCGCGCCGCCCGCCGCACCGGTGCCGTCCTCGCACACGGCGGCCGGAGCGACGACGGCGCGGTGCGCGGGCGGTGCGGCGAACTGGCTCAGTCCGGCCGCGGCGACCAGCGCGGCGGCGCAGGGGAACAGACGGGGGGCACGCGAGCGCACCCGGGCAGTACGGCGCATCTGCGCTCCTGTCGGGGGGAGTTGACGGGGTCTCGGCCGCGCCCCGGGCCCGCTCCGGCCAGACCCGCCGGTGGCGCCCGGCGCGGATTCGCCGAGACTACGACGCGGTGAAGTCGATCTCCCGCAGGGCGCGCGCGGCGGCCCGGTCGAGTACCACGGCCGACGCACAGCCGGCCGGCAGCCGTCCGGCCTCCAGGATCCGGCGGCGCAGCCGGGCCACCACCGCCCGGTGCCGTGCGAAGGCGTAGCGCGAGACGCCGCGCCCGCGCCGCCGCTGCCCGTCGAGTGCCTCGGCCGGATCGGCGTCGAGCAGCAGCAGGTGCACCCGGCGGCCCTGCCGGGCGGCGGCACGGACCAGCCGGCGCCGCACCCAGGGCTGGGTCCCGCAGTCGTGCACGGCGAGCGGCCCGCCGTCCAGCACGGCGCGGCGCAGCCGCCGGTAGTGGGCCAGCCGGGCGAGCGGCCGGTAGAACGCGTACGGCAGCCGCTCGGGCAACCGGGCCGCGTACTGCTCGCGGACCAGTTGGGAGTCGATCAGCGGGGCGCGGACGCAGCGCCGCATCAGGGTGCTCTTGCCGCTGCCGGGCAGCCCGGTGACGACCAGCAGGTCCCCGGCGGGGTAACGCAGCACGGCCGGTCCGGGGCCGCGCAGCTCGAACCGGGAAGGCCGGTCCCGCGGCACGGACAGCACGCCGCTCTCCCCTGCGGGGCGCGGCGGCGGCACCTGGGGCGCCGCCGCCGGCACCGTTCTCGCTCCGCGCACCCGGTCTCCCCCGCCGTTCCCTCCGCCGCCCCCTCCTGGAGCATGGCGCAATCCCAAGAACGAGTAAAGGGCGGGCCCGGAGCGCGTGAGCCCACCCGGCGCGGGCCGCCGGGTGGGCTGCGGGGCGAGCTCAGCCGAGCCGTGGGCCGAGCTCAGCCGAGCTGGGGGGCGATCCGGGAGGCGATCAGCTCCAGGTGGTCCAGGTCGTCCAGGTCGAGGATCTGGAGGTAGATCCGCTCACTGCCGACGGCCGCGTACCGGCCGATCTTCTCGACCACCTCGTCCGGGGTGCCGGCCAGCCCGTTCTCCTTCAGCTCCGCCACGTCGCGGCCGATCACGGCGGCCCGGCGGGCCACCTCGGCGTCGTCCCGGCCGACGCAGGCCACCAGCGCGTTGGAGTAGACCAGGTCGTCGGCCGAACGCCCGGCCCCCTCGACGGCGGCGCGGACCCGGCCGAACTGCTCGGCGGTGGCGTCCGTCGAGGCGAACGGCAGGTTGAACTCGTCGGCGAAGCGGGCGGCCAGGGCCGGGGTGCGCCGGGGGCCGTGTCCGCCGACCAGCACCGGGACGTGCTCCTGGGCGGGCTTGGGCAGCGCCGGCGAGTCGGCCAGCGTGTAGTACTCCCCGGCGAAGTCGAAGGTGTCACCGAGCTTGGTGTTCCACAGGCCGGTGATGATCGCCAGCTGCTCCTCCAGCCGCCCGAACTTCTCCTTCGGGAAGGGGATGCCGTAGGCGGTGTGCTCGGCCTCGTACCACCCGGCGCCGAGGCCGAACTCGACCCGGCCGCCGCTCATCGCGTCCACCTGGGCGACCTGGATCGCGGTGACGCCCGGCAGCCGGAAGGTGGCGGCCGTCATCAGGGTGCCCAGCCGGATGGTGCTGGTGTCGCGGGCGAGGCCGGCCAGCGTGATCCAGGCGTCGGTGGGCCCGGGCAGCCCGGAGGCGCCTCCCATCTTCAGGTAGTGGTCGGAGCGGAAGAACGCGCTGAACGCGCCGAGCTGCTCGGCGGTGCGGGCGACCCTGAGGAGGGTGTCGTAGCTCGCGCCCTGCTGGGGTTCGGTGAAGATGCGGAGATCCATGCCGGCCATTGTGGTACGGACCACCCGGTGGGCGCAGCGGATCCGCCGGGCCACGGAGCGTTCCCGCCGGGCGTGCGGGGTGGCCAAGGTCTCAGCACGGAAGCGTCACGGGCGTCCGTTCCCGCTCCGGGGCTCGCCTACGGTGGACGGATGTTCGCGACCTCCGACGATTCCTTCCGGCGTTCCCCCGACGAGCCTGCGGGCTGTCCGCTGCCCGGCATCGTGACGGCGTTCACGCCCCGGTTGGCCGAGTTCGCCTTCGAGCCCGGTTTCGTCGCGGCGGTCGACCAGCACGCGGCGATGCTGCGGGAGCTGCTGTACGCGCAGGGGCCGGAGCTCGCGCCCCGGCCCCTGGATCGTGAGGAGTTGTCGGACTACGCACTGGGCTTCCTGGACGCGCTCGCCGAGATCGGCTGGCGGGAGCCGGTCGGCTACGACTACGCCGTGATCCGGCTCACCGCGATCTGCTGGCTGGTGCGCGAGCAGGGCCTGCTGGAGGCGTGAGCTCCCGGGTCGCCGGGAGCTCCTCGGGAGGTGCGGGCCCCGGGGTTACCGGAGCTCGTCGCCCTCGATGCCCGGGGCGGGCGGGGTGCCCGGACCGGTCTGGGTGGTCGGCCGGACCGGCTGGTTGGACAGCACGTCGGAGCGTCCGGCCTGGTAGGCGCTGCCGCGCAGCCGGGCCGTCTCCCGCTCGGCGCCGTCCAGCCACCGCTCCCAGCGCTGGCGCATCGGCAGGATCAGGCCGCCGCCGACACCGACCACCAGCACGCCGACGATGGCGGCGAGCACCGCGATCAGCACCGGTCCGGTGATCGCGGTGGCGATCCCGGCCTGGCCCAGCGCCGCGATCACGCCGAGGCCGACGATGAACGCCCAGACCAGGGTCGAGACCGTCCGGCCGTAGGAGGCACCGGAGAGGGAGCTGCCCACGATGTCGCGCACGCCGTTGGCGATGGCCATGGCGATCACCACGATCGCGACGGCGACGATGCCCCGCGGCAGCCAGGCGACGATGCCGTGGATCATCGTGCTGATCGGGTTCGGGCCGAAGACGCCGAACGCCAGCTGCAGGGCCATCAGCAGGATGATGTAGTAGACGGCCTTGGAAATGATGCCGGTCATGTCGTACTTGGAACCGGACAGGCGGGCGGCCATCCCGGAGCGCTCCGCGACCCGCTCCGAGCCGAGCCGGCGCAGCACCCGGTCGAGCACCTTGGCGATCGCCTTGGCCACGAACCAGCCGATGACCAGGATCGCCAGGAAGGCGATGAACTGCGGGATGAACTTGGCGATCTTCGCCCAGGCCTCGGTGAAGCCCGATCCGAAGTCGACGGACAGTGCGAGCTGCTGAGCCACGGAGTCCTCCACTCGACGAAGCGGCGCCACGAACGGGCACCACGGACCCCCACTTCGTGGATAGCAGGCGCCCGGTCCGGCCGCGCGCGCCCGGTGTCCGGGATGGTCCCCTCGGGTGAACCCTCCGGCCGTCCGCGCGCGTACAGTGGCGGTCCGGGGACGGGCCACGGGGCGGGGCGGACGGGACGGTGCGAACGGTGAGCGGCACGACGGCGAGCGGTGCGGCGGGCAGTACGGCGGCGGAGCGCGCGGTGGACCACCGGGCGCTGCACTGGCGGGTGCGGCCGGACGCGGCGCGGGCCGCCGTCCTGGTGCTGCACGGCGGCGAGGAGCACAACCTCGCCCGGCCCGGGCGCCTCAACCTCCCGCTGCTGCGGATGCACGGCTTCCTGCGCGGCCTGACCAGGGCGACCGCCGGCGCCGGGATCGCCATCGGGACCGTCCGCTACCGGCACCGCGGCTGGAACGGCGAGCGGGCCGACGCCGCCCGGGACGCGACCGCCGCACTCGACGAACTGACCGCGCTGCTCGGGCCGGTGCCGACCGTCCTGATCGGCCACTCGATGGGCGGGCGCGCCGCGCTCCGGGCCGGCGGCCACCCGTCCGTCACCGGTCTGGTCGCCCTCGCGCCGTGGTGCCCGGCCGAGGACCCGTGCGACCAGCTCGCCGGGCGCACGGTCCTGATGCTGCACGGCGACCGCGACACCATCACCCCGCCCGCCGACACCCACGCCTTCGCCGCCCGCAGCCGCGCCGCGGGCGCCCGGGTCTGCGGCTACACCGTCACCGGCAGCGGCCACGCCATGCTCCAGCGCATCCCCGACTGGCACCGCGCCACCACCCGCCTCACCACCGCCCTCCTCGGCCTCCACCCCCTCCCCGCCGAGACCGCCTCCGCCCTCGCCCTCCCACCCGCCTCCCCCGAGTCCCTCACCCTCCCCCTCCCACCCCAACCCCGCCGGACGCCGGACCGCTGAGGGCCGCGCGGCGGAGGGGCTACCCAGCCGCCAGGCGCGCCCCCTCACAGCCGGCGCAGCGAACGCCACGTCACCACCGCACTCGTCACGACCGCCAACAGCAGGCACGCGCACCCGACCGACGCCAGGGTGGCCGGGTCGAGATGCAGGGCGACTCGGGCCCCGGTGGTCTGGGAGAGGCCGGAGGCGAGGCCGGCCAGGGGCGGAATGGTGGCCAGCAGGCCGAGCAGCGTGCCGGTGACGGTCACCAGGGCGGCTTCGGCCGCCGCGAGGAGGACCAGTTGGCGTGTGGTCCCTCCGGTCGAACGCAGCACGGCGAGGTCGCGGCGGCGGCCGTGGACGGCCAGGGCGGTGCTGTTGGCGGTGGCGATCGCGCTGTAGCCGACGGCGACGGCGATCAGCATGGCCGAGAGGCTGTCGGTCAGCCGGGCGTCGGTGTCGTAGTCGTCCAGGGCGTAGCGGACGGCGTCGTGGACGGCCGTGCCGGGGACGACCGCCACCGGTTTCGTCTCGGCCGGGACGAAGAGGTCGTCGCCCAGCGCGGCCGGATCGTGGCCGCGGATCATGCTCCGGGCGAGGACGAAGTCACCGCGGGCCGGATCGTCCGGCAGGATCCCGGCGATGCGCAGCGGGACGGTGGCGCCGTCCGCGAAGCGGACCGGGTACTGCTGTCCCTCCGTCACGCCGAGCCACTTCGCCAGGGATGCCCCGAGGACCGCCTCGCCGGGTCGGCTCCAGGCCGGGTCGCGGGAGCCGAGGGCGTCGATCACGGCGGTCGTCCCGTCGGCGCGCCGGACGAAGGCGCGGGTCGGCAGGGCGGCCTTGCCGACCGGGTGGGCGGCGACGACCTCGTCGGTGAGCCCGGGGGTGCCGTCGTTGGTGACGATCGCCTGGCCGGCGAGCCGAAGGGCCTGGCCGGCCGGGTAGGCCGCCCGCATCGTCTCCACCGCGCCGCTGAGCAGCACCGCGAAGCCGACCGCCGCGATGACCGGCGCCGCGACGACCGCGGCCCGGCGGGCGCCGGCCGTCAGTTCGGCTCGCAGCAGCAGCGGGCCGGCGGTGCCGAGCCGCCGAATCGGTGCGGTCAGCACCCTGCCCGCCGGCCCGACCAGGACCGGGGCGAGCAGTGCGGCCGCGACGATCAGCACCATGGTCGCGGTGATCGCGAGGTCGACCCGGCGGTCCGCGGCGGCGGTGGCGGTGAGCACCGCGCACGCGACGCCGAGGCCGAGCACCGCCAGTCCGCCGAGCAGCCGGGCGCGGCTCGACGCCCCTTCCTCCGCAGGGCTTTCACGCAACGCCTCCAGCGGCGCGACCCTGACGGCGGGCCGGCTCGCCGCCCAGGCGCCGAGCACGCTGACGCCGGTGCCGAGCGCGGCGGCGCTCAGCAGCGGCCAGGCCGTCACCCGGATCGCGAGGCCCGGTGGGGCGACGTCCAGGCGCAGCAGGGCGTCCCGGAGCAACGGCGCACCGGCCAGCCCGGCGAGGCAGCCGGCCGCCGAGCCCAGCAGGCCGACCACCGCCGCCTCGCCCAGGACCATCCGGCGCAGTCGGCCCGGGGTGGCGCCGAGGGTGCGCAACAGGCCGAGTTCACGCCGTCGCAGTCCGGTGGCGAGGGCGAGCATCGAGGCGACCACGAAGCCGGTGGTGAACAGGGCCAGGGTGGCGAGCGCGGCGATCAGCTGGGTGCCGAGGAAGCGCCGGTGTTCGACGTGGCGGGGCTGGAGCGTGGCGCGCTCGTCGCCGGTGGCCACCGTCGCCCGGTCGCCGACGGCCGTACGGGCCGCCGCGGCCAGTCGGGCGGCCGGGGTGTCGGGGGCGGTCAGCAGGGCGATCGTGCGGACGCCCGGGTCGCGCTGCGCGGCGGCGGCGTCGGTGAGGTAGTAGCCGGGGCCGTCCACGGTGCCGACGACGGTGAACTCGGTGCGCCCGGCCGTCAGGTTGACGGTCAGCCGGCTGCCGGCCGGGACACCGAGGGAGTCGTCGACCACCACCTCGTCGGGGGTGGTGGGGGCGCGGCCGGTGAGCAACCGGTAGGGCGCCAGGCGGGCCGAGGACCAACCGTGCCCGGCTTCGGCCGCGGCCTCGTCGGGAACCGGCCGGCCGTCCCGGACGGCCTGGGCGTAGAAGGCGCGGTCCACCACGACGGCCGCCGCGCCGGGCACCGTGCGCAGACGGTCGGTCAGCGCCGCCGCCTCGTCGGGGCTCCACGGGACGCGGTCCTTGGGGCTGCCGCCCCGGTCGGCGGCCTGCGGAGGGAGCACCAGTGCGGCTGCGGCGGCAAGGCGGGGCTGAACGGCGGGCCGGGCGGATTCGTGGATGGTCAGGGTGGCCGAGATCAGTGCCACGCCGACCAGGACGGCGAGCCAGCAGGAGAGGTAACCCGACCAGCGCTCGCGGACGTTGGCGAGGATCAGCATCAGTCCTCCAGTCGGGCCATGCGGGCAGCGACGGCGGCGGCGCGGTCGGCGTCTCGACCGGCTCGACCTGTGCGGTCGGTGCGCACGAGGTCCAGCCGGTCGGCGATCCGGCCGTCCTGGAGGAAGACCACGGTGTCGGCGACGGCGGCGGCCGCCGGATCGTGGGTGACCATGATCGTGGTCTGCCCCTGCTCGTCCACCAACCGCCGCAGCAGACCGAGGACTTCGCCCGAGGTACGGGTGTCCAGCGCGCCGGTGGGCTCGTCGGCGAAGAGCACGTCGGGGCGGGTGACCAGCGCGCGGGCCAGGGCGACGCGCTGCTGCTGGCCACCGGAGAGCCGGCTCGGCCGGTGGCCTGCGCGCTCGGCCAGCCCGACGGCGCGCAGGGCGGCGGCCACCTCCGCGCGGTCGACCGTACGGCCGCTCCCCCGTGGCCGCCCCGCAGCGAGGCGGCCGGCGAACCGCGAGGGCAGTTCCACGTTCTGGGCGGCGGTCAGCGACTCGACCAGGTTGTACGCCTGGAACACGAAGCCGATCCGCTCGCGCCGCAGTTCGGTGCGCCGGCGCTCGCTCTGGGCGCCGAGGTCGAGGCCGGCCAGCACGACCCGGCCGGCGGTGGGAAGGTCCAGACCGGCGGCGCACTGGAGCAACGTGGACTTCCCGGAGCCGGAGGGCCCCATGATCGCGGTCAGGGTGCCGCGCGGGAAGCCGAGCGTCACCCCGTCCAGTGCGGCCACCGCCCCCTCACCGGTGCCGTGCACCTTGCGGACTCCGTGCAACTCCACCACCCCGCGCGGCTCCGCCGTGCCCTGCGGCTCCGCCGGGCCGCCGTCCGTCCTGAGTTCCCGATGGTTCGTCATGTCGGGCATTCCAGCGAACCCGCGGGTCGGCGGCACTGATCCGGGCCCTACCGGCGAGGTAGTGCCTGCACTACCCCGCCCGCCCCGCCGCCGCACTATCGTTCTTCGCATGCGTCCGAGAACGGCATGGCAGGCGATGGCCCAACGGCCGTTGCGCTTCCTCGCCTCGCCATGGCCGTGGCGCTCGCTGGCGTACCTGGCGAGCGGGGTGCTGGTGGGAGCCGCCGCGCTGCCGGTGCTGGCCGCCGGGCTGGTGGCGGGGGTCGTCCTGGTGGCGCCGCTGGTCGGGGTGGTGCTGTCGGCGGTCGCGGTCGCGTCCGTCGAACGGCACCGGCTGCGGCTGGTGGACCAGGATCCGGCCGAGGACCCGCACCGGGCCCCGGACGGTCCGGGGCCGCGCGCCTGGGCGGCCACCCGGCTTACCGAACCGGTGACCTGGCGCGAGTTGGGCTTCACCCTGGTTTCGGCGGCCGCGCTGTGGTGGCTGGACCTGCTGGTGCTCCTCTTCTCCTTCGGGGTGCCGGCGCTCTGCTTCGCCTCGCTCGACGGCTCCACCTGGCCGTGGTCGGTCTTCGGGGCGCTGGTGCTGCTCGCCTCGCCGTACACGGTGACCTCCTGGGCGGGCGCCCGCGCCGCCCTCGCCCGCACCCTGCTGGCACCGCGCGACGAGGAGTTGGGAGCGCGGCTGCGCGAGGTGAAGGCCTCCCGGGCGCGGCTGGTGGACGCCTTCGACGCCGAGCGGGAGCGGATCGAACGGGACCTGCACGACGGCGCGCAGCAGCGGCTCGTGTCGCTGGGGATGACGCTCGGCCTGATGCAGCTCGACATCCCGCCGGACTCACCGCTCGGCCCCCAGCTGGCCCGCGCCCAGGAACAACTCGGCGCCGCCCACGAGGAGTTGCGCCGGATCGTGCGTGGCCTCAACCCGCCGGTGCTGGCCGACCACGGGCTGGCCGCCGCCGTCCGGGAGCAGGCGGGCCGGTTCCCGATCCCGGTGACCGTGGACCTGGACCTTCCCGGCCGGCTGCCCCGGCAGCTGGAGACCGGTGTCTACTACCTGATCAGCGAGGCCATGACCAACATCGCCCGCCACAGCGGCGCCGGGCACGCCCGGGTGTCCGGCCGCCACCACGCGGACCTGCTCGTCCTGGAGATCGCCGACGACGGACGCGGCGGTGCCGACCCGGCGCGCGGCAGCGGACTGACCGGGCTGGCCGACCGCCTGGCCGCCGTCGACGGCCGGATGCGGGTGTCCAGCCCGGTCGGCGGTCCGACCCTGCTCCACGTGGAGATACCGTGCCGCTTCGGGTGATCGTCGCCGAGGACGCCGTCCTGATCCGCGAGGGGCTGCTCGGCCTGCTGCACCGCTTCGGACACCACGCCCTCGCGGCCGTCGGCGACGCGGACGCCCTGCTCGCCGCTGTGCGCGCCGACCGGCCGGACCTCGTGGTCACGGACGTCCGGATGCCGCCGGGCAACCGGGACGACGGGCTGCGAGCGGCCGTCGAGCTGCGGCGGGAGTTCCCCGGACTGCCCGTGGTGGTGCTCAGCCAGTACGTCGAACAGTCCTATGCCATGCGGCTGTTGGAATCGGACGGCGGCCGGTCCGTCGGCTACCTGCTGAAGGAGCGGGTGGGCGCCGTCGCGGACTTCATGGCGGGCCTGGAACGGGTGGCCGGCGGCGGGACGGTGGTGGACCCGGAGGTGGTCCGGCAGCTGGTCCGACAGCGCCACGATCCGCTGGCGCGCCTGAGCACCCGCGAGCGGGAGGTGCTGGCGCTGATGGCGCAGGGCCGCTCCAACGCCACGCTCGCGGCCGAACTGTTCATCAGCGACGCGGCGGTGAACAAGCACATCGGCAACATCTTCGCCAAGCTCGACCTGCCGGTGGACGTGGACGGCCACCGGCGGGTCCTGGCGGTGCTGCGCTACCTGGGGTCCTGACCGCTCCCGGCCCCGCACGGCTGCCGAACGCGGTCGCGCGATCCGCCTCCGGCAGGGGTCGATCGCCCGGGTCCGGGTCGTCGGCGGGGAGGTCGCCCGGCAGCTCGCGGGCCCGACGGGTGCCGGCTCGCCGACCCGCGCCCCGGAGGGGTGCCCGGGTGCCGGGGCGGGCGCCCGGCGGGGGGCGGGGCCCGGGGGCTCGTGCGCCCGGGCGAACAACCCGGGGCGGCTCCGCGCTCCCTCCACACGGGTGGTTTCGCCCGCCCGGCCGACGTCGAGGACGGTCTGTGGACGGATGATCCGTCCCAGGGCCGTGCCGGACGGTCCGGGAAGGACGGATCGGGACGATGAGCACGACGCGACGGTCGCTGCTGGGCGCGGCGCTGGCCACCCCGCTGCTGGGGTGGCTCACTGGGACCGCGGCCGGTGCCGTTGACGGCGGCACCGACCGCGCCGGACGACTGGGCACCCTCACCGACGGCTGGGTGGAGGTGCGCTGGACACCGGAGGCGCAGGCGCAACTGGACCGCTTCCAGGCGATGGTGGACGTCGTCGCCCCGGCGCGCGTGGTGCTGGACCGCCGGGGCCCCGCCGTACGGCTGCCGATCCGCTCGGCCACCGGCGACCCGTCCCTCGCGAACCCGCCGAAGGTGCACGGCGACGGAGCACTGGACGGCGGGGTCTCCGTCAGGACGTCCAAGGGCGTCTACCGGGTGGTGAACGTGGCCGGTGCGATCAAGGACAGCCTCGCCTCCGGCCGGTGCGAGGTCAGCGGGGCGGAGATGGGCCACCGCTCGGCCCTCCACTGCGGCCTGGCGGAGGGGAAGCTGACGGCCGAGCCGGTGCCGGCCGGGCAACCGATGAAGGTCCGGCTCAGCGGGGTGCCGCTGCGCCCCACTCAGGAGGCGGTGGACGCGTACACCGCGAACTTCGGCCCGCACCCGGTCACCGTGGACACGGTGCTGGCGTACGTCACGGCCCAGGGGACGTACACGCCTCCGCCGGCCGAGCAGTAGCCGTGGCCTGGGCGGAGCCCGAGGGCCTTCAGGGCTGCCGCGGCTCGCGGGGCCCACGGGACTGGGCGGGGACGGCCCCGCCGAAGCGCCGTTCGCGGGCCGCGTAGGCGCGGACGGCTCCGCGCAGCCGGGCCAGGTCGTAGTCGGGCCACGGCGTCGGGTCGAACAGCAGCTCGGCGTAGGCGAGGTGCCAGGGCAGGAAGTTGCTGATCCGCTGCTCTCCGGAGGTGCGGATCAGCAGGTCGACGTCCGGGAGGTCCGGGACGTACAGGCGCCGGGCGAGGTCGGCCGGGCCGATCGCCTCCGGGAGGATCTCGCCGGCCACCGCCGCCTCGGCCAACGCCCTTGCGGCGGCGGCCAGTTCCTCCCGGCCGCCGTAGTCCACGCAGACCGTCAACGTCAGCGTGCCGTTGTTGGAGGTCAGGCTCTCCACCAGCGCGATCGCGGAGGCGAGCGACTCCTCCACCCGGTCCCGCCGGCCGCACCAGCGGATCCGCACCCCGAGCGCGTGCAGGCCCTCCGCACTGCGGGCGATGCCGTCGGCCATGGAGTCGAACAGCGCGGTCAGCTCCTCGGGCGGGCGCTCCCAGTTCTCGGTGGAGAACGCGTAGAGGCTCAGATGCCGGATGCCCAGGCGCAGCGCCGCGTTGACCAGGCGCAGCGCGGCCCGCTGCCCGGCCTGGTGGCCCTGCTCGGCGGGCAGGTCCCGGGCCTCGGCCCAACGGCGGTTGCCGTCCATGATCACGGCGACGTGGGCGGGTGTCCCCGCGGCCGGCGGGGCGGGGCGGGCGCGGCGGTGGGGGGTGGTGCCGTCGGAGCTCAGCGGGGTGAGGCCCTCGGTCAGGACGCGCGAGCGCAGCAGGGCCACTTCGTCGTGCTGGAGCTGGGCGCCGAGCAGCACGGCGTGCAGGAACGGGCGGCACTCGGGGGCGGCGAGCCAGGTGGCGGGCAGGGCCCGGTCCAGCAGGCCGTGCAGCTGCTCCCGCTGGCCCTCGACCAGCTCGTCCAGGGCGGTCCGCCGGGTGGCCTGCCGGGCAGCCTCCCGGGCGGGCAGTTGGCCGACATCGCCGGCCAGGTCCGCGGCGGTCAGGCCGAGTCGGCGCAGGTCCTCCCGGGGCAGGTAGCAGCGGCCGGCCGCGAGGTCGAGCGGGAGGTCCTCCAGGACGTCGGCCAGCCGGCAGGCCTCCCCCAGCGCGGACAGTGCCCCCGCCGCCCGCGGGCCCGGCGCGCCCAGCAGCGGCGCCCACAGCTCGGTGACCGTCCCCGCGACACCCCGCAGGTGACGGCGCTGGTCGGCGCTGGTCTCGAAGACCGGCGGGCGGGCGCCGTCGGCCCGGGTGGCGTCCAGGAACTCCTCGACCAGGGCGGGGTCCAGTTCCCAGCGGAGCACCGTGTCCACGAACGCCCGGCGCAGCGGGTGCTCGCTGCGGCCGGCCGCCAGCTCGGCGAGGGTGGCGGCCCGCCAGCGGGCGAACCGGCGCTCCCGGTCGTCGGCCGCACCGGCGGTGGCGTCGACCGCGCCGCCTCCGTCACCGCCGCCGCTGTCGGCGCCGTTGGCGATCCGGTCGGAGCGGGAGGAGAAGGCGCCGACGGCGTGGAGGTACGGCCGCACCTCGGGAGGCAGCACGTCGCTGGTCCCCCGCAGCAGGGCGAGGTGGGCCGCCACCTCCCGCTCGCAGAGCCGGTACGACTCCCGCAGCTCCGGCGGACCGTCCACCCCCGCCGCCGTCCGGTTCCCCGCCATGCCCGTACCCCGCCTCCGCCGACACCGTGCGCCCCCTGGTCAACGAGGCGGGCGCGGATCGGTGGCGATCCGGCCCCGCCCAGTGCGCCCCCGATCCGGGAGCGCGGGGCCGGGCCCCCGATCCGGGTGCGCGTAGGCCGGGCCTCGCGGCCTCAGCCGAGATCGGCCGGGGTCTCCACCACCACCCCGTACAGGTCGCCGATCGTCGCCAGCGCGCCGCGGTGGACCTGGGCGGCGGTCAGCTCGGTGCCCGCCGACTCCAGCGACCGGGTGGCGCAGGCGGAGGCCACCACGGTCGGGCGGTTGCCGCGCAGGAAGGCGCCGGCCGTGGTGAAGGCGACGCACATGTGGGTCATGAAGCCAGCGATCACGACGTCCCGGTGGCCGGCCGCGTCGAGGAGGTCCCCGAGCTCGGTGCCGACGAAGGAGTCGGGGGCCTGCTTGACCACCACCCGCTCGCCCTCGGCCGGGGCCACGCTCGGGTGGATCCGCCCGATCTCGGCGCGGATGTCGTACGGGGAGCCCTCGCCGCCGTCGTTGATCACGTGGATGACGGTGGCACCGGCCTCCCGGGCCCGGGCGAGCAGGTCGGCGCCCGCGTCGAGCGCCTGCCGCCAGCCGTCCAGTTCCATGACGCCGCCCACGTAGGTGTTCTGGTAGTCGATCAGGACCAGCGTCGAGTCGGCGAGCACGGCGGGCTCCTGGTCGAGGCCGATGACGGTGCGCAGGGTGGTCGTGGGCATGGGGTACCGCCTTCACGGTCGAGCGTCGGATAGGGGGTTCGCGCAGGTCACACCCGGTGTGGCCCGCCTCGGAAACGCTACGGTCGGCGCTTCGGTGTCGGCAATGTCGTCTAACATGCAGATTCCGACATCGAGGGAGGGGCCCGTGCCGACGCAGGCCGTAGCGACGCAGGCCGCACCGCGGCAGGCCGGACCGGTGACGGCACAGGCCGTACGAACGCAGGCCGCGCCGCGGCTGGTCGTCATCGTCCTGTTCGACGGCGTGGACCTGCTCGACGTGACCGGGCCTCCCGAGGTGTTCTCCCTGGTTCGCCGGGAGACCGACGACGCGGCCGGCTACCGGGTCGTGCTCGCCGCCGAGACGTCGGCGCCGGTCACCACCGCGGCCGGCGTGCGGATCCTGCCCGACGCCACCTTCGACGAGCTCACCGCCGACGACCCCGTGGACGGGGCCGCCCGCGGCCGGATCGACACCCTGCTGGTGCCCGGCTCGGTCGAGGTGGACGACCAGCGCCGGGTCCGCGCGCTCACCGACCCGGCGGTGGTCGCCCGGGTCCGCGCGCTCGCCGCCCGCTCGCGCCGGGTGGCCAGCGTCTGCGTCGGCGCCCATCTGCTCGCCGCCGCCGGCCTGCTGGACGGCCGACGCGCCACCACCCACTGGTCCACGGCCCACCAGCTCGCCGCCGAGCACCCGGAGGTCGAGGTCGACGCGGACCCGATCTTCATCCGCGCGGGCGAGGTCTGGACGGGCGCGGGCATCAGCGCCTGCCTGGACCTCTCGCTCGCGCTGGTCGCCGAGGACTTCGGCGAGGAGCTGGCGCTGCGGGTCGCCCGCCAGCTCGTCATGTACCTCAAACGCCCCAGCGGCCAGAGCCAGTTCAGCGTGCCGCTGGAGCCCGTCTCGACCACCCGGCGGATCGAGGAGCTGCGCCACCACATCCTGCGCAACCTCTCCGAGCGGCTCACCGTCCCGGACCTCGCGGCCCACGCCCACGTCAGCGAACGGCAGTTGACCCGGATCTTCAAGACCGAACTGGGCACCACCCCGAGCGCCTACGTGGAGTCCGCCCGGGTCGAACTCGCCCGCCACCGGCTGGAGTCCACCGACGAGACGCTCGAACGCGTCGCCACCGCCTGCGGGTTCGGCACCACCGACACCCTGGTGCGCGCCTTCCGCCGCCGTCTGGGCACCACGCCGACCGACTACCGGCAGCGCTTCCGCACCGCCGGCGACGCGACCACCGGAGGCTCAGCCTCCGCGAGCGCGACCACCGAACGGGCGACCGCCGAACGCGCGACCACCGAACGCGCGGCCACCGTCACGGCAGCCGGACGGTGAACACCGTGCGACCGGGCCGGCTCGCCACCGTCACCGTGCCGCCGTGCGCCAGGACGACGGCACGGACGATCGCCAGGCCGAGCCCGGTCGAGCCGGTGGCGCGGGAGCGGGCCCGGTCGCCCCGGACGAAGCGCTCGAAGACCCGGTCGACGAGCTCCGGCGCGATCCCCGGGCCGTCGTCCGTGACGCTCAACTCGACCCGACCGCCCACCCGTCGCAGGCCCAGCCCGACCTCGGTGCCGGGCGGGGTGTGGGTCCGGGCGTTGGCCAGCAGGTTGGCCGTCACCTGGCTCAGCCGGTGTTCGTCGCCGCGCACCAGCACCGGCTCCTCGGGCAGCACCAGCCGCCAGCGGTGCTCCGGTCCGGCGGCGCGGGCGTCGGCCACCGCGTTGAGGGCGATCCGGGTCAGGTCCACCTCCTCGTCGGCCAGCGGGCGGCCGGCGTCCAGCCGGGCGAGCAGCAGCAGGTCCTCGACGATCGCCCCCATCCGCACCGCCTCGGCGTCGATCCGCTCCAGCGAGTGCCGCACCGGCTCCGGTACCGGCCCGGGGTGGCGCAGCGCCAGCTCGGCGTGGCCGCGGACCGCCGCGACCGGGGTGCGCAGCTCGTGGCTGGCGTCGGCGGCGAAGCCGCGCAGCCGCTCCTCCACCGCGTGCCGGCGGGCCAGCGCGTCCCCGACGTGCCCGAGCATCCGGTTGAGTGCGGCGCCGACCCGGCCGACCTCGGTCCGCGGGTCGTCGTCCGGCACGCGTTCGGCGAGCATCACCTCGCCGCTGGCGAGCGGCAGCGCGCTGACCCGCTCGGCGATGCCCACCACCCGCCGCAGCGGGCGCAGCGAGAAGCCGACCCAGACGGCCCCGGCCGTGCCCGCCGCGGCGACGGCGATCGCGAAGACGGTGAGCTCCAGGGTCTCCAGCCGTTCGACGGTGTCCTCGGCGGGGCGCAGCGGCAGGCCGCTGACCAGCACGTCGCCGTCGCGTCCGGCGACCGCGCGGACCCGGTAGTGGCCCAGGGTCCGGCCGAGGTCGACGGTCCGGGCCGGTCCGCCGGCGGGCAGCGCGGCCAGCGCCCGCTGCTGGGCGGGGGTGAAGGCGATCCGGTCGTCCTCGTCGCCGGGGTCGTCCACGTCGTCGGCGTCCCCGTCGACCACGCCCGCGGCGGTGACCTCCCCGGCCAGCAGCCGGACCCCGAGGGTGCCGGGGGTCTGGGCCCGGGTGTCGGGGCCGGCGCCGCCCTGGCCGGTGTGCTCCAGGCTCGCGGCGTAGCGGCCGCCGGACTCGGCGAGCTGCTGGTCCAGGCGGTCGACCAGGAAGTGGCGCAGCGCGGCGGTGGTGGCGAGGCCCACGGCGGCGCAGGTGACGACGAGCAGCACCAGCAGGCCCGCGATCAGCCGGGCGCGCAGGGTACGGGGCACCAGGGCGCGCGGCGTGCGGGGCATCAGGGCGCGCAGCGCACGCGGCGTGCGCGGCACCAGCCGGGCGCGCAGAGCACGCGGAGTACGCCGGTCACGGAGCTTCACGGCGCGGCCTTGATCAGGTACCCGGCGCCGCGCACCGTGTGGATCATCGGGCTGCGGCCGGCGTCCACCTTCTTGCGCAGGTAGCTGATGTACAGCTCCACGACGTGCGCCTGTCCGCCGAAGTCGTACGACCAGACGGCGTCCAGGATCTGCGCCTTGCTGAGCACCTGCCGGGGGTGGCGCAGCAGGTGGGCGAGCAGCGCGTACTCGGTCGGGCTGAGTTCGATCGTCTCCCCGCCCCGGGTGACCTCGCGGGCGCGTTCGTCCAGGACGAGGTCGCCGAGCACCAGGGCGTGCGGGGGCGGCTGCCGGGTCGCGGCGGGCGGGGCGGCGCGGCGCAGCAGGCCGCGCAGCCGGACGACCACCTCGGCCAGGCTGAACGGCTTGGTCACGTAGTCGTCGCCGCCGGCCGCGATGCCGGCGATCCGTTCCTCGACGGCGTCCCGCGCGGTGAGGAAGAGCACCCGTACCTCGGGCTGCTCGGCGTGGACGCGGCGCAGCACCTCCAGGCCGTCGAGGTCGGGCAGCATCACGTCGAGCACCACGGCGTGCGGGCGCCAGGCCGCGGCGGCCTCCACGGCGGCCAGGCCGGTGGTGACGCCGCGCGCCTGCCAGCCCTCGTAGCGGACGGCCCCGCAGACCACCTCGACCAGGTCCGGTTCGTCGTCGACGACCAGGACCCGCCACTGCGAACGGCCGGCGGCATCGTCCATGGGTCTCCCTCGGGTCGGTGCGGGCATTCTTCATCCTGGCCGGTCCCGATGAGAAACCGGTGAGACCCCGGGAACCGGTTCGTTGACCATCACATCGGCTTTGACCTGCACTGATGACGCCACGGACGACCGCCGGGGCGGGCCCGGCTCAGAGCCGGCTCAGAGCTTGCGGTGCGATCGTGGGCGGCCTCGGCGGCACTCGCCGCCGGGCGCTGAGGAGGTTCCCGATGAGCACTGCCGCCGCACCGACGTCGCGGCCCGGTCACCGGGCGGCACCCGACCGCCCCGGACACCGGGCGTCGCCGCGCGCTCCGTTCGCCCTGGACCCGCGCGCCGCGCCGGCCCTGATCGCGGTGGGCGCGCTCGGCGTGCTCGCGCTCTGGTGGAAGGACACCCCGTCGGTGGTCGGCGCGGCCGGCTGGCTGACCGGCGCGAGCCGGATCACCGGGCTGCTGGCCGGTTACGGCGCACCGGTGCTGATCCTGCTGATGGCCCGGCTGCCGCCGGTGGAGCGCGGGGTCGGCGCGGACCGGCTGGCCCGCTGGCACGCCTTCGGCGGGCGCTGGATGGTGGCCCTGACCGCGGTGCACGTGCTGACGGTCACCTGGGGCTACGCGCTGACCGACGGTCGCGGACCGGTCGGCGAGGGCGTGGACCTCGTCTTCCACTACCCCGAGATGATCAAGGCCACCCTGGGCACCCTGCTGCTGTTCGGCACCGGCGCGGTCTCCGCCCGGATCGCCCGCCGCCGCCTCGCCTACGAGACCTGGTACCACCTGCACCTGGCGACCTACCTCGCGGTCGCGCTGGCCTTCTCCCACCAGCTGGCCACCGGCGCCGACCTGGCGGGCGGCCCCGGCCGGGCCGCCTGGTACGCGCTCTACTTCGGCACGGCGGCGCTGCTCGGCTGGTTCCGGCTGATCCGGCCGTGGCTGCTCGACCGGCGCCACCGCCTGGAGGTCGCCGAGGTGCGGCGGGAGGGCCCCGGCGTGGTGTCGCTGTTCCTGACCGGGCGGCGACTGGACGAGCTGGGCGCCGAGCCGGGCCAGTTCTTCCGGCTCCAGTTCCAGGCGCCCGGCCTGCGCTGGGCCGCCAACCCGTACTCGCTGTCCGCTCCGCCGCACCCGCGCTTCCTGCGCTTCACCGTCAAGGACCTCGGCGGGCACAGTGCCGCGGTGGCCGGCCTGCGCCCGGGGACCAGGGTGCGCGCCGAGGGCCCTTACGGGGCGTTCACCGGGCGGCGGCTGCGCGGGCGCCGGGTGCTGCTGCTGGGCGCGGGGGTCGGGATCACCCCGCTGCGCGCCCTGTTCGAGACGCTGCCGGGCGAGCTGACCCTGGTCCAGCGGGCCCGGCGGCCGCAGGACGTGCTGTTCCGCGAAGAGCTGGCCGAGGTCGCGCGGCGGCGCGGCGCGGTGGTGCACGAGCTGCTCGGCTCGCGGGAGCGGGTCGGCGACCTCGGGGCCGCGCTGGCCCGGCTGGTCCCGGACCTCGCGGAGCACGAGGTGTACCTGTGCGGCCCGGACGCCCTGGCCGAGGAGGCCGTCCGGGCGCTGCGGGCGGCGGGGGTGCGGCCCGGCCGCATCCACCACGAGAGCTTTTCGTTCTGAGCCGGTCCGGCTCACCGAGCACCTGAGGAGCGTCGATTTCCATGCGCCGAGCCGTCGTCACCAGCGCCGCCACCGCGGCCGGGGTGGTGCTGCTGCTGTCCCTCAAGCCGCACGAGGCGGCCGGGCCCACGCCGGTGATCGGCTCGGGCCCGGCCTCCGGGTCCGGCTCCGGTTCCGCCGCCGGGTCCGGGGGCGCCGCCGGGTCCGGCTCCGACGTCTCGCGGCCGTCGGCGGGCACGGCCGCCTCCCCGGCCCCGTCCGCGCCCGCCACCGCCTCGGGCGCCACCCGCACGGTCAGCGGCAACACCGTCAACACCCGCTACGGCCCGGTCCAGGTCCAGGTGACCCTGGCGGGGAGCCGGATCACCGCCGTGGACGTGGTCAAGTACCCGAACTCCGAGCGGCGCGACCGCGAGATCAACAGCTCCGCGCTGCCGATCCTGAACCAGGAGGCGATATCCGCCCAGAGCGCGCAGATCGACGTGGTCAGCGGCGCGACGTACACCAGCGACGGCTACGTCCGCTCGCTGCAGAGCGCCCTCGACCGGGCCAAGGGCTGAGGCCGCCGTGCTCCGCCACGCCGAGCCCGTGATGGGGACGGTCTTCTCCGTCACCGTCCGCGACCCCGGCCCGGGCACCCCGGCCGTGCTGGAGCGGATCGCCGAGCGGCTGCACCGGATCGACGCGGTGTTCTCCACCTACCGGGCGGACAGCGACATCAGCCGCCTCGACCGCGGTGAACTCGCCCTGGCCGACTGCGCCCCGGAGGTCCCCGCCGTCCTCGCGGCCTGCCGTGAGGTGGCCGCCGAGACCGACGGGTACTTCACCGAGCGGCCCGGCGGCCGGCTCGACCCCAGCGGCTGGGTCAAGGGCTGGGCGGTCGAACGGGCGGCCGAGCTGCTGCGCTCCTCCGGCGCCCGGCAGTACTGCGTCAGCGGCGGCGGGGACGTCCAGACCGCCGGCGGGCCGTGGCGGATCGGCGTCGCCGACCCCCGCCGTCCCGGCCTGCTGACCGCCGTCCTGTCCGGCCACGACCTCGCCGTCGCCACCTCGGGCACCGCCGAGCGCGGCGCCCACATCCTCGACCCGCACACCGGCCGCCCGGCCGGCGGCCTGGCCTCGCTCACCCTGGTCGGTGCCCCGGGCACCGGCATCGCGCGCACCGACGCCTGGGCCACCGCCGCCTTCGCCATGGGCCCGGACCGCGCCCTCGCCTGGGCCGCCCGCCGGTCGGGCATCGAGGCCCTGGCCGTGCTGCCGGACGGCTCCAAGCGCTGGACGCCGGGGCTGCCCGGACACCTCCCGGCCAGCGGGCCGGCGGACTGGCGGGCCGCCGTCAGCTGAGCACCCCGGCCGTCCCGGACCGCTCCGGGGGCCGGTGTTAGGGTGATCGAAAAGTCGGACGGCAGGCTCGGAGGCACTGAACCATCGTGCGGGCGCCCGGAATCGCCGCAGCCACGGCCTGGTCCAGCGCCCGGTCCGCCACCCGGTCGGGCCTGCGTTCCGTCGCCCGGTCCGCGGTGCGCCGCTCCCCCGCCGCCGCCGGCTACCTCGCCCTCGTCCTCGGCACCGGGTCGGCCGCGCTGGTCGGGCTCTGCCTGCTGCTCGTCGTCCTCGCCCTCTGCCTGGTCGGTGTGGGACTGCCGCTCCTCCCGCACGCCCTGCGACTGCTGCGCCGCTGCGCCGAGTTCCACCGGCGGCGGGTGGGCCGCCGACTGGGCGGCGGCCGGCCGCGCACCCCGTACGGCGAGAGGGCGTCCCTGCGCGACCCGGCCGTCCGCAAGGACCTGCTCTGGCTGCTCGCCCACGGCACCGCCGGGACGGCCCTGGCGGGCGCCGCCTTCACCCTGTGCAGCCACGCCGTCAACTGGCTGACGGCGCCGCTCTGGTGGCGGCTGCTGCCGGACGAACGCGGGCGGATCATCCTGCTGACCGTCGACTCCTGGCCGATGGCCGCCGCCGCGGCGGCCGGCGGCATCGGCTACGCCGTGCTCGCCCTGGCCGCGCTGGCGCCGATCGCCGACCTGCACGCCCGGGCCTCCCGCCGACTGCTCGTCGCCCGGCCCCGGACCTCGCTCGCCCGGCGCGTCCAGGAGCTGACCACCAGCCGGTCCGAGGCACTGGACGCCCACGCCGCCGAACTGCGCCGGATCGAACGGGACTTGCACGACGGCGCCCAGGCCAACCTGGTGGCCGTCTCGCTGCGGCTCGGCATGATCCGCCGGGCCCTCGACCAACGCCCCGAACAGGCGGCGGAGTTGGTGGACTCCACCCAGCTCGTCGCCGAACAGGCCCTGGAGTCGCTGCGCGCCCTCGTCCGCGGCATCCACCCGCCGCTGCTCGCCGACCGCGGCCTCCCCGAGGCCGTACGGTCGCTCGCCGCCCGCTGCGCCGTGCCCACCCGGGTGGAGCTCGACACCCCGCCCTCCGCCGGGCCGCCGCCCCGCGCACCGGCCGCCGCCGAGGCCGCGGCCTACTTCGTCGTCTCCGAGGCGCTCACCAACGTCGCTCGGCACAGCGGCGCCCGCCACGCCCTGGTCCGGCTGCGGATCACCCCCGGCGCCATCGCCGTCCGGGTCGAGGACGACGGCCGGGGCGGCGCCGTCGAGGGCACCGGCAGCGGACTGCCCGGACTGCGCCGGCGGGTCGCCGCGTTCGACGGGAGCACCCACCTGTCCAGCCCTCCCGGGGGCCCGACCGTACTGGAAGTGGAGGTCCCGTGCGGGTCCTGATCGCCGAGGACAACGCCCTGCTCCGCGAGGGCCTGGTCCTGCTGCTGAACAGCGAGGGCCACGAGGTGTGCGCGACCGTCGAGCACGGCGACGACCTGTTGTCCGCCCTGCTCGACCACCGCCCCGACGTCGCCGTGGTCGACGTCCGGCTGCCGCCGGACTTCCGTGACGAGGGCCTGCGCGCCGCCGTCGAGGCCCGCCGCCGGATGCCCGCGCTGCCCGTCCTGATCCTCTCCCAGTACGTCGAACGCGCCTACGCCGCCGAGCTGTTGGCCCAGAGCGCCACCGGCGTGGGCTACCTGCTCAAGGACCGGGTCGGCCGCGCCGAGGAGTTCCTCCAGGCGCTGGCCCGCGTCGCCGGGGGCGGTACCGCGATGGACCCCGAGGTCATCTCCCAGCTGATGGCCCACCACGCCGGCCCCGACCCGCTGGCCGCCCTCACCCCGCGCGAACGCGAGGTGCTCGCGCTGATGGCCGAGGGCCACAACAACCCGACCATCGCCCGGCTGCTCTTCCTCGCCGAGAGCTCGGTGAACAAGCACATCGGCAGCATCTTCGGCAAGCTCGGCATGCCCACCCCGGACACCGGCCACCGCCGGGTGCGCGCCGTGCTCACCTATCTGCGCGCGCTGGCGGACGACTGACCGTCCTCCTCCTGCGCCGTGGCCCGACCGTCCCCTCCCACTGACCCGTTCCCCTCCGCCGACCCGCCGTTCCCCTCGGCCGACCGGCTGTTCGCCGAGGCCGCCAGCCGCAGCTGCTCCTCCTCGACGATCAGCGCCGCCAACGACTGCTCCGACACGTCCACCGCCTCCGGGGTCGACTCCGCCACCTCGCTGCGCCGCGCGTAGTCGTCGAACAGCCGCCCCTTCACCCGCAGCAGGTCCAGCATCCGCTGGTCCACGCTGTCCGCCGCCAGCAGCCGGTGCACCCGCACCCGCCGGACCTGCCCCATCCGGTGGGAGCGCGCTACCGCCTGCTCCTCCAGGGTCGGCTTGACCTGCGGCTCGCAGAGGATCACCACCGACGCCGCCTGGAGGTTCAGCCCCACGCCCCCGGCCTGGATCTGGCACAGCAGCACCGCGTGCCCGAGCGCGGCACTGAACTCGTCCACCACCCGCTGCCGCCGCGCCGAGTCCAGGGAGCCGTCGATCGGGCCGAACCCCCGTTGCTCCAAGGCGACTTGGACGGCCGCCAGGACATCGCGGAAGAACGAGAAGACCACCACCTTCAGCCCGCCGTCCGCCGCCTCCCGGACGATCTCCAGCAGTCGCCTCAGCTTGGCCGACTCCTCCGGCGCCGCGTACCCGGCCCGGCGCATCGCCGGGAAGTTGCCCGCGGCGACGGCCGAGCGGTACGCGGCGAGGTCGGCGGGCGAGAACTCCTCCCACTCGTCCACGTGCACGACCTCGGGCAGCTCGGTGAGCACGTCCTCCTGGTTGCGGCGCAGGTACGCCGGCGCCACGGCCTTGCGGAACGCCGCCGGCCCGGCGACCGACGGACCGTACCCGATCCGCGGCACCAGCTCGGGCTGGAGGTACCGCACCAGGGCGCGGAACTCCTCCACCCGGTTCTCCATCGGCGTCCCGGTGAGGAACAGCACCCGCTCCACCCGCTCCGCCCAGGCCGCGACCGCCTGGGAGCGCCGCGCGGCGGGGTTCTTGACGAAGTGCGCCTCGTCCACCACGAGCAGGCCGACCGCCGCCGACCGCCCGACCTCCGCCGGCTCCAGCCGGCGCAGCCCGTCGAAGGTCACCACCGCGACCCCGCCCTCCCGGAGCCACTCGGCGAGCGCGGCCTCCCGCTCCGGGCCGTGCACCCGGTACGCCCGCAGGGTGCTGCGCGACCCGACCTCCCGGGTCCAGTTGATCAGGACACTGGCCGGGCAGACCACCAGGAAGTGGGTGCTGCCCCGCGCCCGCAGGTGCGCCAGCACGGCGATCGCCTGCACCGTCTTGCCGAGGCCCATCTCGTCCCCGATGATCACCCGCTTCTGGGCCAGCGCGAAACGCGCCCCGAACGCCTGGTAGCCGCGCAGCGAGACCCGGCAGTGGGACTCGTCCAGCGGCTCCGCCCGGACCCGCTCCGACAGCAGCTGCGGCAGGAACCCCTCGGCGGCGCCCAGTTCGGCCCCGGCCTCCCCGGCGATCCCGCCGAGCACGCCGTAGTAGTCCGCCGAACGGAGCTCGAAGTCCGTCCACGCCTCGATCGGGTCCACCGGCGGGCGCAGCAGGTCGACCGAGGCCTGGGCCAGCAGCACCGGGACCTGCTGCGCCACGAAGCGCGCCAGCACCTCCTCCAGCCGCTCGACCGCCACCTGGGCCCGCGCCCGCCGCTCCCGCCCGGCGAACAGCCCCCGCCACACCCCGCGGGCCGGCCCGGCGGCCTCCATGAGCGGCTCGACCTCGGCCTGGACCAGCTCCGCCGTCTCCCTGGCGCGCCGCGCCTCCGGTCCGGCGGCCACCAGCCGCTGGAGCGCCACGACGAGCGCGGTGCTCACCTCGTCCCGCCGCTCGACGTCCAGCCGCACCGCCACGCTCTGCTCGACGGCCCTGGTGATCTGCGCGGCGGCGGCGAGGGCCTGCGCGGCCGTCTGCGCCCCGATCCCCGGGATCAGCTGGAGCGCGTACGGGGAGGCCTCCGCCACCTGCCGCACCGTCCCCAGCCCGGCCGCCTCCAACGCCCCGACCCGCAGCCGCCCCTCGGTCACGTCCCGCAGCCGGCCCACCGCGATGGCGCCGAGTTCCTCCCGCACCAGCCGGTCCCGCAGCTCCACGTACGCCAGCCGCACCTGGTCGAGCGCCGCCCGGTGGTCCGCCACCACCGCCCCGGCCGCCGCCCGCAGCTCCTCCGCCTCGGCGAGGACCGCCCCGGGCCGCCGCCCACCCCGCCGCCGCTCCCCCACCGCCCAGCTCCCGTCCCGCGCCGCACCCGAACCCCCATGATTCCATCCGCCCGCCCGCCCGGCCCCCTCCGGGCCCGGCCACCACCTCGGCGGAGCCCGACACGCCGAAATCCCCCCGGCGGTGCCGGGGGGATGTGGCCGTGGTCGGCCGGGTCGGGCCGCGGAGCGCTAGACGCGGATGCGGCGGAAGACGGCGACGAGCAGGAGCAGCGTGAGCGACAGGAGGATGCCGGTCTCGACGAGTTGGACGGGGACGAGGTGGTCGGCGGGGTGGTAGCGGGCCCAGGAGGCGACGGCGTCGTTGCAGCCGGAGTTGCCCTGGTCGGCCTGGAAGGAGAAGAGGCAGTTCTCGGTGCTGACGCGGGTGCCGTCCGGCAGGACGATGCCGCGGCCGAGGCTCCAGGCGTTGGTGGGTTGCGGGATGCCCACGGCGGCCACCCGGTCCACCGCCGGGTAGAAGAAGGGGCGGGCCCAGAAGACGAGGCCGTGGACGAGGGCGACGAGGGCGCCGGTGAGGAACATCGCGGGCAGGGTTCGGCGGACGAGCTGGCCGACCAGGACGCCGAGGGCCAGGGCGAACAGGGACCAGGCGATCGGGGCGAGCCCGAGGACCGGGTAGGTGAAGGCCTGGAACGGCGGGTCGAAGGCGGTCGGCCCGTGCACGATGTCGGTCCACCACACCCAGGTCATCAGCGTGGCGAGCACCCCGCTGAGGACCAGCACGGCTATGCCGGGGACGGCCAGGCGGACGGCCAGCCAGCGGACCGGGCCGACGGACTGCGCGCGGATCAGCCGGATGGTGCCGCGTTCGTACTCCTGGGCCAGCAGCGGGGCGCCGACGAACACGCCGATCAGCAGCGGGAGGCCGGTGACGGCGGGCTGGAGGACCTGGGTGTACCAGAAGACCGGAAGGTCGACCGGCGCGACGAGGTTCCAGCAGTACCTGCTGTCCCAGGACTGGGGGCTCCAGCAGCCGGTCCGATCCAGGACGTCCACGATGTGGCGGCTGGTGAAGTGGATCCAGAGCAGCGCCGCCACCGCCAGGAGCAGCAGGACGGCCGACGTCCGCAGGAGCAGGCGGCTCTGCCGGAACACCAGCCAGAAGAGCCCGCGCAGACCGGGCGTGGTGGGGGCGGGCGCAGCGGTGGCCCGGTCGGTCAGGACGGTCGCGCTCATGCCGCCACCTCGTTCCGCTGCTCCGGAGCGGCGGGCGTCCGGAGGTAGCCGAGCAGCAGGTCCTCCAGGCTCAGCCGCTCGCTCTCCCAGGGCCCGTCCGGCGGTTCGGGGGCGCGGACCAGCGCGACGGTCCGGCGCCCGCTGGTCCGCTTCTCGACCACCGACTCGGCGGCGAGGGCGGCGCCCTCGGCGGTCGGCCCGGTGAGCAGGTGGTGCCCGTCGAGGATCTCCTCCAGGTCGCCGGCCAGCCGGATGCGTCCGCGCTGGACGAGGACCAAGTGGTCGATGACGCCGTCCAGTTCGGGGAGGATGTGGGAGGACAGCACGATGCTGGCGCCGCGCTCGGCGACGGCCGACATCAGGGTGCCCATCAGCTGGTGCCGGGCGAGCGGGTCGAGGTCGGCCATCGGCTCGTCGAGGAGCAGCAGGTCGGGGAGCTTGCCGAGGGCGAGGGCGAGGCAGACCCGGGTGCGCTGGCCGCCGGAGAGCGAGCCGATCCGCGCCTTGGGGTTCAACTCGCCCTGGTCGGTGATCTGCCGGACCAGGGTCTCGTCCCAGACGGGGTTGAGCTCGCGGCCCATCCGCAGCGTCTCGGCGACGGTGAGGCCCGGGTACAGCGGCTTGTCCTGCGGCACGTAGGCGACCCGGGCGCGCAGCCCGGGCGCGCCGGTATCGGCGCCGAGCACCCGCAACCGGCCCTCGGTGGGCTGGAGTTGGCCGGCGGCGAGGGCGAGCAGCGTGCTCTTGCCGGCCCCGTTGGGGCCCACCACGCCGCAGATCCGCCCCGCCGGGACGGTGATGTCACAGTCGCGCAGGGCCCAGCCGGCGCGGTACTTCCTGCCGAGGCCGGTGGCCTCCAGGGCAGTTCCCGGGGCCGCCTCCTGCGCGGCCTCCGGCACTGGCGCCGACGCGGGCGCCGTGGTCGTCGGGTCGTCCACCCGATCCCCCCACTGTTCTCTGTTCGGTGTTGCCGGGGGTCTCGGACCCCCGGGTGTCGGAGCCTCAGGCCCCGGTGCCGTCGGAGCCGGCGGCGGCTCCGCCCCCGGAGACTCCGCTGTCGAAGCGCTGCTCCAGGACGGAGGCCATCAGCGCGGCGATGTCCTCGCGCTCCAGCCCCACCTCGCGGGCCTGGTCCACCCAGCCGACCAGCTCCGCGCGCAATGGCCCGTCCGCCGCAGCCCCCGGCCGGGCGAGCGAGCGCCGGACGAAGGTGCCGAGCCCCGGGCGGGGTTCGACCAGGCCTTCGCGTTCGAGTTCGCGGTAGGCCTTCAGCACGGTGTTGGGGTTGATAGCGGTCAGCTCGACCACCTCACGGGCGGTCGGCAGCTTGTCCCCGGGCTGGAGCAGCCCGAGCCGCAGGGCCTGCTTGGTCTGCTGCACGATCTGCTGGTACGTGGAGACGCCGCTGCGCCGCTCGATGCGGTACTCGATCACCCGCAATCCGGCCTTTCACTAGTTCAATAGTGGAATAGTGGACCACCGCGCCGCATCGGTCAAGCCGGGCCCGGGGGTGTCCCGCTCGAAGCGCTCAGGGCCGCCGGAGCAGCAGCAGGCCGTCCCGGTCGATCAGCTGCCGGTAGCCGCCGCTCCGGTAGACGGCCGGCATCCGGGCCGCGTCGGCGGCGGCGCACGGGGACCGCACGCCGGTATCGCGCACGTCGACGGCCATCCACTGCAGTCCGGGTCCACCGGCCGCTGACACACCAGGGTGACCTCCGCCCGGCCGGTGAGCCGGGCCGCCAGGTGGTCGGAGGCGGCGACGGTGGCGCCGGCGGGTATCCGGTGGACCAGCGCCCGGATCCCGGTGAACCGGGGTGGGGTGCGCCAGGCGTCGGGCATCAGCACCTCACGCAACGGGTAGAGCGGCAGCGTCACCGCCGCCGCGAGGGCGCTGACGGCGAGTGCGCGGCGGGCCCGCCGGGCGCCTCGGCGCCGCAGCACGTCGACCAGGGTCGCCGGCGCGACCGGCATCAGCGCCGCGCTGTAGTGGTGACCGACGCCCCCACCGGTCGCAGCCCTCCCGGACGCGCTGCCCTGATGCCCTGCCCTGGTACCCGGCCTTGATGCCCGGCCCTGGTACCCGGCCTTGATGCCCGGCCCTCGTACCCGGCCCCTGGTACCCGGCCCCTGGTACCCGGCTCCGGCCACGGTGAGAATGCCGGGGTGCCGCCCGCCCATCCGGTTTTCCGGCGGGGCGGGCGGACGGAGCCGGCCGGGACGGTCCCGGGCGGCCGAGAACGGAAGGACGGCGAGCGGATGGACCCGGCGTTCCACGGGCGGTTCGGCGACTACCAGAACGAGATCTACCTCAACGGCCTCGGCGGCGTGCTGCCGACGATGCCGATGACCTACGCCGAACTGGAGGCGCGGGCGAGCGCGGCGCTGCCCGCCCCGGTGCTCTCCTACGTCGCGGGCGGGGCGGGCGACGAGTCCACCCAGCGGGCGAACGTCGCCGCCTTCGAGCGGTGGGGCCTGGTGCCGCGGATGATGGTCGGCGCGAGCACCCGGGACCTCTCCGTGGACCTGTTCGGCATCAGGCTCCCCACCCCGCTGTTCCTGGCCCCGATCGGGGTCATCGGCCTGTGCGCGCAGGACGGCCACGGGGACCTGGCGACCGCCCGCGCCGCCGCCCGGACCGGAGTGCCGATGGTCGCCTCCACCCTGACGGTCGATCCGCTGGAGCGGGTGGCCGCCGAGTTCGGCGACACCCCCGGCTTCTTCCAGCTCTACACCCCCACCGACCGGGCGCTGGCCGAGAGCCTGGTGCACCGGGCGGAGGCCGCGGGCTACCGGGGCATCGTCGTCACCCTGGACACCTGGGTCACCGGCTGGCGCCCGCGCGACCTGGCCACCGCCAACTTCCCGCAACTGCGCGGCCACTGCCTCGCCAACTACACCTCCGACCCGGTCTTCCGCGCCCGCCTCGCCAAGGCCCCCGAGGAGGACCCTCAGGCGGCCGTCCTGGAGTGGGTCGGCGTCTTCGGCAACCCGCTGACCTGGGACGACCTGCCCTGGCTCCGTTCGCTGACCGACCTGCCGATCCTCCTCAAGGGCATCGGCCACCCCGAGGACGTCCGCCGCGCCAGGGACGGCGGCGTCGACGGCGTCTACTGCTCCAACCACGGTGGCCGCCAGGCCAACGGCGGCCTGGCCGCCCTCGACCTGCTCCCCGACGTGGTCGAGGCCGCCGACGGCCTGCCCGTCCTCTTCGACTCCGGCGTCCGCTCCGGCACCGACGTCGTCAAGGCGCTCGCCCTCGGCGCCACCGCCGTCGGCGTGGGGCGCCCGTACGCCTACGGCCTGGCCCTGGAGGGCACCGACGGAATCGTGCACGTGCTGCGCTCGCTGCTCGCCGAGGCCGATCTCCTGATGGCCGTGGACGGCTACCCGACCCTCGCCTCCCTGCGCGCGGACGGCGCACTGCGCCGGACCTGACATCCCGTCGACATATTCCCCCGGCAACCGGCCGGCCTTGCCGGGACATTCGGGACGGCTCTACGCTCGAACGGCACAAATCGGGTCCGTACGTCCACGTGCGCTGGGAGGTCCGCCATCATCCGCGTCCTGCTGACCGCCTTCGAACCGTTCGGCCGAGACCCCCTCAACTCGTCCCTGGAGGCGGGCCGGCTGGTCGTCGCCGGTCCGCCGGCCGGCGTGGCGCTGGAGTTCGCCGAACTGCCCTGGGTGTTCGGCGACTCGGTCACCGAACTGCGCCGGGCGGTGGCCCGGTTCGAACCGGACCTGGCCATCGTCACGGGGCAGGGAGGCAACCGTCCCGACCTCACGGTCGAGCGGGTCGCGATCAACCTCGCCGACGCGCGGGCGCCCGACCGGAAGGGCAATCAGCCGGTGGACCAGCCGGTCGTGCCGGACGGTCCGGCCGCGTACTTCTCCTCCCTGCCGGTCAAGGCCTGCGTGGAGGCGATCCAGCAGGCGGGCATCCCCGCCACCGTCTCGCACACCGCGGGCACCCACGTCGGCAACCACGTCTTCTACGGGCTGGCGCACCTGATCGCCACCGAACGCCCGGAGCTGCACGGCGGGTTCGCGCAGTTGCCGTACCTGCCGAGCCAGACCCCCGGCCGGGAGAGGAGCGCGTCAATGTCGGCCGAGACCGCGGCCGAGGGGGTGCGGATCCTGATCCGCAGCGCCGTCGCCGCCCTCCACCCACCGACCTCAGGCCCGGTGGCCGCACCTCGCCGACGCGCCTGGCTGCCCCGCCGCGGCGCCTGAGCGTTATGCCGGCCCCGGAAACGCGAAGAACCCCCATCCGGAAACCGGATGGGGGTTCTTTCTCAAGAATTGTTCGGCGGCGTCCTACTCTCCCACAGGGTCCCCCCTGCAGTACCATCGGCGCTGAAAGGCTTAGCTTCCGGGTTCGGAATGTAACC
>NZ_JBVITE010000081.1:0-26849 GCF_055575155.1 Kitasatospora sp. NPDC034533
TCGAACGGCTCGCGACACTGGCCATGCACCCACCGGGACCGAGAGGTCACAACCCTACCGAAGAGGGCTGCAGAAGGGATGGTCCTCTAATGAGCAACACCGAGGACTCCCACGCCCTACTGCTCAAGGCGTGCGCGACGGTCGGTCTGTCCGCAGCGGGAGCCGAACCGATCCGGATCGGGGAGAACGCGCTGTGGCGATTGCCGCTGGGGATCGTGGCTCGCATCAGCCGCCCAGGGCAGTCGGCTGCCGCCGGACGCGAACTGGCGGTCGCACGCTGGCTGCGCGACTGCGGGGTGCCTGCAGTTCGCCCTCTCGAACATCTGCGGGAGCCAGTGGATGTCGACAACAACCCCGTGACCTTCTGGCACGAGCTACCCCAGCACCGGCCAGGAACCGCTGCCGACATCGCGCCGCTCCTGCAGCGGGTCCACAAGCTTTCCGTTCCTGACTTCCCGTTGGGCCAGCTTGACCCGTTTGTTCGGCTGGCCGTCAGGATCGACGGGGCCGCCACCCTCGACAACACCCAGCGGCATTGGTTGCGCGACCGCTTGGCAGAGCTCCAGGCGGCGTGGCTGAGCCTCCCGCCGGGCCTACCTGCGAGCGTCATTCACGGTGATGCGTGGGGCGGCAACGTGGCGGTCACACCGACCACCACCTACCTGCTCGACTTCGAACGAACCTCCCTGGGGCCTCCCGAGTGGGACCTCACCGCTACCGCCGTCGGCTTCGGCACCTTCGGAACCGTTTCGGACAGCGAGTACACCGCCTTCTGCGAGGCGTACGGTGCCGACGTGATGACCTGGGCCGGCTACCCGGTGCTGCGGAGTATCCGTGAGCTCCGGGTCACCTGCTTCGCTCTCCAGCACGCGGCGGCCGATCCGGCTCGACACCGGGCGGAAGCTCACTACCGTCTCTCCTGCCTGCAAGGGCAGAACGGTCCACGCCCGTGGGGCTGGAAAGCTGTCAGCTGAGATGCCGATCAGAGAGACGAGCCCGACCTTGATGACTGCACCTGTGATCCGCAGCGGTGTCCCCGGATCCTTCGCTTGGGGTGTCTTCCACGACCGTCACCCCAAGCTCATTCAGCAGGTCCTCGACGCGCTGCCGTACGGACCGGGCGAGCGGGCCGCGGTCGAGGACCTCCTCGCCGAGAGCATCAGCGGTGTGCTGCAACCGCTGAGCACCCGTGCCCACGATCACCAGCAGTGGCTGGAGTGGGGTGAGGGTCTGTTCGGACAGCCGTGGGGCGAGGCGCCGTTCCTGTGGGCCGAGAGCTACTTCTACCGCAGGCTGCTCGAAGCCACCGGCTACTTCCGGCCCGGGACTTGGCAGGGCATCGACCCATTCGCACCGTTCAAGACCGCCGAACTGGCCGGCCCGGCCGTCGACGACGAACTGGCGGCCCTCGGCGACCTGCCCTCGGCCTTCACCGACAAGCGGGCCGCCGCGCTTCTCTCCTCGG
Source organism: Kitasatospora sp. NPDC034533 (assembly GCF_055575155.1). Lineage (NCBI taxonomy): Bacteria > Bacillati > Actinomycetota > Actinomycetes > Kitasatosporales > Streptomycetaceae > Kitasatospora > Kitasatospora sp. NPDC034533. The sequence continues at coordinate 1,466 of NZ_JBVITE010000081.1, forward strand.
CGCTCTGGGGCAACCGAGCCGACCTGAGCTTCCAGATCACGGCGGAGGCCGGAGGAGCGATCGCGTCCGACCTGGTGGCCGACGACAGCGAGTCGCTCTGGGCCGAGCTGGAGCGGGCCGAAGGTGGGCGCGTCTGCATCATCGCGGACAACGCCGGCCGGGAACTCCTGCCGGACCTGGTGCTGGTCGACCACCTCCTGGCTTCCGGCCTGGCGGCACAGGTCGTCGTGTACGTGAAGCCGCAGCCGTACTACGTGTCGGACGCGACGACGGCCGACGTCCTCGCCACCGTCGAGCGCCTGCGCACCGCCACCACGGCGGCTGCCGCGACGATCGGCGAACGGCTGTGGCGAGCGATGAACAGCGGCGCGCTCGTGATCTGCACGCACCCGTTCTTCTGCGCACCACTGTCGTTCCACGACATGCCCGCCGACCTCCGGTCCGAGTTCACCGGCGCAACGATGACGATCCTCAAGGGCGACCTCAACTACCGTCGACTGGTGGGCGATCAGCTGTGGCCGCCCACCACTGCGTTCACCGAGGTGGCCAGCCACTTCCCCTCAGCCGTCACGGCGCTGCGGACGCTGAAATCGGACGTGATCGTCGGCGTCGACGTCGCCACCGTCGCCCGGCTCGACAGCGCCGGGACGCCGTGGCGCACCAACGGCCGTCACGCCGTCATCCAGGTCAACCTCCGCCGGTAGCCGAAGCGCCGTCCGTGTGCCCCGCTGTCCTCGCTCGTCCGGGCGGGACGCGGCAAGCGTCAGAGGTGAACAGCGGCGGGAGCGGCGTGGACCTCAGTCCAGGTTCCAGGTCGTTCCGGCGAGGAGCCCGTCGAAGGCGAGTGCTCTCATGGCGGTGTCGAAGTCGTCCCACTCGTCCCACTCTTGTTCTGGGGCGCTGAAGTGCTGGTCGAAGTAGGCATGGGTGAGGTCCGGCTCGTGCCATTCGGTGGCGCAGCGGCAGCGGACGAAGACCTGGTGGCGGACGTTGAGGAGGAGCCAGTCGCGGTGGGCGCGGCAGGTGGGGCAGATGATGGGGATGCCGCGGGCGTCGAGTTCACCGGGGTGGGGGACGGCGCGGATGACGCTGCGGTGGGGCTCGTGGAAGGTGGGTTCGTAGTCGGTCAAGTGGTGCCCTCTTCCGTGTCGGGTGACGGTTGCAAGCACACAAGACGCACGGCGGCCGGGATGGTTCCCGGCCGCCGCAGACGACATCAAACCGACATCTCAGCAGGTCGGCTGGCCCGCGAGCGGGGTGGGTTAGCTCTGCTGTTGCGCCTCCTCGGGCTGGGCTTCGAGCGCGATGAGGTGGCCGGTGAGGGAGCGTGCGTCCGGGGCGAGACCGTCGAGGACGGCGGTGGCGTAGGCGCTGTCGGGGCAGCGGGCAAGGTTGCGCAGAACGGTCCAGCCGTCGGCGATGGCGGTCAGGTGCTGCTGGTCACGGCTGATGGCGGCATTTCGCTGGGCAAGGTAGTCCTCGGCGCGCTGGTGGGCCTGGTGCCAGTCGATGTCGCCGTGGCTGGCGAGCTCTGCGAGGGCCGGTCCAGGGTCGCGGTCTGCGCGGCGGATCGCGTCGATCTCCTCGACCCGTGCGCGCAGTCGCTGCTCTTCGAGTCGCTGGTTGAGGGCGGCGGTGGCGGCCTCGCGGGTCAGGTGGCCCTCGGTGACCTGGGTGGCGAGGTCGGGGGCGTGCCGGAGCAGGTGGTCGTGCTGGGCCTGGATGGCGTCGGCCTCGGTCTTGCGCTGGCGCATGAGGTCGTTGGCGGCGTCGAGGCCGAGCGTGCCGAGGCGGACCTGTTCGGCGAGGTCGGGGGCGTTCTTGACAACAGTGTTGGCCAGCGAGAGCCGGGTGCGGCTGATGTCGTGGAGCTTGGCGTGGGTGCGCAGGGAGTGTCCCGAGAGTGAACGCGCCATCGCGTGGATCATGGCGCGCTGGCCCTCGCTGACGACCTCGCCGTGTTCGAGAGGATCGCCACCGAGGGCCTCGCCCAGCTCGGCTGACGGCTGCCGCCGGGGCGCGCTACGGGTGCGGGCGGGTGCGTTGGGCGGGGAGGGACGGCGCGCAGGTGCGGCGGGCGAGTTCGGCGAGGGTGTGGAAGAGGACGTCGCCGAGGAGGACCGGGTCGCGCGAGGCGTCGGGGGCCTGCGCGGCGCGGGGGTCGGGGTGGGCGGTCGGGGACGGCTGGTCACGGAGCTGGCGTGTGGGCATGGCTCTTCCTGCCGACGGGGTGGCCGTGCCCGTTCCATGCCCGCCGGGGCCGGGCGGGCACCCCGGAGCCGGGCGGATCGGCCGGAAACGGCGCATGAAGGGCTTGATCACGGCGCGGGCGGACGCCGACCGCACGCCGCCGCCGGTGACCAGCCGGCGCCGATGGGCGAAGATGGACCGGTGACCGAACCCCGTACCGCGCCCCGCCTCATCGCCACCGACCTGGACGGCACCCTGCTCTGCTCCGGCGGCACCGTCTCCGACCGCACCGCCGCGGCGCTGGCGGCGGCCGAGGCGGCCGGGGTGCAGGTGGTGTTCGTGACCGGGCGCCCGCCGCGCTGGATGCAGCAGGTGAGCCCGCACATCGGCGGCCACGGGGTGGCGATCTGCTCGAACGGCGGCGCGGTGGTGGACGTGCGGCGCGGCGAACTGCTGGAGACCTTCCCGCTGCCGGTGAAGACCACCCTGGCGGTGGTCGAGGCGCTGCGGGCCAAGCTGCCCGGCACCGCCTTCGCCTTCGAGTACCCGGACGGCTGGGCCCGCGAGGCCGGGTACGCGGTGCCGATGTGGGGCGGCGACGAACTGGAGCACCACGTCGGCCCGGCGGAGCGGCTGCTGGGTGCCGAGGGCCCGGTCCGAGGCCTGTTCAAGCTGCTGGCCAAGCACCCGGACCTCGACCCGGACACGTTCCTCGCCGAGGCCCGGCAGGCCGCCGGGCACCTGGCCGAGATCACCCGCTCGGCGGCGATCCCGCTGCTGGAGATCAGCGCGCCCGGCGTCACCAAGGCCAGCACGCTGGCCCGCTGGTGCGCCGGGCACGGGATCGACCGGAGCGAGGTGGTGGCCTTCGGCGACATGCCGAACGACCTGGAGATGCTGGCCTGGGCCGGCACCGCGTACGCCGTGGCCAACGCGCACCCACAGGTGCTGGCGGCGGTGCCGCGGCACACGGTGAGCAACGAGCAGGACGGTGTCGCGGCGGTGCTGGAGGGGCTGCTCGGCCTCCAGGGCGCGCCCGAGCGGGCCTGATTCTTGAAGCCCGGGCCCCGAAGAGCCGTCCGGGGCGCGCCCGAGCGGGCCTGGGGCCCCCGGGCGCGCCCCCGACGGTGCCGTGGCCGGAGCGGCGTCCGGCCGGAGCGGCGTCCGGCCGAGGCGACCGCCTAGCCGAAGCGCCCGTTGACGTAGTCCGAGGTCCGCTGGTCGCGCGGGCTGCCGAAGATCTGCTCGGTCGGCCCGGCCTCGACGATCCGCCCCGGGGTGTCGTGGGTGGCCAGGAAGAACGCGCAGGTCTGCGAGACGCGCTGGGCCTGCTGCATGTTGTGGGTGACGATCACGATGGTCAGCCGCCCGCGCAGTTCGTCGATGGTCTCCTCGACCCGCCGGGTGGAGGTCGGGTCGAGCGCCGAGCACGGCTCGTCCATCAGCAGGATGTCCGGCGAGACCGCCAACGACCGTGCGATGCACAGGCGTTGCTGCTGCCCGCCGGAGAGCGCCCCGCCCGGGGTGTGCAGCCGGGTGGACACCTCGTCCCAGAGCCCGGCCCGGCGCAGGCTGGTCTCCACCAGGTGCTGGCGCTCCTCCTTGGACACCTTGATCCCGGCCAGCTTGAGCCCGCTGGAGACGTTGTCCTGGATGGACATCGCCGGGAACGGGTTGGGCCGCTGGAACACCATCCCGATCCGGCGCCGCACCTCGGCGGGGCGGCGCCCGGGCCGGTAGACGTCGTCCCCGTCCAGCAGCACCTCGCCGGCCAGGGCGGCGCCGCGCACCATCTCGTGCATCCGGTTGAGGATCCGCAGGTAGGTGGACTTGCCACAGCCGGACGGGCCGATCAGCGCGGTGACCTCGCCGGCCGGCATCGCCAGCGAGACCCGCTCCAGCACCTTGCGGCTGCCGAACCAGGCGGAGACGTCCCGGGTCTCCAGCCCGGCCAGCGGCCCGCCGTCGGGGTGCCCGCCGTCGGGGTGCCCGCCGTCGGCGTACCGGTCGTCGGCGTACGGGGCGACCGGGGGGAGGGTGATGGTGTCGGCGACCGGGTCGGTCGCCGGGGTGTCGGTCAGTGGTGCGTCGGTCATCGGAACGGCCTCCGGGCGCGCGTCAGTAGAGGTTGGGCAGCAGGGCGGCGGCGTTCTCGTAGACCGCCCAGAGCAGCGCGCCGGCCACCGGCGCGAGGCTGAGGTACGCGGCCGAGCGCCGCCAGTACCGGGCCAGCACCAGGGCGCCGGCCACCGTGCCGAGCAGGCCGAGCGACCACAGCTGGAGCGTGGCCAGCGCGCCCTTGTCCGCGGCCAGCGCCTTGTCGTACGGGACGGTCCGGGGCCGGCCCCCGGGGTTCTGCTCCGGGTCGCCGTCCAGCCGGGCGCCGACCAGCACGGTGGAGCCGGGGATCCAGTCGGAGTCGCCGGTGACCAGCACCAGCCGGTTGGGGGCCGGGTCGGTGATCGGGTGGTCGCCGCCGCCGTACACGTTGACGGTGTAGGTGAACTTGCCCTGGCCGGTGGTGGCTTCGATCTTGTCGCCGACCCGCAGCTTGGACAGCGAGGCGAACGGCGCCCCGAAGGTGGCGCCGCGGCCGAAGACCACCGCGACCCCGCGCTGGCCGGGCAGCGCGGTGTCCCGGCGGTGGCCGGGGCCGCGCATCAGGTCCCGGCCGGTGGTGCCCTCGACCACCACGGCCTGGCGCAGGCCGATCGCCGGGATGTCCAGCAGGGCCACCGGCTCGCCGTCGGCGGCGGCGCCGGTCGGGGCGACCGCCCGGGCCAACTGGTCGCGGAAGGTCTTGTACGCGGTCGACTGGTAGTGCCGCTGCTGGACGTGCGAGAGCGTGAACAGGAACCCGACGAAGCCGAGCACCAGCGCCGCCGCGAGGCTGACCGCCCAGGCGCCCTGGAGGAAGCGCCGCCGCGAGGCGGAGACGTCCGGACGGGCCGGTCCGGCGGGCGCTGCGGGGCCGGGCGGCCGCACCGGCGCGGGCCGGGCGGCCGGCTTCTCCAGCACCGGGGCGGTCACGAGGCGCCGTCCGAGCTCTTGCGGCGGCGCAGCAGCCGGCGGCCGAGCAGCGGCGGGACGAGCACCACGGCGAGCAGTTCCACCGCGGTGAGGGAGGACAGCATCCAGTCCTCGGGCCTGCCGCTGACCTCGACCACGTTGGCCGCCACCTCGGTGGCGCCGCCGCGGCCGCGGGCGACCACCTGGCCGGTCTGCGGGTCGACCACTTCCTCGGTGCCGTCGCCGGCGCCGGCCGCGTTCGGGTCGCCACCGGTGCCCGCGGCCCCGGCGGAGTTCGGGTCACCGCCGGTGCCCGCGGCGTTCGGGTCGCCGGCGGCGCCACCGGCACCGCCCGTACCGCCGCTGCCGCCCGCGCCGTTGCCGTTCTTGCCGCCGCCGCTGCCCGCGGCTCCGCCGTCGCCGCCCGAGCCGGCCTTGACGGCCTGGCCGCCCTGCACGGTGCACGGCACCGGCGCGTCCTTCTTGTCGCACGGGCTGGGCATCGGGGCGTTCTTGAGGACGGTGAGCTCACCGGCCGAGTTGAAGGTCGGGTTGGCGCAGTTGGAGAGGGTGTCCGGGTTCACCGGGCTGGCGTTGCCGGGGATGCTCTTGGTCTGGAGCAGACCGCCCTTGACCAGGCCGCGCGGGATCGGCGAGTAGCCGAGGCCGTCCGCCTCGCCCTGGCCCTCGCACAGCACGTAGGACAGGAAGCGGCTGAGCGCGGAGCCCTTGTCGTTGTTGAACCGCGGCGGCACCGGCTGGGAGGCCCCGGCGCGCGGCACGATCACGTAGCTGTAGCTGGAGATCGGGTACGAGCGCGGGTCGTCCATGGTGTAGACGCCGTCGAGGTTCTGCTGGAGGTAGTTCGGGTCGGTCGACGGGGTGTTGTCGTCGACGCCGCGGATCTTCGCCGCGGTGAGCGCCACCGCGACGTTGGAGGCGGTCGGCAGGGAGTAGTAGCCCGCCGAGTTGAGCACCTTCACGACCGGCCAGTTGCTCCGCTTGGCGAAGGCGTACTCGTCGTAGCCGATGGTGCCCAGGTTGTTCGGGTCCTTGATGTAGCCGGCGACGGTGTCCGAACTGCTCTGCGCGGTCATCCGGCCGGAGGCCGGGAAGAACTCGGTGTAGTCACCGCAGGTGGTGCCGTTGACGCCCTTGCAGTACGCCTCCCACTGGCCCTGGTGGGTGTGCTGCATCCAGCGGGTGAACTGGGCGGTGGCGCCGGAGCCGTCCGAGCGGACCACCGGGGTGATCGGCAGGTTCGGCAGGGCCTTGCCGTAGTCGGCGGTGATCTTCGGGTCGTTCCAGTTGGTGATCTTGTTGGTGAAGATGTCCACCAGCGTCTGGGGGGACAGCCGCAGGTCGCGGACCTGCTTGCCGCCGATCACCAGGTTGTACATGAAGGTCGTCCCGCCGGCCGTGATCGGCACGTACGAGAAGCCGTAGACCGGGTTCTCCTTGGTGCCCTGGCCGCCGCTGCGGCGGTCGCCGCTGAGGCCGGTGTCGTCCTGGGTGCGGAACGGCACGTCCGAGGCGGTGAAGTCGTCCTGCCCGAGGCTCCAGGCGTTGCGGCCGGCCGCCGAGCCTATCGGGTTGAAGTTGATCTGGATGCCCTGCGGGCCGACGTCCTGGCGCCACTGGTCGATGGCCGGACCGGCCCAGCTGGAGCCGTCCGCGTTGAGCGCGACCGAGGCCGCGTACGCCGGGACGGTCTGCCCCAGCAACAGGGAGGCCGCAGCGAGCAACAGGGCCAGCAGCCCCGCCGCCAGTCGGGCCACGGAGCGCCTTGCGGCCTCCCAGGACATGTGAACTCCTCTGGTTCCGAGGGTGGTTGATCGGTGGACCGGTGGTCCGGGGGTGGTTGACGGGTGTGCCGGTGTTCCGGGGGTGGTGGTGCGGAACATCACTGCTTCTTCGGCTGGACGGCGAACGGGCGGGCGACGGCGGCCGCGGCGGCGCGCTCCGTCCGGCGGGCGTCCCGGTCGAGGCGCCGCTTCTGGGCGCGGGTCAGCTGACCGGGCTGCCGGCCGCCGAGCACGCGGGCGGTGACGAAGAGGATCAGCACCACGGCCATCAGCGTCATGCCGGCGGCGAAGCCGCGCGCGATCATCCCGTCGTAGGGCTGCTTGACGTAGTTCCAGATGTACAGCGGCAGCGACACCTGGTGCTCGGCGAACGGGTTGCCGTTGAACTGCGAGGTGAAGCCGGAGGTAAGCAGCACCGGAGAGGTCTCGCCGATGCCCCGCGCCATGCCGAGCACCACGCCGGTCATCAGGCCGGGCCGGGCGGTGGGCAGCACGACGTTCCACACCGTGCGCCACTGGCTGCCGCCGAGCGCGTACGAGGCCTCCCGCAGGGTGCCGGGCACCAGCCGGATGACCACCTCGGAGGCCCGGGTGACGATCGGCATCATCATCACGGTGAGCGCGAGCGAGGCCGCGAAGCCGCTCTTCTCGAAGCCGAAGGTGATGATCACGACGCCGAGCACGAAGAGCCCGGCGACGATGGACGGCAGCGCCGTCATCGCCTCCACCAGGGTCCGTACCGGCCGGGCCATCCGGCCGCCGACCTCGGACATGAAGACGGCGGCGGCGATGCCCAGCGGAACGGCGAACAGCGTTGCCAGGCCCAGCTGTTCGAGCGAGCCGACGATCGCGCCGAGCGCGCCGCCGGAGTCGATCGGGGAGAGCGGGCCGGTCTGCTCCATCGACTCGGTGAAGAAGTTCAGGTGGCGGGCCGCCTCCACGCCCTTGGCCGTCACGAAGCCGATCTGGTCGACGATCAGCGCGACGACCGCGATGCCGGCGCTCCACGCCACCACGGACACCAGGCGCTCGCGCACCATCAGGGTGCCCCACTGGAGCCGGCCCAGCGCGAAGTAGGCCGCCAGGAACAGCGCGTACCAGCAGAGCACGAAGCCGGACGCGCCGCTGAACGGCAGCACCCGCTCGTAGAGCATCCAGTTCAGCGCGAGCGAGCCGGCCAGGGCACCGGCCACGGTGAGGACGTCCTCGGAGGTGACGCCGCCGAGGCGGACCTTCCTCTCGGGGCGGGGTTCGGCGGGCGCGGCCGGTTCCGGGCCGCCGGCGGCGGGCCCGGACGCCGCGACCGGCGGCAGGTCGAGCGTGGTCATCGGGTGGTCCCTTCACGGTGGTTCGGACGGCGGTCGGCCCGGTGGCAGCCGGTCTGACGGTGCGTCATGCTCAGTCCGCCGTCGAGGCGCCGGAGCGGGACCGGTTGATCACGAAGCCGGCCGCCACGTTGACCACCAGGGTGAGCCCGAACAGCACCAGGCCGGCCGCCATCAGCGCGGAGAGCGAGAGCTTGTCCGACTCGCCGAACCGCAGCGCGATCAGCGCCGAGATCGAGTTGGCGCCGTTCTCCAGGATGTGGGTGATGGTCTTGAAGCTCGGGGAGATGATCAGCGCGACGGCGATGGTCTCGCCCATCGCCCGGCCGAAGCCCAGCATGACCGCGCCGATCACGCCGCCCTTGCCGAACGGCAGGACGACGGTGCGCACCATCCCCCAGCGGGTCGAGCCCAGCGCGTACGCGCCCTCCCGCTCGCCCTGCGGGGCCTGGGAGAACACCTGGCGGCTGAGCGAGGTGATGATCGGGATGATCATCAGGGAGACCACCACGCCGGCGATGAAGGTCGAGGAGGTGTAGGAGGTCCCGATGTCGCCGGTGCGCACCTTGAGGAAGGGGAGGTACTCCCCCAGGTGGTTGGCCAGCCAGCGGACGAAGCCGACGAACCGCGGCTGGAGGAAGTACAGGCCCCACAGGCCGTAGACGATGCTGGGGATCGCCGCCATCAGGTCGATCAGCGAGACCAGCGGGCCGCGCAGCCGCGGCGGCGCGTACTCGGAGATGAAGACCGCGGTGCACAGCGCCACCGGGACGGCGATGACCAGCGCGATGACGGCGATCAGCAGGCCGTTCGGCAGGACGGCGGCGATGCCGAAGTTGTGCGCGGCGGTCTGCCACTTCTGCTCGGTCAGGAAGGACCAGCCGGCCGTCCGGAAGGCGTCCGTGCCGCGCAGGATCAGGAAGAAGGCGATCAATCCCATGATCGCGAACACCGAGAGTCCGGCCACCCGCAGCACGCCGCGGAACACCCGGTCGGCCGGGGTGGCGGGGGCGGTGATGACGCGGGGAACGTCGGTGTCGGGTCCGCGGTCGGGTAGGCCCGGCGCCCCGGCGGGCGATGCCGCGGGCTCGGCGGCGGCTGTCATGGCTGCATCTCCGTGCTCGGGTACGGAGGCCGGGGCTGAGCCCAGGCCCTGAGGGTGGCCCGGCGGGGCCGGAACGGCGGCCCCGCCGGGTCGTGCGACGGCGTGCGCGTCAGAACCGGCGGCGCACCCGCGACCAGCCGGCGCGCAGGCCGTTCAGCGCCCGCTCCCCGGCCGGCGTACCGCCGAGGACCAGCGCCGCCGGGCCGCCGACCAGCAGCACCAGGCCGCCGATCAGCGCCACCGGGAGCAGCAGCCGGGCCGCGCCCGAGCGGTCCGCCGCGGGCGTGCCGACCGCGACCGGCGCGGCGGCCAGCGGGCCCCCGCTCGCGGACGGTGTGGCCCCGGGCTTCGCACCGGGCGCGGAGGCCGCGGCGGCGGTGCCGGCGCCGGTGGTGCCGGTGTCGCCGCTCAGACCGCCGGAGGTGCCGCCGGTGAGGCCGGTGCCGCTCGTGCCGTCACCGAGACCGCCGCCGGTGGTGCCGCCGCCGTCGGCCGAGCCCGAGCCGTCGGGCGTGGTGCCCCCGGTGCCGCTCGTACCCTCGCCGCCCTCGGCCGGCGGGGCCGGCGGGGCGACCTGGTTGCCGGGCAGCTTGCCGTCCTGCGTCTCCACGTGCTTGGCCGCATCCTGCGCCTGCTGGCGCTGCGCGCCGGTCAGCGCGAGGTAGCCCGCCGCCAGCCTGCCCGGCTCGAAGCCGTACACCTGGCCGCTGGTCGTCACGGTCTTCAGGAACTGCGAGATCGCTCCCGCCTTGGCCTGGGACACGCCCTGGGTGGGCACCATCGCGTACTGCACGGTGGTCAGCGGGTAGGCCCGCTGGTCCCGCGAGAAGGCCGAGTCGGCCACGCCGTACGGCAGTTGCTGCACACCGGTGGCCGCGTCGGTCGGCATGTCCGCCACCGCCGCCTGGAAGCCGCTGCCGTCGGGCGAGACGAACTGACCCGCCGGGTTGAGCAGTTGGGCCTCGGGCAGGGAGAAGGCCTTCGCCTGGCCGGAGTCCATGATGGTGAACAGCGTCCGCTCACCCTTCTGCATGGCGGGGCAGCCGGAGTGGGTGCCGTCACCGGAGACCGTCGCGTTGGTGCAGTTGGGCGTGTTCTGGAGGAGCTTGCGCGCCATGTCGCCCAGGCCCATGGTGTTCGGGTTCCACTCGTACTGCTTCCAGCGGTCGTACGGGTCCTTGGTGGCGCCGACGATGCCCGAGGAGTCCTGCCGGATGAAGGACTCGACCGGGTACCCGGAGAAGGCGGGCCGCAGGTAGTAGGTGTTCACGTGGGTGCCCCACGGGTCCGGCTCGCCGTCCAGGAAGCGCACCGCGTCCGGGTCCGAGGCGATCCACGAGGTCAGCTGGTACACCAGGTCCGTGGTACCGCCGACCACCGTCGGGCTGGAGTTGCCGGTGTTGCAGAACCGCGGCCAGGCCAGGCCGGAGGAGGCGGGCAGCGGGTTCAGCTTGAGGAACTCCTGGTCCGCGAACACGCAGTTGGGGTTGCCCCGCACCGAGGCGATGTCCGCGCCGTCCGGGTCGTAGGACTGGGTGAGCATCTTGGCCAGCAGCCGGGCGTTGAGCTTCATGTCGCGGATCTGCCGGCCGGACGCCGGGTCGTCCACCACGAAGGCCACCGAGATGCCCGTCGTCGCCAGCGGGGCGTAGACGTACGGCCGCGGCGGCGCCTGGCGGTCCGGCCGGGCGGTCAGCGCGACGTCCTTCCGGCCGCCCAGGAAGTCCTCCCGGGCCTGCGGCTCCCCGCCCGCCGAGCTGTACTGGAGCGAGAGGGGCGCGTCGCCGTGGCACAGGCCGGCCCGCCACTGCTGCATGGCCCGGTTCGCCATCTCCAGGCCGGCCACCGTCATGTCGGCGGCCCGGTCCGGGCAGGAGGACGGGGTGGCCGCGAACTCCAGCGGGATGGCGATGTGGTTGTCCCACGCGCACTGCTCGCTGGTCGCCATGTTGTTCCAGACGTTGAGCATCCCGTTGACGCTGTCACTCGCCGTGGGACCGCCGAAGTCGTTGTACAGGTCGGAGTCGTGGTTGGTGCAGTCGACGTCGCCCGTCGGGTTCCAGCTCGCGATGCTGTCCCCGCCGTAGTTCGGCACGACCACGACCGAGCACTTGTGGCTGTCGTCGCACCCCAGCGTCGGGCTCTGCGCCGACGTCCAGACCTCGATGTCGGCGGCGCCCGAGCCGTCCGTGCCGGTCGGGGCGACGACCATGTTGCTCACGGAGAAGTCGGGTGTGGTCAGACCGGCGGCCGGCTTCTTCTGGTTGAAGCCCTTGGCCGGGTCCGCGTTGTACAGCGTGCTCCCGTAGCAGTCCGTGATCTTGGGGTCCTCGCCCCGGCACTGGTAGATCCGGACGGGGTAGAGGGCGTTGCGGTCGAGCACCGGGGTCACCGACACCGGCGTGCCGAACGGGTCCACGGTCGGGGTGAACCCGCTCCAGGACACGTGGATCACCTGGTTGGTCAGGTTCTTCGTCTGGGAGACGGTGATGCTGCCCTCGGGCCCCTTCGACTGGGTCGCCGGGAGCCAGACGTGCGGCCCCTTCACCGTCTTGGCCGACCCCGACTCCGCAGCGGCCGGCGCCACCGCGCCCAGGCCGATCGGCACCACGCCGAGCGCGACCACCACCGACCACACCAGTGCGACCGCCGGAAGGCGACGTCTCCACCCCCCCGGTTCTCTCCGGGCGGGCAATCGGACTCTCATGACGGGCACCTCCGTGCGGATCCGCGCCGCCGGGTGCGCGGCGCGAGGGGGATCGGGCTGCGGGCGCGACCGGCGATTCCGGTACGCATCCATTCGGCCCGTCGCACATGGCCGGATCCGGTCGCCCACGTGTACGAGAGCACAACGCAGCGACTCCGGAGGGCACTTGTCCGGTGCACACGGGGAGGCCCGCACCTGGCGGCGCGGGCCTCGCGGGGGCGGACGGCGTCAGCCGTTGACCGTCAGGGAGAAGGAGCCCACCGACTGGCCGTCGGTGAAGAACTTGGTGTTCAGCGTGGTGTCCAGGTACTGCGCGCCCGCGGCGTCCACCGTGAAGTCGGACGCGTTCAGGGTCTGGGTGGTTCCGTTCTTCGAGGTCTTCAACACCCCTGCCGGCGCGAGCAGTTCGACCGGAGCGGAGCCGCCCTCCGGCACGCCGGTCAGCCGCCAGCTGTCGGCGCTGAACGCCAGCTGCTTGAAGCGCACGCTCTTGCCGGTGAAGTAGTCGACGAACAGCAGGCTGCCGCCCAGCTGCACCTCGCCGTAGTAGCCGACCAGGTTGACCGAGCCGCCGGTCACCGGGAAGTCGACCTTGAGTCCCTCGGCGGAGCTGTAGGAGACACCCGCGTCCGGCAGCGGCAGGACCACCACGCCGTTCTTCGCCGCGGACGAGACGAAGGCGGTGCTCACGGTCGCCACGGCGGTGCCGGTGGGAGCCGGCACGGTGTCGGCGACGGCCACGCCACTCAGGGCGGTCACGGCGAGGGTGGCCGCGATGCTGCCGGCCAGCAGCCGGGCGGAGGTACGGGACATGCTGAACTCCTTGGGAGAGGAACCGGGTTGGTGCTGGTGGAACACCGGTCGAAGGACCGGCGGCTCTGGGGTCGGGCCAGGGCGTCGGACACGCCCTAGGAAAGCCCGCAGGCCGAGGTGACCAGGAAGCCGTAGCTCTTGATGTCGGCCCGGGCGGTCGCGTTGGTGCAGATCCAGCCGGTGGAGCCGAAGACGGCGCGCAGCGCGTTGCCGTGCGCGTCGTTGGCCGTCCACTCGGTCTCCCGGACCGCGTTGTAGACCATGCGGCCGAACGACGAGGCGGCGAAGACGGTGTTGATCTGGTTGTTGGCCACCGGGGCGACCGCTCCGTTGCCGATGACGACGCCGCGCAGGGTCAGGGTGCCCGGGTTGTCGAGCGCCGTTCCGTGGCCGCCGGCCGTCTGGCCCAGGTAGTCGGCCACCGAGTAGGGGAACAGCGCGTTCGCGTCGTTCAGCCGGGCATCGGTGCCCTCGTTCTCCTCCGGGCCGTCCTGCACGCAGCCGCCCACGCTCGGGTCGCCGATCGCGGTCAGGAAGAACGACCGGGTGCCTGAGGTGGCCTGCGGCAGGAACGGCTTGATGGCGGCGGCCGGCCTGGTCGGGTCGATCTGGTTCCAGGTGCGGTAGTTGGGATCGCACTGGTAGATCGCCTTGAGCTGCGCCGCGCTGAGCGCCGCCGGGGCGTTGCCGTTCGCCTGGGCGGACCAGGTCACCGCGTCCTTGGCGAGCACGACGGACCTGTAGCCGGGAGGCGGGGTCTGGCTCGGCGGGAGCCGGTCGGAGCGGGCGAAGTCCACCGTCGCACTGGTGGTGGCCAGGAGCGCCTGCACTCCGCCGCCGGCGCCGCTCGGCCGGGTGATCGGCGTGGCACCCGCCTTGGTCGTGATCGGCGAGGGTCCGGTGGAGTCCCAGCCGTACAGCCGGGGGGCGTTCGGGTCGGTCAGCGAGGCGTTGTAGTCGGCCGCGAGCCGGCCCATCAGGCCCTGGGTGGTCTGCGCGCCCACGCCCACGATGTCCCGGGCCGCCGGAAGGGTCCCCGGGTCCGCCGCGGCCTGCCCGCCCCAGAGCGGGAGCACCGACGCGAGCACGGCGACCACGGCGCCCAGCTTGACCCCACGTGTCGTCATCTTCCTGTCCTCTCCGCACGTACCGGGGCGATGGGCCGGCGGCCACGGGCACGAAGCCCGTGGCCGCCGGGTGGTGCGGAGTGGGTCAGCTCTGGACGAAGGAGCCGCAGGCCGGGGTGACCAGGAAGCCGTAGCTCTTGAGGTCGGCCTTGGCGGTCGCGTTGGTGCAGATCCAGCCGGTGGGGCCGAAGATGGCGCGCAGCGCGTTGCCGTGCGCGTCGGTGGCGGTCCACTCGGTGTCCCGGACGGCGTTGTAGACCACGCGGCCGAAGACGGAGTTGGCGAAGGTGCTGTTGATGACGCCGTTCGCCACCGGGGCGACCGGGGTGCTGCCGAGGACGACGCTGCCCAGGGTCAGGGTGCCGGGGGCGTCGGTGGCGGTGCCGTGGCCGCCGACCGTCTGGCCCAGGTACTTGGCGACGGAGTAGGGGAAGATGACGTTCGGGTTCTGCAGACGGCTGTCGGTGCCCTCGTTCTCCTCCGGGCCGTCCTGCACGCAGGTGCCCAGGGTCGGGTTGCCGATCGCGGTCAGGAAGAACGACCGGGTGCCGGAGTTGGCCTGCGGCAGCCACGGCTGGATGTTGGTGGCGGGCTTGGTGGGGTCGATCTGGTTCCAGGTGCGGGCGGCCGGGTCGCACTGGTAGATCGCCTTGAGCTGCGCGGGGGTCAGCGAGGCCGGGGCGTTGCCGTTGGCCTGGGCGGACCAGGTCACCGCGTCCTTGGCGAGGGCGACGAAGTCCAGGCCGTGGGCGTCGGTGGCCGCCGGGCCGCGCGAGGAGCGGGCGAAGTCGACAGTGGCGGAGGTGTTGACCGACAGGGCCTTGACGCCGGCGCCGGAGCCGTTCGGGCGGTCGATCGGGGTGGCACCGGTCTTGGTGGTGATCGGCGAGGTGCCGGTCGCGTCCCAGCTGTACAGACGGGGGGCGTTCGGGTCGGTCAGCGAGGCGTTGTAGTCGACCGACAGCTGGTTCAGGACCGTCTGGGTCGTGTCGGAGCCGACACCCACGATGTCGATGGCGCGCGGGGTGACACCGGCGGCCGGGTCGGCGACGGCGGTGCCGCTGACGACGGTGGCGACGGAGGTCGCCAGCGCGGCGACGGTGAGCAGCTTGGCAGCGGTCTTACGCATGTTCCTCTTCCTCCGGGGGAGAGACGTACATCGCGTGAAACCCTTACTCCGGTCGGGAGTTCGGGGCCGGTGGCCGCGTCCGCTGCGGCCTCCCCGGCAGTGCCGATCCTGTCCGGCGGAGAGGTTCCGCCGGAAGAGAGGTCGACTCCGGCCGGGGAATGTCGACTCATCGGTTCGGCGAGGTTTAGCCACTGGTCAGCGCGCACGTGACAGGGGCACGGCCGGGCCTCCGAACCCGGTCGACGTTCTTCTCCAGGAGGCTGCTCGGGGTGTTGCCGGAAACCTGGCCTTCACCGGAACTGCACGGACGGCGCGGCGGCGCACCAGGAGCGCACGGAGGCACCCGGAGAACGGACGGAGCGCCGGCGGAGGCGGACGTTCCGGAAGCACGGGTTCCGGCTCTCGCCCGCCGTGGGAAAGCCGACATGGCGGCCCGTCACCCGGCGGACAGCCGTGTTCTCGAACGCTTCGGCCGAGCGCCCTCGGCGGCTCACAGCGGCCAGCGGCCGTCCCGTCCGCTCCGCCGCAGCTCCTGGCCGACCCAGCGCAGTCCGGCCAGGAACCCGTCGATCCCGGCCTGGCACTGGTCCCGCCGCAGGTACCCCCGCGCGCTGCGGGCGACCGGCACGGCCTCGGCCGCCCCCGGCCGGGTGCTGCGCACCGGCAGGTAGGCGGCCCAGACCCACTGACGCCCCTCGGCCTGCCCGACCGAACAGCGCAGCGCGGCCCGCTCGATCAGCAACTCGCGCACCGAGTCGGCCAGTTCGTCCTCGCTCCGGTAGGTCCGCACACCGACCCCGAGCGGCCGCCCGTTGGCGGCCCGCAGCGCCCAGCCGAGGCCGCGGTCGGCGGTCGGCACGATCAGCAGCCGCGGACCGCGCCGCTCAGCGGCCATCGAGGCGTCTCAACGGCACGGCGGGCTCCGGCAGTTCGCGCGGCGGCTGCTTGGCCAGCAGCACCACGAACCGGCGGAAGGCGTTCTGGCAGGTCGCGTACCGCTCGTACGCGCGGCTGGACCGCACTTCGGGCAGGGTGCGCGAGCCCGGGACCACCCAGATCCAGCCGATGCCGTCCCGTACGTGGGTGATCCGGGCGGTGAGCTCGGCCGCCCCGAGGCGCAGGCCGTCGAAGCCCCGCTCGGCCTCGCCGGCCGTCTCGAACGCGGCCGCGGTGATCGCGACGACCCGTCCGTTGGGCGCCTTCAGTTGCCAGCGGTAGCGCCCGTCCGCCGCCCGTTCGGCGCGGAACCCCCCTCGACTTGCCCCTGCTGCGGTGTGACCGCGGCCGGCAGCGTTCACTGCCCCCTCCGTCCGGTTGCCCTCCGGATTCCCCTCCGAGCGGAGCAAAGCTATGTGTGCACACGGAGGCCCCGAAAGCCCAGGACGTTCACAACTTGCGCTGTTGGTCGGGAAGTTCTCTCTCGTTTAACTTTCACTGGTTCGGGGCCGAAGCCCCCGTCACCGGGTGTCAGAGCCGGGCCGTCCAGCGCACCATCGTCCCCTTCCGGTACGGCCCGCTCTCGTGCCAGGCGTCACCGCCGAGTGCCTCGGCGCGCCGGGTGAGGTTGAGCAGGCCGCTGCGCCGGCCGCCCTCCGGGATGCCCACCCCGTCGTCGGTCACGGTCAGCAGCACCCCCGGCCGTCCACCGCTGTCCAGCGCCTCCGGGTCACCGCCGATCGGCCGGCCGTTCTCGTCCAGGTGGCTGGTCGCGTCGATCTCCACGCCGACCCGGGAGGCACGGGCGTGCCGGGCCGTGTTGGACAGCATCTCCCGCAGCGCCGCGAGCAGTTGACGGCCGGTCTTCTCGCCGACCAGGCTCTCCACCGGTCCGACAAAGCTCACCGAGGGCTTGAAGCCGAGCGCGGCCGCGGCCTGGCTGGCCTCCCGCAGCACCCGGGTGCGCAGGGTGTCCGGCGCGTCGCCGTGGTTGTCGTGCTGGAGGGCGTAGATGGTGGTGCGGACCTCCTGGATGGTGGCGTCCAGCTCGTCCACCGCCTTGCCGATGCCCGTCCTCACCTCGGGGACGATCGCCCGCCGGGCGGCGCTCTCCAGCATCATCCCGGTGGCGAACAGCCGCTGGATCACCAGGTCGTGCAGGTCGCGGGCGATCCGGTCGCGGTCCTGGAAGACGGCCAGCCGCTGCTGGTCGCGCTGGCCCTCGGCGAGCCGCAGGGCGAGCGCCGCCTGCGAGGCGAAGGTCTCGGCGAGCTGCTTCTCGCTCTCGGTGAACGGCACCGCGCCGCAGGGGCGCCAGACGCAGAGCCCGCCGAGCACCCGTCCGGCGGCGACCATCGGCACGGCCATGGAGGGGCCGAAGCGGCGGGCGAGCCGGATCACCGTGGCCGGATCGCTGGACATGTCGTCCAGGTAGACGCTCTCCCCCGCGAGCAGCTGGGCCGCGAAGCTCTCCCTGGGCAGCAGCTCGCCGCGGAGGAACTCGGCCAGCTCGCCGGAGGCGTGCGCGACCCTCATCTGTCCGTCGCCCTCGCCGCCGCCCTCCGGGCCGGTCGGCAGCAGGATCATGCCGAGCGCGGCGTCCGCGAGCTCCCGCACCTGTTCGGCCGCGACGGTCAACGCGGTCTCGGCCTGCTCGGCGGAGAGCAGCGCGGTGGTGACGGCGGCGGCGCCGGCGATCCAGCGCTCCCGGCGGCGGCCCTCCTCGTACAGCCGGGAGTTCTCGATGGCCACGCCGGCCGCCGCGGCGAGCGCGTGCACCACCTGCTCGTCCTCGGGGGTGAAGGCGCCGCCGCCCTTCTTCTCGGTGAGGTAGAGGTTGCCGAACACCTCGGCCCGGACCCGGATCGGCACGCCCAGGAAGGTCCTCATGCACGGGTGGTGCGCAGGGAATCCGGAGGAGCGCGGATCGGCGCGCAGGTCGGAGAGCCGCAGCGGTTCGGGGCGGTCGATGAGCGCGCCGAGGACGCCGCGGCCGGCCGGCAGCTCGCCGATCTCGGCGGCGGTCTCGTCGTCGACCCCGACGTGGATGAAGTCCGCCAGCCCGGTGCCGCCGGGGGCGATCACGCCGAGCGCCGCGTACCGGGCGTCGACCAGCTCGGCCGCGCCCGTCGCGATCCGGTGCAGGGTGGCGTGCAGGTCCAGCCCGGCCCCGATCGAGACCACCGCCTCCAGCAGCCGCTGCATCCGGTCGGTGACGGCGGCGGCCGACTGGAGGCGCTCGGCGACCTCGGTGACCAGCGTGTCCAGCCCGAGCGAGGCGATCTCGGGCACCCGGTGGGGTGTCGGCTCGGCAGTGGTCTCGGAGAGGTCCGGCGTGGGGTCCATGGAGAAAGCCTAGTTTGTACGCTTTTCATCCGAAGGGCGGCGCGTCCGGCGGGGCCGCTGCGGGCAAGGGAGGCCGCTGCGGGCAGGGGGCGGGCACCGGCCGCGGTAGGGGCGACCACCGGCCGCGGGACCCGCGCCCGGCGGGCGCGGCTACCGGCCCGCCGGCTCCAGCAGCCCGTCGGCCTCCCGCTCCCGCCGCCACATCGCGCGCAGCCGCCCGTCCGGGTCGGCGAGCAGCTCCGACCAGCGGCCCCGCTCGGCCACCCGGCCGCCGTCCAGCACCAGCACCTCGTCCACCGTGTCGTCGTCCAGCCCGGCCAGCCGATGGGTGATCAACACGGTGGTGCGGCCCTCGGTGGCGGTCAGCAGGTCGGCGGTCAGCGCGTCCGCGGTGGGCAGGTCGAGGTGCTCGGCGGGCTCGTCCAGGACGAGCACCGGGAAGTCCGCCAGCAGTGCCCGGGCCAGGGCCAGCCGCTGGCGCTGGCCGCCGGAGAGCCGGGCTCCGTGCTCGCCGACCATGGTGTCCAGGCCGTCCGGCAGGCCGTCGGTCCACTCCAGCAGCCGGGCGCAGGCCAGCGCGGCGCGCAGCTCGTCCTCCCCGGCGTCCGGTCGGGCCAGCCGCAGGTTCTCCCGCAGCGAGCTGTCGAAGACGTGGGCGTCCTGGGCGCAGAGCCCGATCACCCGGCGGACGTCCTCGCCGGCGAGCGCGCCGCTGTCCACGGCCTGCGGGCGGCCGTCGGCGAACCGCACCGTCCCGGCGCTCGGCTCCAGGAAGCGCAGCAGCGCCTGGGCGAGGGTGGTCTTGCCGGAGCCGGACGGGCCGACCACGGCGATCCGGCGGCCGGCGGCGAGGTCGAGGTCCACCCCGGCGAGCGCGTCCACCGGCTGCCCGGGGTGGCGTACGGTCAGCCCGCGCACCGCGATGGGCAGCGGCCGCTCGGGCAGCGCGACCGGTTCGGCCGGCTCCCCGACCGGGGGTTCGGCGTCGAGCACCTCGTCCAGCCGGGCCCGCGCGGCGCGGCTGCGCTGGCGGGCCTGGACGGCGAGCGGCATCCCGGTGACGGCCTCGAAGGCGGCCAGCGGGGTCAGCACCACCACGGCCAGGCAGACCGGAGCGAGCAGACCGTCGCGCACCCCCTGGACGCCGACGGCGGCCGCGGCGGTCACCGTCAGCCCGGTGAGCAGCGCGATCAGCCCGGTGCCGAGCGCCGTGGTGGCGGCCGAGCGGGCGGCCAGCCCGGTCAGCGCGGCGTCGGCGGTGCGGACGGCGGCCAGCCGGCCGGGCAGCGCGCCGGCCACGGTGAGCTCGGCGGTGCCGGTGAGGGCGTCCACCACGGTGGTGGCCAGCCGGCCGCGCGCCGGGGCCTGGCGCCGCTCGGCACCGGCCGACCAGCGGGCGGCCAGCGCGGGCACCAGCACGCCCGCGAGCAGCAGCCCGAGGCCGAGCACCAGCCCGGCGGCGGGCAGGAAGGCGGCCACCGCCACCGTCGAGCCCAGCGCGACCAGGCCCGCCACCGCGGCCGGCAGCCGCCAGCGCAGGTAGTGGTCCTGGATCGCGTCCACGTCGGCGACCAGCCGGGAGAGCAGGTCGCCGCGCCGGAAGGCGGGCAGTCCGGCGGGGGCGAGCGCGCTCAGCCGGCGGTAGACGGCGGCGCGCAGGGTGCCGAGGGCGCGCAGCACCGCGTCGTGCGAGACCAGCCGTTCGGCGTAGCGGAAGACGCTGCGGCCGATACCGAAGGCCCGCACCGAGGTGACGGCCATCATCAGGTAGAGCACCGGCGGCATCTGGGAGGCCCGGGAGATCAGGTAGCCGGAGGTGGCCATCAGCGCGACGGCGCAGCCGAGGGCGAGGGCGCCGAGCAGGATCGAGAGCGCCAGCCGGGGGGTGGTGGCGCCGTCGCCCCCGGGCTCCTCGGGGACGGCGGGGGCGGGCGTCGGGCGGCCGCTGTGGGCGGGGGCCGCGACCGGTGCCGCGGCGACCGGTACCGCGGCCCCCGCCAGCCGTACCCGCTGGTCCGCGACGGCCAGCAGCGCCGGCCGGTGCGCGACCACCAGGACGGTGCGCGCCGGGTCCTCGGCGAGCGTCCGGACGGCGTCCACCACGGCCGCCTCCGAGGCGCCGTCGAGGTTGGCGGTCGGCTCGTCCAGCAGCACCAGCGGCCGGTCGTCGGCGAGCAGCACCCGGGCGAGGGCGAGGCGCTGGCGCTGCCCGGCGGAGAGCCCGGTGCCGTCCTCCCCGAGGACGGCCGCCAGGTCGGTCACGAAGTCGAGCGCGTGCGCGGACCGCAGGGCCGCCCACAGCTGCTCGTCGGTGGCCTCCGGCCGGTAGAGCCGCAGGTTCTCGGCGACCGTCCCGGCGAACAGGTGGGGGTGCTGCGGCACCCAGGCGATCTGCCGCCGCCAGCTCGCCGGGTCCAGCTCGGCCAGGTCGTGGGTGCGGCCGTCGGCGGCGGTGATCCGGACGGTGCCGGAGTCGGCGGCGGTGAGGCCGAGCAGCACGGCCAGCAGGGTGGACTTTCCGGCGCCGCTCGGGCCGGTCAGCGCCGTGCTGGACCCGGGGCGCAGGGTCAGCCCGGCGCCGTCCAGCGCGGGCTCGGTCCGCCCGGGGTGGCGGACCACCAGGCCGTCGGCCGTGATCACGGCGCCCGCGAGGTCCGGCGCCGGCACGGTGCCGGCGGCGGGCAGCGGGGTCTCCAGGACCCGGAACAGCTCGTCGGCGGCGGTCAGCCCCTCGACGCTGGAGTGGTAGAGCGCGCCGACCTGGCGGATCGGGAAGTACACCTCGGGGGCGAGCACCAGGATCAGCAGCCCGGTCTCCAGGTCGAGGGTGCCGTCCACCAGCCGGAAGCCGACGGTGACGGCGACCAGCGCGACGGACAGGGTGGAGAGCAGTTCCAGGGTGAAGGAGGAGACGAAGGCGATCCGCAGGGTGCGCAGGGTGGCCCGGCGGTAGTCGGCGGTGATCCGGGCGATGGTGGCGGCCTGGGTGCGGGCCCGGTTGAACACCTTGAGGGTGGGCAGCCCGGCGACCACGTCGAGGAAGTGGTGCGAGAGCCGGGCGAGGGTGTCCCACTGCCGGTCCATCCGGGACTGGGTGGCCATCCCGATCAGCACCATGAACAGCGGGATCAGCGGCAGCGTCCCGGCGATGACCGCGGCCGAGGTGAGGTCGGCGCCCACGATCCGCAGCAGCACGATCACGGGGACGACCACGGCCAGCGCCAGCTGCGGCAGGTAGCGGGCGAAGTAGTCGTCCAGCGCGTCGATGCCCCGGGTGGCGAGGGTGGTGAGCTCGCCGGTGCGCCGGCCCGCCAGGTAGGACGGGCCGAGCGCGGTGGCGTGGTCGAGCAGCCGGCGCCGCAGGGTGGACTTCACCCGGGCGACGGACCGGTGGGCGGTGAGTTCGGTGAGCCAGCCGACCAGCCCGCGGCCGACCGCCGTCAGGGCGAGCAGCAGCAGCGGCGTGGTCAGCTCGCCGAGCGTCGCCCCGCGCTGGAAGGCGCGGACGACGATCTCGGCGATCAGACTCGCCTGGGCGACCACCAGGGCCGCGCCGACCGCGCCGAGCAGCACGGACCCGGCGAGGAAGACCCTGGTGGTGCGGGCGTACCCGAGGAGTCGGGGGTCGACCGGCTTCACGGCGTCAGGCCCGGTCGAGCGGGGCGGCCGGGTCGTGCCCGGGGATGTGCTGGACACCGATCCGCTTGCGGAACACCCAGTACGTCCAGCCCTGGTAGAGCAGCACCAGCGGGGTGAAGACCGCTGCCACGACGGTCATCACCTTGAGGGTGTACGGCGAGGACGCGGCGTTGCCGACGGTCAGGCTCCACTCCGGGTTCAGCGTGGAAGGCATGACGTTCGGGAAGAGAGCCAGGAAGAGCATCGCGACCGCGGCCACGATGGTCGCCCCGGAGAGCGAGAACGCCCAGCCCTCCCGGCCGAGCTGGTTGGCCACCAGGGCGCCGGCCAGGGCGATCACCGCGACGATCAGCGCCGCCAGGCTGCGGCCGTTGCCGTGGGCCGCCTGGGTCCAGACCAGGAAGACCAGCGCCAGCCCGGCGGTCGCCAGCCCGGACAGCAGCGCGGCCCTGCGGGCCCGCTCCCGGATCTCGCCGACCGTCTTGAGTGCGGCGAACACCGAGCCGTGGAAGGTGAACAGGGCGAGCGTCACCAGGCCGCCGAGCAGGGCGTACGGGTTCAGCAGGTCCCAGAGGGTGCCGGTGTAGTTCTTCTGAGCGTCGATGTCCACGCCGCGCACGATGTTGGCGAAGGCCACGCCCCAGAGGAAGGCCGGCAGGAGCGAGGTCCAGAAGAGGGCCTCCTCCCAGTTCCGCTGCCAGCGGGCACCGTCGCGCTTGTGCCGGTACTCGAAGGCCACGCCGCGCACGATCAGGCAGACCAGGATGACCAGCAGCGGGATGTAGAAGCCGCTGAAGAGCGTCGCGTACCAGTCCGGGAAGGCGGCGAAGGTGGCGCCGCCGGCGGTCAGCAGCCAGACCTCGTTGCCGTCCCAGACCGGGCCGATGGTGTTGATCAGCACCCGCCGCTCGGCGGTGTTGCGGGCCAGCGGCTTGGTCAGCACGCCGATCCCGAAGTCGAAGCCCTCCAGGAAGAAGTAGCCGATCCACAGGACCGCGATCAGCACGAACCAGACGTCGTGGAGTTGCATGTCAGATCCTCAGTTCCGCAGTGTCCCGGGGCCTCAGTACGCGAAGGCGAGCGGCTTGTCGGCGTCCTCGTCCGAGGAGGGGCCGCGCAGCGACGGGTCCTTGGCCGGCGGCTGCTCGGTCACCTCCGGGCCGGCCTTGGCGTACTTGACCAGCAGCCGCACCTCGATGACCGCGAGGATCGCGTACAGCGCGGTGAACGTGGCCAGGGCGCCGACCTGGGTGCCGATGCCGACGTTGGGGGAGACGGCGCTGGCCGTGGTCATCAGGCCGAAGACGGCCCAGGGCTGGCGGCCCATCTCGGTGAAGATCCAGCCGAAGCTGTTGGCGATCAGCGGGAAACCCATGGTCAGGATGCCGATCCGCCAGCTCCACTTGGTCAGGAGCGGGCCGAGCTCGCGCTTGGGGGTGAGCATCAGCCGGGGCACCTCGGTCTCGCCGGTGCGGAACCCGGGGTGCAGGAAGAGCTTCTTCCGGGTGGTCCAGAGGCCGATCAGGCCGGCCAGGAAGGAGGTCATCCCGAAGCCGATCATGAGGCGGAAGCCCCAGTAGGTGACGAAGATGCTCGGGATGTAGTCCTTGGGATCGCCACCGTGCTGGGCGGCCTCGGCGGCGGCGGTGTCGTTGATGCCTGGGACGGACGAGCTGAAGTCGTTGTGGGCGAGGAAGGAGAGCACCCCGGGGATCTCCAGGGCCACCGAGTTGTGGCCCTTGCTGACGTCGCCGACCGCGAAGACCGAGAACGGCGCCGGCGACTGGGTGTCCCACAGCGCCTCGGCGGCGGCCATCTTCATCGGCTGCTGCTCGAACATGACCTTGCCCAGGGTGTCGCCGCTGAGCGCGGTGCCCGCGCCGAAGATCACCGCGAGCACCAGGCCGAGCCGCAGCGAGGTGCGCATCGCGGCGGTCCGCTTCGGGTCCGCGGTCTCGGGCTTGCGCTTGGCCTTCCAGAGGTGGAAGGAGGCGATGCCGACGACGAAGGCCGCGCCGGTGAGGAAGGCGGCGGTCAGGGTGTGGAAGACGACCACCAGGGTGGTGTTCTGGAACAGCACCCGGACCACGTCGGTCAGCTGCGCCTTGCCGGTGACCGGGTCGACCGCGTAGCCGACCGGGTGCTGCATCCAGGAGTTGGCGGCCAGGATGAAGTAGCTGGAGAGCACGGTGCCCAGCGCCACCATCCACATGCACGCGGCGTGGATCTTCCTCGGCAGCTTGTCCCAGCCGAAGATCCACAGGCCGATGAAGGTGGACTCGAAGAAGAAGGCGATCAGCGCCTCCATCGCGAGCGGGGCGCCGAAGACGTCACCGACGAAGCGGGAGTAGTCGGACCAGTTCATGCCGAACTGGAATTCCTGGACGATGCCGGTGACCACGCCCATCGCGATGTTGATGAGGAAGAGCTTTCCCCAGAACTTGGTCGCGTGGAAGTACTTCTCCTTGTTCGTCCGCACCCAGGCGGTCTCCAGACCGGCCACGATCGCGGCCAGGCTGATCGTGAGCGGGACGAAGAGGAAGTGGTAGACGGTGGTGATGCCGAATTGCCATCGCGCGATGGTCTCGTGAGCGATTGCCAGTTCCACGTCGCCCTCTCTCCAACCTGCCCGCGTGATGACGGGCGTCTTCCGGACAAACTTCTTCCATGGCCGGGGACCGTTGCCCGAGCGCGCGCGCTTGTCCGCTTGTGAACGTGAACACGTTCACAAGGAGCAGTATCCCCCATCCTTACGGCGGAATCGCAGGTGGGGTGGGCTGACGGCGCTGTGCGATGCGTCACGGTCCGCGGTGCGGTCCGCACAGTCTGCGGACGCTCCGGGGGCCGGGGCAACGAACGACCGGGCGGATGGCCGGACGTTGTTGGCCGAACCGGCGCTTGACAGGTTCGCGAGCCGGTCGCCCCGGCGCGATCCGCGTGCTAGGCGGCCGGGCGCGGAACCGGGGGCGGGCGGCGAACCAGCGCCGGGGATGAACGGCGAGCCAGGCGCGGCCGGGGAGCTGGGTGCCCGAGGCGGTGTCGGCGCGGGCGGCGAAGAACTCGGTGGAGCCCCGGAGGAACTCCTCCCTGCTGACCGTGCCGTCCCCGTCGGTGTCCATCGCCGCGCGCGGCGGGCCGGGGAACGCCGGAAGCGGGGGGGGGGGGGGGGGGGGGGGGGGGGGGGGGGGGGGGGGGGGGGGGGTGTGGGGGGGGGGGGGGGGGGGGTTCTTGAATCGGAGGGTGTTGCCGTCCG
>NZ_JBVITE010000081.1:26859-31083 GCF_055575155.1 Kitasatospora sp. NPDC034533
TCCCCCCCCTCCTCCCCCCCCCCCCCCCCCCCCCCCCCCCCCCCCCCCCCCCCCCCCCCCCCCCCCCCCCCCCCCCCCCCCCCGCTTCCGGGGTGGCCGCGCCCTTCTCCCCAGCGGGCCGGCGCGGAAGGCGTCAGGTGGTGGGCGGGCGGCCGGGTCGCCGGCCCCTCGGGACCCGGTGCCCGGTGCCCGATGCCCGGCGCACGGCGCACGGCACACGGCGCACGGCGCACGGGCGAACCGTCAGCGCTGACGGGGGAGTTCGACGCGGAAGGTGGCGCCCTCGCCGGGCGCGGTGCGGAGGGTGAGGACGCCGCCGTGGGCGCGGGTGAGGGCGGTGGCGATGGCCAGGCCGAGGCCGGCGCCGCCGCCGTTGTCGCGGCTGCGGGAGGCGTCGACCCGGAAGAAGCGGTCGAAGACCCGCTGGGCCTGCTCCTCGGTGAGGCCCGGGCCGGAGTCGGCGACCTCCAACAGGCAGACGCCGCCAGGGCCGGAGCCCACCCCGATCCGGACCGGGGTGCCGGGCGGGGTGTGCTTGACGGCGTTGCCGACGAGGTTGGTGACCACCTGCCGCAGCCGCGCCTCGTCGCCGACGACGGGCGCCGCGCCCGGCGCGCCGGTGCCGGAGGGACCGGTGAGCGCGACCGGACGGCTCGGGTCGAGGGCGGTGAGGTCGTGCAGCGCGTCGGCGGCCAGGGTGCGCAGGTCCATCGGGGCGAGGTCGAGCGGGCGTTCCTCGTCCAGCCGGGCGAGCACCAGCAGGTCCTCGACCAGGGCGCCCATCCGGTCGGCCTCGCTCTCGATCCGGGTCATGGTCCGCTTGACGTCCGCCTCGGTGGGCAGCGCGCCCATCCGGTACAGCTCGGCGAAGCCCCGGATGCCGGCCAGCGGGGTGCGCAGTTCGTGCGAGGCGTCGGCGACGAAGCGCCGCATCCGGGCCTCGGACTCGGCGCGGGCCGCGAAGGCCGCCTCGATCTGGGTGAGCATCCCGTTGAGCGCGATCGACAGCCGGCCGACCTCGGTGCCCGGGGAGAGCTCCGGCATCCGGTGCGACAGCTCTCCGGCCGCGATCCGCTCGGCGCCCTCCTCGATCCGGCGCAGCGGCCGCAGCCCGGCCCGGACGGCGAAGAAGCCGAGCCCGGCGATCAGCAGCAGCACGCCGCCGCCGATGGCCAGGAAGGAGGTGCTCAGCTTGTCGATGGTGGCGTCGATGTCCTCGCGGGAGACCGCGACCATGACGTAGGTCGGGGTGACGGCCGGGGAGGCGTACGCGCTGGGGCCGGCGGCCTGGCCGCGGGGCGGCTGGAGCGGCAGCACCAGCACCCGCCAGCTGTGGTGGCCGCGCTGGTCGGGCAGGTCGAAGGGGACGTCGGGGGCGGTGCTGGTCGGGTCCAGTCCGGCCAGCTGGGGCGCCGGGTCGCTGTCCGAGACGGGCTGGCGCATCGACGCCTGGACCTTGCCGTCCGAGGAGAGGTACTGCACCAGGTACTGGCTGGGCAGGCTGACCCGCCGGCCGGCGACGGCGGGCCGGCCGGCCGACGGGGCGGTGAGCTGGCTCGGGGGCTTGCGGGATAGCGGCAGCCCGTACCGCTGGAGCTGCTCGTCCAGCTGCTGCACCAGCTGGCTGCGGACGGTGCCGAGCACGAGGGTGTCGCTGACCACGAGCCCGGTGGTGACCAGCACGAGCGCGAGCACCAGCAGCCGGGCGCGCAGTGACAGCCGGGAGGAGAACCGGGCGAACACGGGAGGGGCCGGTCAGCCCTGCGGGGGCCGGCGCAGCGCGTAGCCGATGCCGCGCACGGTGTGGATCAGCTTGGGGCCGTGCGCCGGGCCGGAGTCGAGCTTGCGGCGCAGGTAGGAGATGTACGACTCGACGATGGAGAGGTCCCCGCCGAAGTCGTAGGCCCAGACGTGGTCGAGGATCTGCGACTTGGAGACCACCCGGCCGACGTTGGCCATCAGGTAGTGCAGCAGCTTGAACTCGGTCGGGGAGAGCGAGACCAGGGTGCCGCCCCGGGTCACCTCGTGGGCGATCGGGTCGAGGCTGAGGTCGGCGACGACCAGCCGGCCGTCCTCGGCGGGGCCGCCGGCCCGGCGCAGGATGGCGCGGATGCGGGCGATCAGCTCTTCGAGGCTGAACGGCTTGGTGACGTAGTCGTCCGCGCCGGCCGCCAGGCCCTGCACCTTGTCGCCGACGCCGTCCTTGGCGGTGAGGAAGAGCACCGGCAGGTGGTCGCCGGGGTGTCCGTGCGCCGGGCCGGCTATCTGCCCCCGGCTGGTGCGCTCGCGCAGCTTCTCGACGACGGTGAAGCCGTCGAGGTCGGGGAGCATCACGTCGAGCACGACCAGGTCGGGGCGCTCGGCGGCGACGAGTTCGAGCGCTTCGGTGCCGCTGGCGGCGGAGGCGACGCGGAAGCCCGAGAAGCGCAGCGAGGCGGAGAGCAGCTCGCGGATGTTGGGCTCGTCGTCCACGACGAGCAGGAACGCCTCGCCCTGGCCCCCGGCCACCGTGGAGCCGCCTGGTGTGGTGACAGTGCCTTGCACGGGGCTTTCGCCTCCTGGTCGGACGGTGACGTTCAGCATGAGGCTAGCCCTCGGAGGCTACGCGGCATGGATGAATGTTGGATTAACACCTTATCGGTCAGTTTTACGGCCACGGGCGCGCAGGGGCGGGCTCGATGGTGTGCGCACGGGCGTGAACGCGACGGACGGGTAGCGCGCCCGGCGTGACGCGCCTCACTCGTGCCTCACCCGCCTGGTTCGGGCCCATCGTTCCACGCCGACCGGGCCGAGGGCGATCCCCCGGTGGCGGCGGTCTCCGGTAGCGACGGTCCCCGGCGGCGGCCTCCGGCGGCGCCCGGCCGAGCACCGCCCGGGGAGCGGCCCGGGGCGGGGAGCCCTCACCGAATGCCCCCGATTCTTCCGCCCGTTTTTGCTCCTGCTATGATCGGCGGCGAGGCGAAGGCAATGCTTTCGAGCAATTGCCCGGCCCGATCATTTCGGTGGTCATAGCGAGAGGGAAACGCCCGGCTCCATTCCGAACCCGGAAGCTAAGCCTTTCAGCGCCGATGGTACTGCAGGGGGGACCCTGTGGGAGAGTAGGACGCCGCCGAATTCTTCTTACGGCCCCTGCCGTGTCCGACAGTGACACGGCAGGGGCTTTTTTCATTTCCCAGGACATTCTCCGGCGACCCCGCCATCCCCCCCGGCCGCTCCCCCGATTTCGACTTCCGGCCCCTCCCGGACCGTCGACACATCCTCCGACATGTCCAGCAGATGAGACGACAAAGCCCGGAAGAGGCACTTTGCGGGCATCTGAGAGGATGGCGAACATCGAAACGGACTTGCGTCTCGCTACCTGAGACTGCAATATCATGCTATGGACAACACTAGCGGCGTCGGCGTTCTCGACAAGGCCGCTCTGGTGCTCAGCGCACTGGAGTCGGGCCCCGCCACACTGGCGGGGCTGGTCGCCGCCACCGGTCTGGCGCGCCCCACCGCCCACCGACTCGCCGTCGCACTCGAACACCACCGTCTGGTCACCCGCGACATGCAGGGCCGCTTCATCCTCGGCCCGCGCCTGTCCGAACTCTCCGCCGCAGCCGGCGAGGACCGACTGCTCGCCACCGCGGGCCCCGTCCTCACCCATCTGCGTGACGTCACCGGCGAGAGCGCACAGCTCTACCGCCGGCAGGGCGAGATGCGCATCTGCGTCGCCGCCGCCGAACGACTCTCCGGCCTGCGCGACACCGTCCCCGTCGGCAGCACCCTGCCCATGAAGGCCGGCTCCGCCGCCCAGGTCCTGCTGGCCTGGGAAGAGCCCGAGCGCCTCCACCGAGGCCTCCAGGGCGCCCGCTTCACCGCCACCGCGCTCAGCGGCGTCCGCCGCCGCGGCTGGGCCCAGTCCATCGGGGAGCGGGAGCCGGGCGTCGCGTCCGTCTCCGCCCCCGTGCGCGGGCCCTCCAACCGCGTGGTGGCCGCCGTCTCCGTCTCCGGCCCCATCGAACGGCTCACCCGCCACCCGGGCCGCCTGCACGCCCAGGCCATCATCGAGGCCGCCAACCGGCTCACCGAGGCGCTCCGCCGCAGCTGACGGAACGCGGCGGGAAAAGGGCCGTGCCCGAGGAGATCTTGGGTTCTAGGAGTCGTTGCAACACCCCAGTTCAGGGGATGCATTGGACTTCGAGATTCGCAAGGTCCGGACGGCGCAGGGGCCTGTGAAGC
>NZ_JBVITE010000082.1:0-28964 GCF_055575155.1 Kitasatospora sp. NPDC034533
GCCTCCCCTCCTCCCCCCCCCCCCCCACCCCCCCCCCCACCCCCCCCCCCCCCCCCCCCCCCCCCCCCCCCCCCCCCCCCCCCCCCGCTCCCCCCCCCGCTGCCTGCTTACCCTCCTGGAGGCACCCCCGTTGGCTGTGATCCTGGCCCTCATGTCCGCCATGGTCCTCGGAGCCGCCGACTTCACCGGCGGCCTGGCCACCAAGCACGCCCGCGCCACCTCGGTGGTGTTCTGGTCCAACGTCGCCGGACTGGTCACCGCGTTAGCCCTCGCGGGACTGCTGTCCACCACCGGCACCAGCGTCCACGACGCCGTCTGGGGCTCCGCGGCCGGCCTGTGCGGCAGCATCGGCGCGGTCCTGCTCTACCGGGCACTGGCCTCCGGGGTGATGAGCCTGGTCGCCCCCACCACGGCCGCCGCCGCGGCCGCGCTGCCGGTGATCGCCGGCGTGCTGACGGGAAACCACCTCACCCTGCTCGGCGTGATCGGCATCGCCACCGCGCTCGTCGCCGTCCTGCTGGTCTCGCTCACCGGCGGCGACCCGGCCGAGGCCCCGGACGCGGACGCCGCCCCCGAGACCGCCGAGGAGCGGGCCCGGCGCCGCTCCAAGGCCGCCGGCGCCGTCGTCTGGGCGCTGCTGGCCGGCACCGGCTTCGGCCTCTACTTCGTCTTCCTCCAGCGCGCCCCCACCCACACCAGCCTGTGGCCGCTGGTGTGGACCCGCTGCGCCTCGCTGACGATGCTGCTGATCGCCGCGCTGTTCGCGCGCCGGGCCCCTGTGCTGCCCCGCAACGTCGCGCTGATCGCCCCGCTGTCGGGACTGCTGGACATGGCCTCCAGCGCCCTCTACCTGGTCGCCGTGCGCAACGGCACCCTGGCCGTCATCGGCCTGCTGGCCTCCCTCTACCCCGTCAGCACGGTGCTCCTCGCCCGGATCGTCCTCAAGGAGCGGATCCGCCCGGTGCAGCACCTGGGCGTGGTCCTGGCGCTGGGCAGCGTCGTCCTGCTCGCCTGGAACTGACGGCCAAGGGGCCTGACGCCTCGACGCCCCCCCCTGTCGACGGCGCACCACGGCGCCTGGGGTTTCCCGGAGTTCGCAGGTCAGGGCGGCTGAGCGGAGCGAATTCCCGGGAGGTCCAGCCCGGCACGGCCCGCCATTTCGTGTTCGGATCGTTGCTCCGGCACGGGCGGGTCGTGTCGGGTTTCGGGCTGATCATCTGGAATGCTGTTCCCCGTCCGCCTGCCCACGGCTCGCGCGGCGGACATCCGCAGTACCGGGCACTCGGCCCGGGAAGCCCACGGAGAGAACGGAACATCATGAAGCCATCCGTGCTTGTCGTGTCCACCGACCCGCAAGGGTCCGCCGTCGTCTGGGCGGAGCGGGTGGGCGACAACCTGCCCTTCGACTTCATGGCGGCGCACGAGCATGCCGAGCAGCTGGTGAACCTGAAGAACACCGGCGCGAAGATCCACGTCATCGCCAACCAGAAGGGCGGCGTGGGCAAGACCACCACCACGGTCAACCTCGCGGCGTGCACCTTCGACGTCCTCGGCGAGAAGGACGAGTACCAGCACATCTTCATCGACACGCCGGGCACCCTGGCCGACGAGGAGATCCTGCGCAGGGCGCTGGAGATCGCGGACGACGTCCTGGTCCCGATGATCACCGAGCCGCTGTGCTTCGACCCGACGGCCCGGACCATCAAGAAGGTCATCGAGCCGATGGACATCCCCTTCCGGGTCGTCGTCAACAACTGGGACCCGCGCGACGGGCGCGCCGACCTGGAGGACACCGAGGCGTACATCGCCGCGAAGGGCTGGCCCCGCGCCAAGACCGTCCTGCGCCGGTACAAGATCCACTCGCGGGCGGTGGCCGAGGGAACGGTCGTCACCCAGTACAAGGAGAGCGGCACCGCCTACCGGGCCCGCGAGGACTTCTTCCGGCTGTCCCTCGAACTCGGTTACGGAGGTCGCTGATGGCAGGCCGTCGCGTCTCCTTCGCCTCGATGGCCGCCGACCCGGTGGTCGACGCCCCCGGGGTGGACAGCGCCAACGACAACCCGGCGGCCCGGTGGATCCCCACCGCCAACTGCCGGCCCAACCCGCGCAACCCCCGCGACGAGCTGGGCGACCTCTCCGACCTGGCGAGCATCAAGGACCGCCAGTTGCAGAGCTGCCTCGCCGTCACCCCGGAGGCCTACCTGCGGCTGTGGCCGGAGGACCGGCAGACGCTGGGCGCCGGCCCCCAGGACGTGATCGTCGTCAACGGCAACCGCCGCCGGGCGGCCGCCGAGTTGTACGGGCGGGAGCAACTGCTCGTCGTTGTGGACGACTCGGTCGCCGAGTCCAAGGCGACCCTGCTGCGGGCCGCGCTCGACGAGAACATGGCGCGCAAGGACTTCGACCCGATCGAGGAGGCCAACGCGGTCCTGCTCATCGTGGCGCAGTACCCCACCGCCAAGGAGGCCGCCGAGGCCGAGGGCTGGTCGCAGAGCTGGATCTCGCACCGCAAGAACCTGCTCAAGCTCCACCCCGACCTCCAGCAGCAGGTCCGGGCCAAGGCTCGCGGCGAGGAGGG
The DNA here is from genome assembly GCF_055575155.1 of Kitasatospora sp. NPDC034533. Lineage (NCBI taxonomy): Bacteria > Bacillati > Actinomycetota > Actinomycetes > Kitasatosporales > Streptomycetaceae > Kitasatospora > Kitasatospora sp. NPDC034533. Next base: position 2,579 of record NZ_JBVITE010000082.1, read on the forward strand.
CGTCTCCATCAACGTCGCCCGCCGGCTCGGATCGGTGAAGGGCATCGAGGCGATGTCCCTGGCCGAGCAGACGGCGCAGCTGGAGCAGCTGCTCCAGGCCGACGCCGAGGCCGTGGTGGCCAGGCGGGCGGCGAAGGCGGAGGCCAAGGCCGCGGCCGCCGCCCCCAAGGCGACCGTCGGCGCTCCCGCGCCGCAGCCCGCCGCGGTGCCCGCGCCCGCTCCTGCGGCCCAGCCGGCTCCGGCGGCCCCGCGCCCGGAGCCCGCACCCGAGCCCGCAGCCGGCGCCTCGGCCGCGAGCCCTGAGCCCGCTCAGCGCCCCGACCGATTTTCCGCGGAAAATTCCGAGCCGCTCCCGATGCCGGAACAGCGGGCCGTCGCCACCCCGTCGGACGACCCGGCGCCGGCTCCCGCGGTCTCCCCGGCTTCCGCGGCTTCCCCGGAGGCGGAACTCGGCACCGTCGACTGGCACAACGTCGAGGAACTGGCGGACGCCATCTGCCGCACCCTCTCCGCCGACGAGGCCTACCGCCTCGCCGACGCCCTCGCCAACCGCCTCCTGACGACGGGCGCCTGACCCACCCACGGTGTCCCGCGCCCCGCCCACCCGGGAGGGCGCGGGACACCGCTGTGTCCGGCCACGGACCTCGCCACCGGAGTGGGGGTGAGGGCCGTCGGCCGGGCGCTCACCACTGTCAGTCGAGGATGCGGCCGCCGTGGTAACGCAGTTCGTAAGCACGCCGTCCGTCAGAGGTCAGGATGTGCTCGACCCCCCGGAAACGGTCGACGGTACCGACGGTCTCGTCGACATAGGTGAGGCCGGCGGCCTCGTACCGGAAGCCGCCGAGGAAGCGGCCTTCGGCGTAGAGGGCGGTGAGGGCGGCCTTGATGGTCTCGCCCGCGGTGAAGGCGGTGATGCCGTCGGTGAGCAGGTAGCCGTAGTAGTTCATGCCCCACACCGGGCGGTCCCGGAAGTGGACGGTCTCCTGCCCGAGGAAGTCGGTACCGCCGAAGTAGCTGTCCCGGTAGACGAGTTCCCCTTCGCGGTGCTCCAGATCGTGCGAGGCGAGGCGGGTGGCCGCCACTTGGCCGCCACCGCCCGCGTAGGTGGCGGACTTGGCCCGGATGATGAAGGCCTGCAATTCGGCTGAGCCGGGGTCGGTGTACATGGCCCGCTTTCTTACCAGCCATCACTGACACATCCGCCGGGGAGGCCAAGGCAGCGGCCGCTTCCCCGCCCGTGATCGGTATACGGGCGGCACCGGCCTGGCCGGGACTTCGGCCGGTCGGCGCCCGTGCACCGTGCTCCCGGGGCCGGGCAGGGCGCCCCGGGGGGGGGTCCGTCAGGGGTGCTGGAAGGTGACCTCCGGGTAGGCCGGCGACGGGCGGTCGAGGAGTCGTTGGGGGATGCCCTTCAGGTGGAGGTCGAAGAAGGCGCCGACGTAGGTCCGGGTGATCTTCTCGGCGCGCGGTGGGGTGAGCGTCGCCTCGGGGGCGGGAAGGCCCACGCGGGCCTCGATGAGCGGGCCGTCGGTGAAGCTCCCGTGGTCGGCGCCGGTCACGGACAGCCAGCGCTTCCAGCCGTCCATGCGGGCCCAGGCCTCGCCCCACGTGGTGTCCCAGCCCGAGGTGTCGTGGACGGACTGGTCGCCGAGCAGCAGGAAGGGGCGCCCGTCCAGTCCGCCGGCGGGGAAGGGGTCGAAGAACTTGCCGTCCATGTTGACCCCGGCGCGGATCCGGCGGTCGGCGGCCATGGCGGTGGCCGCGGAGTTGCCGCCGATGGAGTGCCCGGCGATGCCGATCCGGTCCCGGTCGATCATGCGGGCGTGCGGCCAGGCGGGGCGGGGGCCGGTCAGCCGGTCGAGGACGAAGGAGATGTCCTTGGCCCGGCTCGGGGGGACGGCCGGAATCCTGTTGTCGTCCCCGTCGTGGCAGATGGCGCAGGCCAGGGTGCGCCCGTCGGGGAAGGTGGTGCCGGAGGTCTCGTAGGTGTGGTCGACGGCGGCGACGACGTAGCCGCGGCTCGCCAGGTCCTCGGCGAGGCCGGTGAGGGTGGCGCGCGGGAGGGTGAAGCCGGGGGAGAGGACGACGAGCGGGAACCTGCCCGGCGCCGGGCTCGCGCCGGTGCGCGCCCAGGGGTGGAGGCCGGTGGCCGCCTCGGCCGGCAGGTCGGCGCCGGGCGCCTGGAAGTCCAGCAGCAGCCGGGCCTCCTCGGCGGTCAGGTACGGGGCCGCCGGGCCGCCCGTCCCGGGACGGGCCGGGTAGTACATCGACACCATCAGCTGCCGGGCGCCCGCGGAGGGCACCCACGGGTCCGGGCGGTTCTCGTCGACGAGGTGCAGCGTGCCGCGGCCGACGGCGTGCCGCCCCGTCGGGCGGGGCAGGTCCGGCTGTGCGGCGGACGTCCGCGCGGCGGTGACGGCAGGGGAGGCATGGGCGGCAGGAGTGGCAGGAGTGGCATGGGCGGCAGGCGCGGCGCCGGCGGGCCCGGGGGCCGCGAACGCCGAACCCGCCCCGGCGACCGACAGCGGCAGGAGCAGGGCGAGTGCGGTGGTGGCCACGGCGGTTGGACGGAGTCTGTTCATGCCCAAACGGTAGGCCGCGCAAGGCTGTTCCGGCCTCGCCGCGAAGGCTGAGAGGGTGTCATCTCCCGGATGTAGCGGCGCATCGCCTCCGGGGAGGACGGCGGCTTCGCCGGTCCCGGCCACATGGCGGGGCGGCGGGCAGCGGGCGTACGGCGGATCCGGTACGCCCGGCGGCCGCTCTGTGCTCCTGCGGGTGGAGCGGCCCTTGGCACGAGTCGCGTGGCGCGGGCGGGCCGGGGGCGCCGGGAGCGGATATGCTTCCTCGCGCCGGAGGTGCCCGCGACCGCAGTGGGACCAAGGGCCCGGCGATCACCGTCGCCGCCCGCCGTGGGCGCCCGGCGTTTCACCCGGCCGGCGGTCGGGCACCGCACTTCATGACGCGCACTTCATGACACGACGACGACGGGTGGACGCGATGCCGCTTGAGGGCGAGTACGAGCCGAGTCCGGCACAGTGGGTGCGCGACCAGGTCGAGCTGTACGAGAGCTCGGGCGGCACGCGGGGGACGACGCTGGGGGACACGGGCCTGCCCGTCGTCATCCTCACGACGCGCGGCGCGAAGAGCGGCAGGATCCGCAAGAGCCCGCTGATGCGCGTGGAGCACGAGGGGCGCTACGCGGCCGTGGCCTCGAAGGGCGGCTCCCCCCGGCACCCGGAGTGGTACTTCAACGTCACGGCCGACCCGCACGTGGAGCTCCAGGACGGGCCCGTGCGCCAGGACATGGCGGCCCGCGAGGTCACCGGGGACGAGCGGGCCCAGTGGTGGGAGCGGGCGGTCGCCGCGTACCCGCCGTACGCCGAGTACCAGGAGAAGACCGACCGCCTGATCCCCGTCTTCGTGCTGGAGCCCGCGCGCTGACAGGCCCCGCGGGCAGGTTCCGACCAGGGTGGGAAGCGCCACACTTCCGCCGCCGAGCGCGCCGGTGCTCGCCGCCTCGTCGGCGGCCGGGGACACTGGTCGCCGTGACCGATGTGCGAGAGACCCTGGATTACCAGACCTTCGGGCGGGCGGTGCGCGAACTCGCGCAGACGATCGCCGACGACGGCTACGAGCCCGACCTCGTCCTGAGCATCGCCCGCGGCGGGGTGTTCGTGGCGGGCGGCCTGGCGTACGCGCTGGACTGCAAGAACATCCACCTGGTGAACGTCGAGTTCTACACCGGCGTGGGCACCACGCTCGACATGCCCGTCATGCTGGCGCCGGTGCCCGCCGCGATCGACTTCACCGACAAGAAGGTCCTGATCGCCGACGACGTCGCCGACACGGGCAAGACCCTGAAGCTGGTGCACGACTTCTGCCTCGACCACGTCGCCGAGGTCCGCTCCGCCGTCATCTACGAGAAGTCGCACTCCCTGGTGAAGTGCGAGTACGTGTGGAAGAGGACCGACGACTGGATCGAGTTCCCCTGGTCGACGGAAGGCCCGGTCGTCCGGCGCGACGGCCAGGTGCTCGACGCCTGACCGGACACGGCTTCGAGGCCGAGCCGGGCCCCCGGCAGCGGGTGCGGTCCCCGACTCCCGGCCGCCGACCGGCAGTTGCTAGCGTGATCGCCGTGACGGAAGCGGAAGAGCTGGAACAGCTGGTACTGACCCCCGGCGAGCGGGCCGCAGGGGTCGGGGTCGACAGTGTGATGTTCACGATGGACTGGACCGGTGAGGACGAGCCGGGCCTGCTGGCGGCGTTCGTGGCCGGCCGGGTCCGGGCCTTCGGGGTGGAGCCGACCGGTGTCGACACCGACGCCGTCCGCCGGGAGGCCGAGGCCGACCCGGCGCTGCGCCGCGGTGACCTCCCGGTCCGTCAGCTGGATCACCTGGCCGGGGTGCTGGCGGAGCTCGGCTGCGTCCTCCTGGTGTGGGACAACGGCACCGACGCGCTACGAGGTCCTGGTCGCGCCGGCCGGTGAGCAGGAGCCGGTCGCCTTGACGTACGAGGGCCTCCCGGTGCGGGCCTGGGGCTCGGAGCCCGACACGACCCTGGTCAGCCTGAGCTGCCCGGGCTGCTCGCGGATGCTGGTCTGGGAGCTGCCGCCGGCCGAGACCCTGGCCGGCGAGCACTGCGACTGCGGCGCCCCGCTGTTCGACGCCGAGGGCCGGCCCCTTCCGGACGTCACTCTCCACGACTGAGCCGCCGGCCGGGGCGCACCGTGGCGAGCGCACCCGCGCGGCCCGGCCGCCCGGACGCGGCACCGGGGCCGGCGGAAGCCGGGCAGCGGCGGCCGAGGGCGGGGCTCCCGGCCGTAGCCGCTTCCCGGTTCGTGGGGTAGGAATGGGGGCGGTACGAACCGGGAGGGGGCGCTGATGAAAGCGGTGCGGATCGTCGGGGTGGTGCGGGCCGCCGGGGTGGTGACGGGCGCGTTGGCGCTGGTCGCGGGGTGCGCTTCGGGTGGCTCGGCGGGTTCCGGGGAGCCCGGGGGCATGTCGGCGCAGGCGCGCGGCTATCTGTCGGAGGCGCTGGACCTGTTGCAGCGGGAGTCGCTGAACACGGCGACGGTGGACTGGCCGAAGCTCCGGGGCGAGGCGTTCGCGCGGGCGGCCGGGGCGCGGACGGCGGCCGACACCCACGCGGCGCTCGGCGGCGCGGTGGCGGCTCTCGGGGACGGCCACAGCCGGTTCTACCCGCCCGGCGAGGCGGCGGCCGTGGACGCCGACCCCGCGACCGTCGACGCCCCGACGGTCGAACAACTCCCCGGCGGAATGGCCAGGTTGACCCTTCCGGCGGTGAACGGTTCGGAGCGCACCTACGCCGAGTACGTCGCCCGCGGCCGCGCCGCCGTGGCCGGGGTGACCGCCTGCGGCTGGGTGGTGGACCTGCGCCGGGAGAGCGGGGGAGGGATGTGGGCGCCGCTGGCGGTGGCGGCTCCGCTGCTCGGGGACGGCCCGGTGGGGGCCTTCGTCACGGCGGACGGTACCCGCAGCGTCTGGTCGGTGCGCGAGGGCGTGCCGTTCCTGGACGGGACTCCACAAGCGGAGCCCCCCGGGGACGCAGCGGCCGGCGGGGACGCGGCGCGGAGCGCGCCCGTCGCCGTCCTCACCGGCCCGGGGACGGGCAGCGCGGGCGAGGCCGTCGCCATCGCGTTCATCGGCCGCCCCGACACCCGCAGTTTCGGCTCGCGCACCTACGGGGTGCCCACCGGCAACGCCGTGCACCGCCTGTCGGACGGCGCGGTGGTCCTGCTCACCGGCGCCGCCGAGGCGGACCGCACGGGCCGGATCCACGAGGGGCCGATCGCGCCGGACGAGACCGTGGACATCCGCAAGGACGGGGACCCGACCCTCACCGCCGCGACGGGCTGGCTCGGGCGGCAGGCGTCCTGCGGCAGTGCCTAGGCGTGCTGTCCCGATGGGCGGTCAGCGGGAGGCGACCGCGCTCCCTCCGAGGGTGGCCGCTGTGACCGGCGCGGGGTGCGGCACGGGCTTGCGCCGCACCCCGCCGGGTGTCACAGCCGGGGGTCGACCAGGATCTTCACGGCCGTCTCGTTGTGGTGGATGAGGGTCTCGAAGCCTTCGGTGACGAGGTCGTCCAGCCCGATGGTCTTGGTGATGAACGGCGCCAGGTCGACGCGCCCCTCCTGCACCAGCTTGATGGTCTGGGGGTGGGAGTTGACGTAGGCGATCGTTCCGCGCAGGTCGACCTCCTTGAGGACGAGCTTCTGCATGTCGAGCGAGGCCGGCTTGCCCCAGATCGAGATGACGGTGATGACGCCGCCCGGCCTGACGGCGTCGAACAGCGTGTCGAGGACGGCGTTGACGGAGGTGGCCTCGAACGCGACGTCCGCGCCCTTGCCGCCCGTCAGGCGCCGGACCTCCTCCGCCACGTCGGTGACGGCGGGGTCGATGACGTGGTCGGCGACCTTGGTGTCCAGCGCCTTCTGCCGGCGCAGCGAGCTGAGCTCGGAGACCGCGACCTCGACGCCCATCGCCTTGAGCACCGCGCAGGTGAGCAGCCCGATCGGGCCGGCGCCGCCGACGAGGGCGAAGTCGCCGGCCTTGGCGCCCGAGCGCTCGAAGGCGTGGTACCCGACCGACAGCGGCTCGATGAGGGCCGCCTGGTCCAGCGGGACGTCGCCGACCGGGTGGACCCACCGGCGCTCGACGACGATCTTCTCGGCGAGTCCGCCGCCGCGGCCGCCCAGCCCGATGAAGTTCATGTCGGGCGAGAGGTGGTAGACGGGGTTGTCCTCGCTGGTGTCGACGTCGGGGCGCAGGATGTAGGGCTCGACGACGACGCGGTCGCCCGGCTTCAGGTCCTCGACGCCCTCGCCCACCGCGTACACCACGCCGGACATCTCGTGGCCGAGGGTCACGGGGGCGGCCTCGCCGGAGACCGGGTGCGGGTGGCCCGCCGGCGGGACGAAGATCGGCCCGTCGAGGTACTCGTGCAGGTCGGTGCCGCAGATCCCGCAGTACGCGACGTCGATGCCGACCGTGCCCGGACGGACCGGGGGCTCCGGTGTCTCTTCTATGCGGATGTCACCGCGGTCGTAGTAGCGTGCGGCCTTCATGGGCGTTGTCCTCTCCACCTGGTGTCTTCGCGGCCCGTACAGGGTCGTGGCGCGCAGTGAGGCCTGTGCCTCGTCTGGCGGATTTAAGTTGACGTTTAAACGTTACTCCTGAAGGTCCGGATCGACGCGGCGGCGCGCCCGGCACCGGGGGGCGAGAGGGGGTGCGGTGAACGAGGGCCGTGGGGGGCGCGGGCTCAGGCTTTCGGGGCCGGCTCGCGGGGCGGGGCCGGGACGAACAGCACCGCGATCAGTGCGGCCGCGGCCAGCAGGACGGCCGTGACCACGAACGCCCGGTCGTAGCCGGCCGCGAGCGACTCCAGCGCTCCCCGCCCCGCCGTCGCCGCGTCCCGGGTGGCAGCCGTCGCCAGGGAGGAGAGCACGGCCAAGCCGATGCTGCCGCCGCACTGGCGCCCGGCGTTGAGCAGCCCGCTGACCAGGCCTGCCTCGTGCGGGGCGACACCCGACGTCCCCATCGCCGTGTTGGCGACCATGCAGATGCCGACGCCCGTGCTGGTGACCACCGACGGGCCCACGAAGGCGGTCAGGTAGCCGGAGTCGACGCCGAGTCCGCCGAACCAGAGCATGCCGAGCCCCGCCAGCAGCAGCCCGGTGGTGAGTGTGGCCCGGCCTCCGAACCGGGCGCCGAGGCGTCCGGCCGCCATGCTGCCGGCCATCACGCCCGCGCAGAACGGCAGGAACGCGGCGCCCGCCGCCAGCGGCCCGTAGTGCAGGACGTTCTGGAGGTGCAGCGAGCAGAAGTAGAAGCCCACCAGCATCGCCGCCCCGATCAGGGTGACGATCAGGCTCGCGACCCACGCCGTGCGGCTGCGCAGCACCCCGAGCCGCACGATCGGCGCGGAGGCGAAGCGGGCCTCCCAGGTGAGGAACGCGATCCCGAGGAGGACGGCGGCGCCGAGCGTGGCCAGGGTCCGGGTCGAGGTCCAGGGGTGGCGGTCGGTCTCCATCAGGCCGTAGACGAGGGTGCTCATCGCGCCGGTCCCCAGCACCGCGCCGACCAGGTCGAGCCTGCCTTCGCGCTTCGGGCGGGAGGCAGCGACCGAGCGCACGGCCGGCAGCGCGGCCAGCGCGACCAGCGGGACGTTCACGAAGAACACCCACCGCCAGTCGAGCAGGTCCGTGAGCACGCCGCCGAGCAGGACGCCCAGCGCGCTGCCCGCGGCCGTCACCATCGACCAGATGCCCAGGGCCCGGGCCCTGGCCGCCCCCTCGGTGTAGGTGACCATGATGAGCGTCAGGCTGATCGGCGCGAGGAGTGCGCTGGCCACGCCCTGCCCGGCCCGGGCGCCGATCAGCTGGGCGGGGGTCTGCGCGAGGCCGCCGAGCACGGAGGCGATCCCGAACAGCGCCAGGCCCGCGAGCAGGGCCCGGCGGTGTCCGGCCAGGTCGGCCACGCGCCCGCCCAGGAGCAGCAGGCCTCCGAAGGCGAGCGCGTAGGCGTTGACGACCCAGGGCAGCGCGCCGTCGCCGAAGCCGAGGGAGCGGCCCATCGCGGGCAGCGCGATGTTCACGATGCTGGCGTCGAGCGTCACGATCAGCTGGCAGAGGCAGGCCGTGGCCAGCACCGTGCCCGGGCGGGTTCCGGACGGCCCGGGTCCGCGCGCGGCGGTGGCGGACGGCGCCCCTGGCGCGGTCGTCGACGATGAGGGCAGGGCTGATCGGGGCACGGCCACCTCCAGATGCGAACGATGTTCGCGTAAGGTAAGCCTTACTTAACTTTCGTCGCAAGTGCGCAGGTGGACGCCTTGTCAGGCGTGGCAGGAACGGCGGCCGTGGCAGGCGGGGCAGGAACGGCGGGAGTGGCAGGATGACGGAATGGCAGAGCAGCGCACGGCCGGCGGACTCGGCGGCCCCGGCCCCCACTCACGGCGCTCGCGCCCCGGGCTCACCACGGGCGCGGTCGTCGCCGCCGCGCGGCGGCTGATCGAACGGGACGGGATCGACGCGCTCACCATGCGCGCCGTCGCCGCCGAGCTCGACACCGCCGCCGCCTCGCTCTACCGGCACGTCGCCGACCGCGAGAGCCTGCTGCTCGCCGTCCTGGACGAGATCGCCGAGGGGATGCCCGTGGACGTCCCGGGCGACACCGCCACCGCGCGGCTGCTGCGCAGGCTCCTCGACGCCCACGACTTCCTCGCCCGGCACGCCTGGGTGCCGCAGGTCCTCGTCCGCGGTGAGCTCGCGTCCGCGAAGGCCCTGCCCTTCGTCGACGCCTGCCTGGCCGACCTGATGGCCGCCGGCCTCCAGCCCCCGCGCGCGGCCTGCGCCTACCGCTCCTGCTGGCAGCTCCTGGTCGGCGAACTGCTCTCCGAGCACCCCGTCGACCGCCGGCGCCGGCCCGACCCCCGGGCCGACTCGATCGCCGCCGCCGACGCCCGCACCCTCCCCGCCCTGGCGCTCGCCCGGGCGACGGCCCCCTACCGGGGGCCGGGCGCCCACTGCGCCGAACTGCGCACCGCCCTGGCGGCGCTGATCGACGGGCTGGTGGCCGCGGGCCGGGGCTGAGGCCCTTCCGGGGCATGTGACGGCCGGTCGCGGGGCGAGCGCTCCCTCCGGCTGACGGCCGAGTCGAACGCTCGACGCGAGGACACAAGGTGTCCTAAAGTGAATCGTGTGTCCTCGCGCCGGGCCTTCGCGGTGCTCCGTGCCCGCGACCGACGCCCCGGGGACCGTCGCGACCGAAAGCGACCGAAGCGACCGAAGTCACCACCCACCGCGACCGACACGACCGCCGCGACCGAAGCGGTCGCCGCGACCGACGAGCGAAGGAGAACCACGGCCATGGCCGACACGTTCGAGACGGGCAAGACCGACCTGGTGAACCTGGCCCACCAGCGGATGCGCAGCGCGATCCCCGACAACGACTGGACGGTGCGCCAGAAGCTCGCCCTGACCTGCCGCATCCTGTTCGACGCCGGCCACGACTCCGGGCTGGCCGGCCAGATCACCGCCCGGGCCGAACGCCCCGGCACCTACTACACCCAGCGCCTGGGCCTCGGCTTCGACGAGATCACCGAGGACAACCTGCTCCTCGTCGACGAGGACCTCAACGTCCTGGAAGGCGACGGGATGGCCAACCCGGCCAACCGGTTCCACAGTTGGGTCTACCGGGCCCGCCCCGACGTCAACTGCGTCATCCACACCCACCCCCTGCACATCTCCGCGCTCTCGATGCTGGAGACCCCGCTGGTCGTCTCGCACATGGACATGTGCCCGCTCTACGACGACTGCGCGTTCCTGGAGAAGTGGCCCGGCATTCCGGTCGGCAACGAGGAGGGCGAGATCATCTCCGCCGCCCTCGGCGACAAGCGCGCGCTGCTGCTCGCCCACCACGGCCAGCTGGTCGCCACCGCGACCGTCGAGGAGGCCTGCACCCTGGCCCTGCTCTTCGAACGGGCCGCCAGGCTCCAGCTGCTCGCCAGTGCCGCCGGGAAGATCCAGGAGATCCCCGAGCTGCTGGCCAAGGAGGCGCACGACTGGACCTCCACCCCCAAGCGCGGCCAGGCGAACTTCGCCTACTACGCCCGCCGCGCCCTGCGGGCCGGCCACGGCGACGCCCTGACCGGCCGGAAGGAGAACTGAGATGGACGCCACCGCCCTGGAGGGGATCATCGCCTACCCGGTGACCCCGTTCTCACCCGCCGACGGCGGCCTCGACCTCGGCCGGCTCACCGAGCTGATCGACCGGCTGGTCCGCTCCGGCTGCCACGCCGTCGCCCCGCTGGGCTCCACCGGCGAGAGCGCCTACCTCGACGACCAGGAGTGGTACGCCGCCGCCGAGGCCGCGGTGTCGGCCGTCGCGGGCCGGGTGCCCACCGTCGTCGGCATCGCCGACCTCACCACCCGCAGCGCCGTGCGCCGCGCCCGGTTCGCCGAACAGGCCGGCGCGGACGTGCTGATGGTGCTGCCGCTCTCGTACTGGAAGCTGGACGAACGGGAGATCACCCGGCACTACACCGAGATCGCCGACGCCGTCGGCATCCCGCTGATGATCTACAACAACCCCGCCACCGCCGGCGTCGACCTCAGCCCGGAGCTCATGCACCGGCTGGTCGAGCGGGTGGAGAACATCACCATGGTCAAGGAGAGCAGCGGCGACATTCAGCGGATGCACCGGCTCACCCAACTCTCCGACGGCGCACTGCCGTTCTACAACGGCTCCAACCCGCTGGCGCTGGAGGCGTTCGCGGCGGGCGCGGCCGGCTGGTGCACGGCGGCGCCCTGCGTCATCCCCGGTCTCACCCTCGACCTGTACCGGGCGGTGCGCGACGGCGACCTGGACGAGGCCCGCCGGGTGTTCTACCGGCAGCTGCCGGTGCTGCGGTTCCTGCTGGACGGCGGCCTGCCGACCACGGTGAAGGCGGGTCTGGCGCTGTGCGGCCTGGACGTCGGCGAGCCCCGGCGCCCGCTGCTGCCGCTGGACGAGGCCGGGACGGCGCGACTGGCCGCGCTGCTCGCGGAGGCGGGGCCTGCCCGGCTCCGGTCTGACGGCCGGTCGGCCCCGGACCGGGTCGGCCAGGGCGTCAGGGCAGGGTGGGCACCCGGTCCGAGGGGCCGGCCGGGTCGTCGTGGATGACCACGAGGATCTCGGCCGGCTCCGGCCCGGTGCTCCGACAGCGGTGCGGCAGCGCCGAGTTGAAGTACACGCTGTCCCCGGGGCCGAGGTCGACGCTGTGCTCGGGGAACTCCAGGACGGCGCTGCCCGCGTGGACGAAGAAGAACTCCTCGCCCGCGTGCGACTTGAACGGCGAGTCCACCGGCTCGGTCGGCGGGTGCATCACGAACGGCACCATCCGCTTGCCGCTGAGGCCGGTCGCGATGCCCTCGTAGCGGGAGGCCCCCGAGTCGGAGCCGCCGCCCATCGGGGTGCGCTCGCCGGCCCGCACCACGGTGACCAGCTCCGGCTCCACCTCGTCCGAGAAGAGCCGGCCGACGTCGACCTTCAGCGCGTGGGCCAGCTTGAGCGCCGTCGAGATCGACGGCTCGCTGATCCCGCGCTCGACCTTGGACAGGTAGCTCTTGGTGACCCCGACCTGCTCGGCGAGCGCCTCCAGGCTGAGCCGGTTCTGCTGCCTCAGCACCCGCAACCTGCTGGCCATGCGCCACCTCTCACCCGCGGAATCGTCCGGTCCATTATCGGCCCGGCCCGGGCGGCCCTGATCGCATGCCCGGCCGGGAGCCGTGGCGGAGTGAGTGCAGGTCAGAGCGGTGTGGGCGCCGGAACCGCACCGCTTGTCCAAGAGTGACGCATTTGCCGAGTTTTTCCGAAAATAAATGAACTACCCGGATGGTCCACCGCCTTGATGATTCAGTGGTTGATCCGTATCCGGATCGGTATGGATCTTGAGGGTTTCTGAGAATTTCCTTATGGGATCTTCATCTTCCGGCCTTTCTACCCAGGTCGGACTCAGACATCAAGAATCCCTTGGGAGTAGCGTTGCTACGGAAGTCCCAGGCCTCATCCGCGTTCGCGGGTGGGGCCTTCACTGTGCGCAGAGCGCGGCGAATAGCCGTGCTGGCCGCCCTCGGCCTGCTGGTGGAGAGCGGGGTGGCGCTCGACGCGCTGACCGCCACCCCGGCGGCGGCCGCAGGGCGCGCGGCCTCGGCACAGGTGGCCGGCGCCTCGACGACGGAGGCGCCCGACCAGGCGTCGGCGCTGCTGGCGGCACGGTTGAACAAGCGGCGGATCGAGGTGACGGGCGCTCGCACGGAGACCCTCACGCTGTGGGCCAACCCGGACGGCACCCTGAGCCAGGAGCTGTCCGTCGGCCCGGTCCGGATGAAGGCCGGCGAGGCGTGGGTGCCCGTCGACACCACGCTGGTGGAGACCGGTGACGGGAGCATCGCGCCGAAGGCGCACCCGGAGGGCCTGACGTTCTCGGGCGGCGATGCCTCGGTGAAGGTCGGTGACGCCCTGCCGGGTGCCGGCGCACCGCCGGCCGCCGTCCCGAGCGCGGCCCCGTCGGCCGAGGCGGCCCCGTCCGTCACGCCGTCAGCCCCGGCCTCGCCGAAGGCGACCGCGCCCGCCGCGCCGGCGGCCGCACCGCCCGCCGCGCCGTCCGCCGCGCCATCCGCGAGCGAGCGGGCCTCCCGTACCGCGCCGCGCGCGGCGGCCCCGGCGGCCGACCCGCAGGCCCAGACCCAGCCCCAGGCCCCCGAGGCCCCGGCCGAGCGCGGCCTGGTGAAGGTCGGCACCGGCGGCCACCAGGTCGAGCTGAAGTGGCAGGGCAAGCTGCCCAAGCCGAAGCTGTCGGGCTCCACCGCCACCTACGTCGACGCCCGCCCGGGCGTGGACCTGGTGCTGGAGGCCACCCGGACCGGCTTCGAGCAGTACCTGGTCGTCAAGAGCCGGGACGCGGTCTCCCAGGCCGGCACGCTGACGCTGCCGCTGGACACCACCGGTTACCGCGTGGAGCGCCAGGAGGACGGCTCGATCCACCTGACCGATCCGGCGGGCGGCAAGCCGACCGTGCGCATCCCCGCCCCGACGATGTGGGACGCCGCCCTGGACGAGAAGTCCGGCGAGCACCCGCACCGCGGCGGGGTGTCGATGGAGCTGCGCGGTGAGGGCGCGGACGCGGAGCTGGTGTTCGCGCCGGACACCGCGTTCCTGGCCGACCCGGCGACGAAGTTCCCGGTGACGGTCGACCCGGTGGTCGACGTCGGCACGAACTTCGACACCTTCGTCGAGACCGACTTCAGCTCCGACCAGTCCTCCTCCACCGAGCTGAGGATCGGCACGTACAACGGCGGCGCCGTCAAGGCCCGCTCGTTCCTGCACTTCCCCGGCGGCGCGTTCAACGGCAAGCAGATCCTGAACGCCAAGCTGTACCTGGCCAACTACCACTCCTACTCCTGCTCCCCGAGGCAGTGGGAGGTCTGGGCCGCCCAGTACGCGAGCACCGCCAGCCGCTGGGGCAACCAGCCCGGCCTGATCTCGCGCTACGCGGTCTCCGACGAGACCCGGGACGTCGCGGGCGACAACGACAGCTACGACTGCTACGGCTCCGACGGCACCTACTGGGCGAAGGCCGACGTCACCAACCTGGTGCGCGACTGGGCTGGCATGGGCGCGGGCACCTACGCGCTCGGCCTGAAGGCCGCGGACGAGAACGACTCCTACGGCTGGAAGAAGTTCGAGTCCTCCGAGGGGGCGCACTCCCCGTTCCTGTCCATCACCTACAACACCGTCCCGCCGACCCCGTCGACGGTCGACGTGCTGCCCTCCCAGCAGGGCGACCCGCGCTACACCTCCTCCGCCAACCCGGTCTTCCAGGTCGCGGCCAGCGACCCGGACGGCGGTGACGTGGGCGCCGACTTCGACCTGTACCGCGCGGGCACCTTCGTCAAGCGCGTCTACAAGCAGGGCCCCAACGGCAGCTACCTCCAGGTCCGCCCCACCGACTTCGGCCTGGCCCGGCTCGACGAGGGCGTGTCGTACTCGATCGGCGCGCGGCTGTGGGACGGCCTGGTCAACTCCGGCTGGTCGCCCAGCGTCACGGTGATCGCCGACACGGTGAAGCCCGGCGCGCCGTTCGTCGGCTCGGCCACCTACCCGTCCGACGACCTGTGGCACGGCGGGGCCGGACAGGCCGGCACCTTCACCTTCACCCCGGCCGCCGGTGTCACGGACCAGACCGCCTTCGTCTACAGCCTCGACGGCGCCGCCGCGGTGACCGTCGACGCCACCGGCGCGGCGAACGCCACCATCACCCCGGCCACCGACGGCCGCCACACCCTGAAGGTCCAGTCGAAGGACCGGGCGGGCAACCTGTCCGACCCGACCTCCTACGCCTTCTCGGTCGGCCAGGCCGGACTCACCTCCCCGGTCGACGGCACCCGGTCCGCCAAGCGGGTCAAGCTCAGCGTCGACGCCCAGACCCAGTACAAGCGGGTGGTCTACCAGTACCGGCGCGGCCCCGGCGCCGCCGAGTACGCCGTGCCGACCGCCAACCTGACCAAGGCCGACAACACCCCGGTCACCGACCCCAAGCCGCAGCTCGCCGACCTCGGCGCGCACGCCAACTGGACGGTCGTCGACACCCTCGGCGACGTCGGCGGCGTCGTCCAGATCCGCGCCCTGCTGTTCCCGCAGGACGGCTCCGGCAGCGGCTACGCCACCGCCTGGAACACCATCACCGTCGACCGCAACGCCGACGGCGCGGCCGGCAGCGAGATCGGACCCGGCTCGGTCAACCTGCTCACCGGCGACTACTCCGTCGACGTCACCGACGCCGACGAGTTCGGCGCCTCGGTGAAGCGGGCCTCCTCCTCGCGCGACCTCGCGCGCGGCTGGCAGCCCCAGGGCGAGCGCCTGACGGCCAACCAGCGGCAGCTCGGCGCCGACACCAACGGCTTCACCGCCGGACAGGCCGCCATCGAGCGCTCCACCGCCCGGGGCCACGACAACACCACCGACTCGCTGCGGGTCGTCTCGACCGGCAAGGACTCCTACGCCGCCATCGGCGACAACTCGATGGCGTTGGGCATGAAGCCCGGCAAGACCTACCGGCTCACCGGCTGGATCTACGTCCCCGCCGCGACCGGCCTCGGCCCGGACTACACCGACCGCGGCCTGCGCCTGGTCGGCCTCACCCGCACCTCGGCCGGCTACGCCCAGGTGACGTCCCAGAAGGCCGGGTTCACCGACGGCTGGCAGCAGCTGACCGTCGACATGGCCGTCCCGCAGGACGCCACCGAGGCGTTCTTCCGGCTCTACAACGGGTTCTCGGCCGCCGGCAAGGAGGTGTTCTTCGACGACCTGTCGGTGAAGGAGATCGTCGCGCCGTTCGGCCCGCAGTGGTCCGGCGGCCCGGACGCCGGCACCGGCTCCAACTACCGCTCGCTGTCGTTCCCCCAGTCCGACCTGGTCGAGATCAAGGAGAACGACGACAGCTCGCTGACCTTCGCCAAGGGCAGCGACGGAACGTTCTTCCCCGAGCCCGGCTCCGAGGACCTGGCGCTGAAGGCCGCGCCGGCCAGGTCCGGCGCGATCGTCCTGTCCACCTCCGGCCAGTGCCTGGAGTCGCCGAACGGCGCGACCGGCAACGGCGTCCGCCTCCAGCCCGCTCCCTGCACCGGCGCCGCGAACCAGCAGTGGACCCGCGGCGACGACCTGACCCTGCGCCTGCTGGGCTACTGCCTGGACAACCCCGGGGGCCAGACCGGCGACGCGACCCCGCTCACCCTGTGGGTCTGCAACGGCGGCACCAACCAGCAGTGGGAGGTCCGTCCCGACAACACGGTGATGAACCGCCAGTCGAACAAGTGCCTGGACGCCGACAAGGGCGCCTCGATCTGGGTCTGCTGGGCGGGCCCCAACCAGATCTGGGACGTCCAGACCGCCGGCACCACGTACGAGCTGACCGACCTGAACGGTGCCAAGACCGTCTTCGCCCGCCAGGCCGGTTCGAACATCTACCAGGTGGTCAGCGAGACGGGGCCCGAGGCCGCGTCGGCCACCCGCTTCCAGTACGACACCACCGACGGCCGCTCGCTGGTCAAGCGCGTCATCCCGCCCGTCGAGCCGGGCGTGGACGACGTCAACGGCTGCTCGGTGGACCCGCTGCCGCGCGGCTGCGAGGTGCTGGAGTACGACTACGCCAAGGCCACCACGGCCACCGCGTCCATGCCGGGTGACTACCTGGACCGCGTGCGGAGCGTGAAGGCCTGGTCGTGGAACCCGGCCACCTCCCGGCAGGAGCCGGTGGAGGTCACGCACTACGCGTACGACGACAAGGGCCGCCTCGTCCAGGTCTGGGACCCGCGCCCGGCCGCTCCGCTGAAGACCGCGTACGGCTACGACGCCGGCGGCCGGGTCACCCGGATCGCCCCCGCGGGCGAGCTGCCGTGGGACTTCGACTACGGTGCGGCCGCGTCCGACCAGGACCCGGGCCACTTGCTGAAGGTCCGCCGCGGCACCCTGGCGCCGGGCACCAAGGACCAGGTCAACGGCGAGATCGCGACGAAGGTCGTGTACGGGGTCCCGCTGACCCGCGGCGCCGGCGGACCGTACGACATGGCCGGCGCCGACGTCGCGCAGTGGGCGCAGACCGACGCGCCGACGGACGCGACGGCGGTCTTCGGTCCGGAGGACGACCCGGGCACCCACTCGGCGAGCTCCACCTCGCCGGGCCGGGACGGCTACAAGCCGGCCACCGTCCACTACCTCAACGCCTCCGGCAACGAGGTCAACACCGCCACCCCGTCGGTCGTCGACAAGGGGGACATCACCACCAGCGAGTACGACCGCTTCGGCCACGTCGTGCGCACGCTGAACGCCACCAACCGGACGGTGGCCCTGGGCACCCACCCGGACGCCGCGCGGTTCGCCGTCGAGCTCGGCCTGCCCGCCGCCTCCGCGGACCGGGCCCGGCTGCTCGACTCCCGCACCACCTACACCGCCGACGGCCTGGACGTCCTGGAGACCCTCGGGCCGCTCTACCGCGCCACCCTCTCCGAGGACATCGCGGGCGGCACCACCCCGGCGACCGTCACGGTCGAGGGCGAGAACATGCCGCGCCTCGGCTCGACCGCCCAGGTCATCACCCAGAACGACGGCGGCTGGGTCGGCGGGGGCGGCTGGTCCGGCAACGCGCAGGTGATGCTGCTCGGCAGGAAGGCCGGCGACAGCGCCTCGTTCCGGGTCACCGTCCCGGAGGAGGGCAAGTACCTGCTCTCCGCCAGGATGACCAAGGCCGCCGACTACGGCACCGTCAAGTTCGTCCTGGACGGCGCCGACGTCACCGGCACCTTCGACGGCTACAACAACGGCGTCACCACCTCGCCGTGGTCCGCCGGCGCCCCGGTGCAGCTGACGCGCGGCGACCACCAGCTCGACCTGGTCGTCACCGGCACCAACCCGTCCGCCGTCTCGCCGTACTACCAGGCGGGCATCGACACCCTCACCCTGACCAAGACCACCCTCAACCCGGCCCTGCCGGCCGGCACCCCGGTCATCGCCCGGGACCACAACACCAACACCTACGACGAGGGGAAGCCCGACGGCAAGGCCTACCACCTGGTCACCACCGCCACCGACGGCGCCCGCATCGACGGGTACGCGCAGGACGCCGAGCTGCGGGTCACCAGGACGGGCTACGACACGCCGATCGGCGGCGTCTCCGGCTGGCAGCTGAAGAAGCCCACCTCGGTCACCACCGACGCGCTCGGCGCCAAGCTGACGGCCACCGTCAAGTACGACGCCACCGGACGGGCGACGGAGTCCCGCAAGCCGGGCTCGACCGGCACGGACGTCGGAACGGTGAAGGCGGTCCACTACACCGCGGGCGCCAACCCGGACGACGCCGCGTGCGGCAACCGTCCCGAGTGGGCGGGCCTGGGCTGCGCCACCCTGCCGGGCGGCGAGGTCACCGGCGCGGACGCGACGCGGATGCCGACCACCCTGCCGGTGAAGCGGGTCACCCGCTACTCGCGGTTCAACCAGCCGGAGGAGACGACCGAGACCAACGCGGGCAAGTCCCGCAAGACCGTCACGGTCTACGACGAGGTGGACCGGATCGTCTCGACCGAGATCACCTCGGACGAGGGCAAGCCGCTGCCGAAGATCACCACCGAGTACGACCAGGCCACCGGCGACGTCGTGCGGACGACGGCCGGTGACAAGTCGCTGACCAAGGTGACGGACGCGCTCGGGCGGCTGGTCTCCTACACCGACGCCGACGGCTCGACGACCACCACGGAGTTCGACCGCTTCGGCAAGCCGGTGAAGGTGAGCGACCCGACCGGTTCCACCACCTACACCTACGACCGCGCCAAGGAGCCGCGCGGGCTGGTCACGTCCGTCAACGACAGCGTCGCGGGCGAGTTCACCGCGAAGTACGGTCCGGACGGGCAGCTGGTCGAACAGACCTACCCCGGCGGCATCGTCCGCAAGGACACCTTCAACTCGGTCGGCGAGGCCACCGGCCGCACCTACATCCGCGGTTCCGACAACACGGTGATCTGGTCCCAGACCACCGACCTGTCCACCCAGGGCCAGGTGGCCAAGGACACCAGCTCCACCGCCACCCGCTCCTACCAGTACGATCGGCTCGGCCGGCTGGTGAAGGCCGAGCAGTCCACGGTCGCCGCCGGCTGCGTCACCCGCCAGTACGCCTTCGACGCCCACTCCAACCGCCTGTCCAAGCAGACCTCCCCGCGCGGGGCGGCCGGCGAGTGCAGCACGGCCGGGGCCACGGCGGAGAACCACACCTACGACAGCGCCGACCGCCTCACCGACGCGGGCTACGCCTACGACGCCTTCGGGCGCACCGTCAGGACCGCGACCGGCGCGACCAACACCTACTGGGCCAACGACCGCGTCGCCGCCCAGGAGAAGGGGGACACCAGGCAGGAGTGGGCCGTCGACGCCGCCCACCGCCCGACCGCGTTCACCACCAGCAAGAAGCAGGCCGACGGCACCTGGGCCGGCGCGACCTCGAAGCTGAACCACTACGGGGACGACTCCGACGAGGTCCGCTGGACCGTCGAGGACACCGTCCAGGGCACCCTGACCCGCAACGTCTCGGGCCCGGACGCCGACCTGGTGGCCACCACGGGCAAATCCGGCGACGTCCGGCTCCAGCTGACCAACCTGTTCGGGTCGGTGGTCGTCACCACCGACACCGGCCTGGCCGGCCCGGTGGTGCTGGACTTCGACGAGTTCGGCATCCCCCAGGACGGCCAGGAGGCGGTCCGCTACGGCTGGCTCGGCGGCAAGCAGCGCTCCGCGGAGGCCCAGGACGGCGACATCCTCATGGGCGCCCGCCTCTACAGCCCGGCCCTCGGCCGGTTCCTGCAGATCGACCCCGTCCCCGGCGGCAACGCCAGCCCGTACGACTACTGCACCGGCGACCCGGTCAACTGCACCGACCTCGACGGCAACTGGGGCATGCCCAAGTGGCTGAAGAAGTCGGTGGAGGTCGTCGCCAAGGTGGCGGAGGTCGTCTCCACGGTGGTCCCCGGCCCGATCGGCTCGATCGCGGCGGCGGTCTCCACGGTCTCCTACGCCGCCAGCGGCAACTGGGGGAAGGCGGCCGAGATGGCCGTCACGGTGGTGGCGGCGGCGGTCGGAGCGGCCGTCGTCGTGAAGGCGGCGTCGGTCGCGGTCAAGGCGGTCAAGGCGTCCCGCACCATCCAGGCGGCCAAGGTGGCCGTCAAGGAGGCGAGGGCGCGGTACAAGATGCCGATCAACTTCCAGCAGCAGCAGGGCCACATCCTGGGCAGCTCGCACTACCTCAACCGGATGAAGGCCAACAAGCCCACGTCCACCTGGCTCAGCAGCAAGCACGCCGACCGGCTGACGAGGTTCGCCAACGCGTTCGGCCGCAAGACGGGCGGCGCGGGCAACGAGCGGAAGTTCAAGATGCCCTTCCCGGTCGGCCGCGGAATGCACGGCGAACTCCAGCGGGTCGTGCGCGTCACCACCAAGAAGGGTAAAATTCACGGGTCGCCGTACCGGAAGTAAGCCGTGTCGCGAATGGCGAACGAGAATGACGGACGACGAACGGCGAGTGGAATGGCGGGAATCCCGGTGGAAAAGGCTGACGGACCGGACGACTGGTCCGCCTGGGCGTCGAGCGCGTACGGCGACCTCGCGAACCCGGACTTCTCCTTCGTGGGCGAGTGCTACGAGCGGAACCCCTACGCCGAGCCGATCCGCAGGATCTCGGCGATCGCCCGGGTCAAGGACCGCACCAACCTCGACGACTGCGTCTGCTTCGATCTGGAGGTCGACGGCGGGCGGCGGCGCAAGTGGCTGGTGCAGCTCTCCATGGTGGGCCCGTTCGCCATGGTGATCCGGGTGGACAGGGCCGGGGTCTTCCTCCCGGACGTGGTCTCGACCGCGGTCGTGGAGACGGACGACCCGATCGGGGCGCGGATCGTCGGGATCCTGAAGGAATCGGGATTCCACCTCCTCTCGGCCGAGGAGTCGAAAATCACCGTGCCTTTCAGGATCCCTCCGGACGAGGAGCCGGAGGACGGGCCGCTCTACCGGATCCTGTTCGGTGACGCCACCGAACTGCCCTGGTAGCCGAACCGGGAAAGGTTGAGTTCACGGCCGATTTTCAGGGCCCCCGGCGACCGCTGGTCGCCGGGGGCCTTCCGTGTTTCCGCGCCGTGTTTCCGTGCCGTTTCCCCGTCGCCTTCCTCGCGGTTTTCCTCGCGGTTCTTCCGGGGCGGGCTCAGGCGAGGAGGAGGAAGGCGTCCCAGGCCGGGGTGGCGGTGGTGGGGTGGGTGTGGGCGTGGAGGGCGAGGGCCGCGCCGGCGGTGCCCTCCAGGAGGGTGGCGGGCTCGTCGGCCGCGAGGGCGGCGGTGAGGTCGCGGGCGGTGGCCTCGGCGAGGGCGGGCAGGTGGGCGGCCAGGGCGGTGGAGCCGGAGTCCTCGGCCGTCCGCTGGACGATCCGCAGCAGGCCGCCGGTGCCGTGGCAGAGCCCGGCGCCGGCCAGGTGCCAGCCGGCGGGCTCGGCCAGGGCGTCGGCGAGGGCGGTGACGGCGGTGGCTCGCCAGTCGTCGCGGCCCAGCGCGGTCCCGGCGAGGAAGAGCGCCCGGGCCGCGCCCGGGGTGCCGTAGCACCAGGCCGCCCGGGTCGGGGCGTCGGCGGGCGGCCTGCCCTCCTCCATGTCCTCGACGCGCACCGTCATCGGCCAGCCGCCGGTGGGCAGCCGGTGGGCGGCGAGCGCGAGGGCCAGCGCCTCGATCGCCTCGTCCTGGCCGGTCACCCGTACGCCCTGCGACCGGGCCAGGGCCAGCAGCGCGAGCGGGCCCGGGATGCCGTGCGCGAGACCGAGGTTGACGTGGCCGCGGGGGTGGTCGGGGTCCGCGCCGGGCAGCCCCGGCCCGCCCGCCGTCCACCAGCGCGGCAGCGGTCCGCCGGTCGGCGCGGCCAGCTCGACCAGGGCGGTCAGCACCCCGGCCAGCGTGGGCCCGTCCGGGTCCAGGTCCAGCAGCAGCCGGCCGAGACCGGCCGCGCCCGAGACGGTGTCGAAGGTGTGTGCCCGCAGCCCGGCCCCCGCCGCGAGGTCGGCCCGCAGCGCGGCCGCGCGCCCGGCGGCGGATTCGGCGACCCGGGGTGCCAGCGCGTCCAGCAGCCCCCGGTACTCGCCGGGGGCGCGCGCCATGGTGCGGGCGGCGAAGGCCACGGCGGCGGCGCCGGAGTACAGGCCGCCGCCGCGCATCGCGCCGGGGGCCCGGACCGCCTCGGCGAGCCGCTCGTGCGCGGCCCGGCGCAGCTCCGCGTCCTGGCCGGCGAGGACGGCGAGGGCGAGCGCCGCACCGGCGGGGCCGGCGCCCAGGCCGGGGGCGGTGGCAGGAGTGATGGCGGTCTCGGGAGTGGTGGGGCGGGTGAGTCGGGCGGTGACCGCCCGGAGGACTTCGGCGGGGGTCATCGGGCCTCGTTCGGGGCGGCGGTGCGGGCGCGGTGGGCTTCCAGGGCGCCTCGGGCGAGGGCGTAGGCGCGGCGTTCGGCTTCGCGGTCGATGCCGACGAGGCGGTTGTGGCCCATGTGGAGGAGGGAGGTGAGGGCCGGGCCGGCGGCGGGCGGGGCGAGGTGGGAGGCGTAGTCGGCGAGGCGGGCGGCGCGCTGCTGCCAGGCGGCGGTGAGGGCGGGGTCGGCGGGCAGCAGGCCGCCGGCGGGGGTGGTGGGGCCGTCCGGGCCGATGGCGCGCAGCGCGGCGGCGCGGTGGGCGCGGAAGGCCTGGTGGTGCTGTTCGGACTTGGGGTAGGTGGTGGCGACCCAGGCGCCGACGGGCGGCGGGGTGGGGCGGGCCGCGAGGAACGCCCGGGCGGTGGCGGTGAGGTTGACGGCGGCGAGCAGTTCACCGGGCGTGGTGCGGGCGGCGCGGGCCAGGCGCAGGGCGGCGAGGGCGACCAGGCTGTCGGCGTGGAAGACGCGTTCGGCGTGCGCGAGGGCGGCGGGGCCGCCGTAGCGGTCGGTCTCCGGCAGGTAGCCGTCCAGGCGCAGGTCGGCGGCGAGGCCGGCGCGGCGCAGGTCGTGGGCCCAGTCGTGGAGGGCCGGCAACAGGTCGGCGGCGAGGTCGGACGGGGCGCCGTGGAAGCGCAGCCGCAGGTGGGGCGCTGGGTCGCGGTAGCGGACGAAGAACCAGCGGTCCACCGAGCCGGGCAGTGCGGCGATCAGGCGGGGCAGCCGGTCGGCGAGGATCTCGTCGTGGCGGGCCTCGGCGGCGGAGAGGCGGGCGAACAGCCAGGGGCCGCCGGGCAGTTCGGGCGTACGGGGGTGGGCGGCGGGCAGCGGCCGGCGCGCTGAGGAGGCCGAGGGGGCTGCCGCGCGGGCGGTGCGGCGCAGCGGGACGACGATCTCGGTGCTGTGGGCGCCGCCGGGGCCGCGCAGCCAGCCGGTGTCCCCGTCGCTGGTGAGGTCCTCCTGGAGCACGGTGGGCTGGGCGGAGCGGGAACGGCTGTGCAGCAGGCGGCGGTGCCAGGGGTTGTCGAGGTCGAGGCTGATCCGCTGGTCGCCGCTGAGCAGGCGCACGGCGGCGGGCACGCCCCAGCGGCGGCGCCAGCGGTCGAGGCCGTCGGCCCACTGCTCGTACGGGGTGTCGGGGCCGGGCACGGGGGCGGTGAGGCGCCAGGCGGCGGGGGCGAGGACCACCCGGCCCCGGCGGACGCGGGGCAGGGCGGGGGCGCCGGAGGCGGCGCCCCAGTCCCAGGGCTGCCAGGGGCGTTGGCCGGTGAGCGCGACCTCCTGGAGGAAGCGGGCCGCGTTGGGGGCGCCGGTGCGCAGGTTGAGCGCGTGGTGGGCGGTGGCGCGGATCTCACGGCCGAGGCTGCGGGAGTGGACGGCGAGGCGTTCGGCGTCGGCGAGGACGACGAGGTCGTCCAGCGGGAGGGTGGTGGGACCGCCGGGGTCGGGGAACGCGCTGACGGTGACGCGGTGGGGGAGCCAGCGGGGGGTGAGGGCGATGTTGGCGTGGCGGGGGCGGTAGGGGGTGAACTCCAAGTGGGCGTCGAGGACTTGGCCGGTGTCGGGGGCTCGCCGGTGTCGGGGACGTCGTCGGCGTCGGGGGCCTCACCGGCGTCGGGCCCGGTGCCGGCAGCAGCGGCGAGCAGGGCGGCGCCGCCCGCCGCGGCGCCTTTCGCCTCGCTGTTCGCGTCGCCGCCGGTGCCCGCGCCGGCGAGGTGGGCGGCGAAGCGGCCGAAGGTGGCGCCGGCCCGGTCGCTGCCGGCGGTGGGGGAGAGCACGAGGCGGAACCGCCCGGCGTTCAGGGCTTCGAGGGAGTCGGCGGTGAGTTCGGCGTACAGCTCCAGCGAGGCGGGCGGGGTGTCGGCGGCGGAGTCCGGCCGCTCCGGTGACGGGGCCAGGCGGGCGAGCAACGCGTCGTCGAGGACGACCTCGGGCAGCGGGCCGCCGGGCTCGCGGTCGGCGAGGGCTCCGGCGGCGAGTTCGGCCAGCACCCGGTCGCGGGCGGCGTCGGCGTCGGTGCGGGCGCGGGTGGGCCGCGGGTTGGCCGCGCCGCGCGCGCCGGCCGGGCGCCGGTAGCCGGCGGGCGGGCCGAGCCCGGTGTCGGGGTCGAGTACGTCGGTGAGCGGTACGGGGCTGTCGGTGCCGTACCGCTCGACGAACTCCGCGTGGTAGGCGCGCAGGTGCTCGGGGGCGGTGGCCGGCGGGGAGAGCCGCCACAGGAGGGTGGCGGTGTGCTCCAGGTCGGTGCGGACCTCATCGGGCAGCACCACCTCGGCGTCCAGCGCGAGGTCCGCGTGCAGCGGGCGGTCGGCGGGCGCGAGGCCGGTCATCCGCCGGCGCGCCTCGCGCAGCACGGGGCCGGCCTGCCCGCGCGGCAGGGCGGCGGCCTGTGCCAACAGGTCCCGTACGGCGGCGAGTTCGGCGTGGACGGGGTGGCTCTCCGGCAGCCGGTCGAGGACGTGGCCGAGCAGGTCGGTGCAGTCCGGCGGGGGAGTGAGGTCGGTGAGCAGGAAGCCCTGGACCACCAGGGTGCGCACCAGCGTGGCGATCGCCTCGGCCGGGGCGGCGGGGAAGTCGGCGGCCAGCGCGGCGAGCAGGTCGGCGTGGCTCAGCGGGTCGGCGGCGTGCCGGACGGCGGCGCGGACGACGGCGGTGGCGCGGACGGTCCGCTCGGTGACGGGCTGTGCGGCCGCGTCGGCGGCGGGCTCGGCGCCGGTGACTGACCCCGGGCCGGCGGCGGTGCGCCGTTCGGGCAGGTACGGCAGGACGAGCCGGTCGCCGCGCGGGCTGATCTGCTGGTCGGCGGCCAGGCTCAGGCCGGGCAGCACTCGCGGGTCGGTGCGCAGCCGGTCCAGGAGCGGGAGGAGCCAGCCGAGGTCGGGACGGAAGGCGCGGCGTTCGGCGCCGTCCCAGCGGACCTCGGCGCGGGTGCCGAAGCGCGCCGGTGCGACGGCGGCCATCAGGCCGAAGGGGGTGGGGCGGGTGGCCATCCGCAGTCGGTAGCGGCCGACGGCCTCGGCCGCGCGGCGCAGGGCGGCGGGGCGGCGGTTGCCGTCGGCGGTCTGGCGCAGCAGGTCGGCCAGGGAGGGGCTGGAGACCTCGATCGCCTCGCACAGGACCGGGTCGGCGGCGGCCTCCGCGAGGTGGGCCGCGAGCGCGTCCTCGTCGGGTCCGGCGGTGTGGCGGTGCGAGCGGGCCAGCGCGGGTGCCCGCAACAGGACGGGACCGGTCGCGGTGAAGAGCGCGTCCTGACCTGCCGCGTGCGTCTTCCTGCCCACCGTGCCCCCGTGCTTCGTGTCGCCGTGCTTCGTTTCGCTGCGCTGTGGTCTCGTCCTGCCGTGGCGTCGCCGTCGCCGGGTCGTCGCCGTCTCGCGTGGCTCCGTCGGCTCGTTCTATCTCGGTGATCGAAAACTGTCCATGGTCGATCAAAAGTCACCAAGAGTTGGCTGAATTCGTCTATTCATCCGTGCGCGGTCATTGTCGGGGCCCGCACAAGTGCCTAACGTCCGCTGCAGTCCGCCGCGGCCAGTCGCGGCACCGACGAAGGGAGGCCCTTATGGCCAACGACATGCAGGAGCTGTTCGACCTCGACGTGCAGGACCTGGTCGCCACCGAGGTCGGCGAGCAGGAGGAAGCCCTGATCAGCATCTCGTGCGAGGGGTCCTGCACCCGCCCGTACTGCATCTGACCAGGAGACTGGTGCGAGCGGTCCGGTCAGTCCGACCCGACTGACCGGACCGGTCCAGCGGCAGTACGGGTACCACCGGGGGGGGGGGGGGGGGGGGGGGGGGGGGGGGGGGGGGGGGGGGGGGGGGGGGGGGGGGGGGGGGGGGGGGGGGGGGGGGGGGGGGGGGTGGGGG